>JBBRGX010000067.1:0-14435 GCA_038223605.1 Actinomycetales bacterium | reverse complement strand
GGTGTTCGAACACCCTCTCTCGCGACGAAACCCCTCCCTCGACGCGGTAGGGCGGGACGCAGGGTCAGGCGTCGGCGAGGGTGGTGAGCCAGGCCGTCCAGAACTCCTTCATCCGCTCGGCGGCCTGCGGTGACGAGAGCTTCGAGTGCTGGATCGTCACCTTGGTCCTTCCCTTCGTCGCCGGCTCGAGCGAGAGGAGCGCGACGCCCTCGGGGAACGCGATCCGCAGGGACGTGGACTCGGGCCGCGAGCGCAGCTCGGTCGCCGTCCCCGGGAACAGGGCCTCGCGATCGTCGAGGAGCCTGGCGCGCAGCGCGGGCGCGTCGAGCTCGAGCGTCCGGCTCGCGTTGGCGGCGTAGGTGCCGTCGGTCAGCTGGCCGGCGCCACGAAGCCCGACGATGCGCTCGTATCCGATCGTCACGGCCTGCGCCCACGACCCGTCGACCCCGTGCTCGCCTGCGACCCACGCGGCGATGGCCGTGTGCCCGGCGTCGCGCTGGCCGGCGTCGTCGAGGAGCGCTCGCCACCCGTCCCAGCCACGGCCGGTCGCCTCGCGGATCCGGTCGTCGGCGATCTCGGGCTCGGCCGCCCAGGTCGCCGCTGCGCCCGAGGGCGTCCCGGCGTCGACGTCGTCCGACGTGGCCGGATCGCGGCGCCCGCTCACGGGACCTTGCGGGCGGCGCCCTTGTCGGCGGACTGGGCGAAGAGGGCGAAGAGGCGCAGGGCTGCGCTGACCTCGCGCTTGCGATCGCGTGGGGTCCAGCCGGTGACCTCGCGCTCGGCGCGGCGGCGGGCCAGCTCCGCCTCGGCGACGTGCAGCGTGACGCGGCGCTCGGGGATGGAGAACTCGATCTCGTCGCCGTCCTGCACCAGCCCGATGGCCCCGCCAGAGGCAGCCTCGGGCGAGACGTGCCCCACCGAGAGGCCGGACGATCCCCCGGAGAACCGGCCGTCGGTGATCAGCGCGCACGTCGGGCCGAGGCCCACGCCCTTGAGGTACGAGGTCGGGTAGAGCATCTCCTGCATGCCAGGCCCGCCCCGCGGCCCCTCGTAGCGGACCACGACGACGTCGCCCTCGACGATCGTGCCGCCGAGGATCATCTCGACGGCCTCCTCCTGCGACTCGGCGACCTTGGCCGGCCCGCGGAAGGTCCACTGGTGCTCCGGGACGCCGGCCGTCTTCACGATGCAGCCGTCCGGCGCGAGGTTGCCGGTCAGTACCGCAAGGCCACCATCGACCGTGTACGCGTGCTCGACGGAGCGGATGCAACCGCCGGCCGCGTCGGTGTCGAGCGACTCCCAGCGGTTCGTCGAGGAGAAGGCCTGGGTGGTCCGCACCCCGCCGGGCGCCGCGCGGAACAGCTCGAGCGCCGCCTCGCTCGCGGAGCCGCCGCGCACGTCCCACTCCTCCAGCCAGGACTGCAGGTCGGGGGAGTGCACGGCGTGCACGCCCGTCTCGAGCATCCCGCCGCGGTGCAGCTCGCCCATGATCGCCGCGATACCGCCGGCGCGGTGCACGTCCTCCATGTAGTAGCTCGTGGAGTTCGGCGCGACCTTGCACAGGCAGGGCGTCACGCGGGAGAGCGCGTCGATGTCCGTCTGCTCGAAGTCGATCTGGCCCTCCTGAGCCGCGGCGAGCAGGTGCAGGATCGTGTTCGTCGAGCCGCCCATGGCGATGTCCACGCGCATGGCGTTGGACAGCGACTCCCGGGTGACGATCGACAGCGGCAGCACCGAGGCGTCGTCGCCGTCGTACCAGCGCTCGGCGATCTCGACGGCGGTACGGCCGGCCTCGAGGAAGAGCTCCCGTCGCGCGGCCGAGGTGGCCAGCGTCGAGCCGTTCCCCGGGAGCGCGAGGCCGATGACCTCGAGCAGGCAGTTCATCGAGTTCGCGGTGAACATCCCCGAGCAGGAGCCACAGGTCGGACAGGCGTTCTCCTCGATCGACGCGATCTCCTCGTCGGACACGTCCTGGTCGACGGCCTTGACCATCGCGTCGATCAGGTCGAGGCGCGAGCGCACCGTCCCGTCCTCGCCGACGACGACGCGGCCGGCCTCCATCGCCCCGCCCGAGACGAACACGGTGGGGATGTTCAGCCGCAGCGCCGCGAGCAGCATGCCGGGCGTGATCTTGTCGCAGTTGGAGATGCAGACCAGCGCATCGGCCTGGTGCGCGTTGACCATGTACTCCACGGAGTCCGCGATGAGCTCGCGGCTCGGCAGCGAGTAGAGCATCCCGGAGTGGCCCATCGCGATGCCGTCGTCGACGGCGATCGTGTTGAACTCCCGCGCGATGCCGCCGGCCTCCTTGACCGCCCCGGCGACGAGGTCGCCCATGTCCTTCAGGTGCACGTGACCGGGCACGAACTGCGTGTAGGAGTTCGCGACGGCGATCATCGGCTTGCCGAAGTCGTCGTTGGTCAGTCCGGTCGCGCGCCACAGGGCACGGGCGCCGGCCATGGTGCGGCCGTGGGTGGTGGTGCGGGAACGCAGCTGCGGCATGGCGACCTCGGCTCGGGGGTGCGGGGTGAGGCCCCGCGGTCTCGGCCAAGGCTATTGCGGACGGGCGGCCTCGCCTCCGGTGGGTCGCGAGGCGAGACGGCGACCTACCGCATGCTCGCCCGGATCGCCCGCAGCCGTTCGAGCAGCCGGTCATCGGGCTCCAAGGGGCTGGGCAGCGAGCGCACGCGACCGCCTTCGCCGTGCACGCGCTGGTGCAGGTGCTCCATCATCTCGTCGAGCGTGTGCGCGGTCTCGGCCGCCTCGGTGAGGCTGGCGACGACGTCGTCCGGTGCCCCGCCCGCGTACTTGTAGAAGATCTTGTGCTCCAGGCTCGCCCAGAAGTCCATCGCGATCGTCCGGATCTGCACCTCGACGGTCACCGGCACGGGACCGGCGGAGAGGAACACGGGCACCTGGACGAGCGCATGCAGGCTCCGGTAGCCGTTCGGCTTCGGACGCGCGATGTAGTCCTTCATCTCCAGCAGCGTCAGGTCGCTCTGGCGGGACAGCATCTCGCTGAGCCGGTAGACGTCAGAGGTGAAGCTGCACACCACCCGGATCCCGGCGATATCGGTGATCTGCTCGCGGATCACCTCGAAGGAGGGGTCGATGCCACGCCGGACGACCTTCGCGAGCAGCGACTCCGGCGTCTTGAGCCGCGAGGCGACGTGCTCGATCGGGTTGTAGGCGTGCAGGTGGGCGAACTCCTCCTGCAGGATCGCGATCTTCGTCGTGACCTCGTCGATGCCGAACTTGTACTCGAGCATGAAGCGCGTGAACTCGGCACGCAGCCGCGAGAGGTCGTCGACGCTCGCGGCGTCCACGCGTGCCAGCGGTGCCCGGTCGGCGTGCGTCTCGGTCACGTCCTGGACTCCTCGGGATCGTGCACGGGTCGGTGGCGGGCCGCGCCGTGCGGGGTGGCGTTCTCCTCCGAGGGTACGGTGCCCGTGGCGCAACCCTGGGGCCGGGGAGTGGTCCGCCGACGACGACGGGCCCCGCGCCTTCCGACGCAGGGCCCGCTCGGCGAAGCTCACTCCTCGGTGGAGTCGTCGTCCGCGAGGATCCGGTAGAGCTCCTTACGGGCCTTCGTGAGCACCCCGAGCGCCGCGTCCTTCTGATCGACGGAGCCCACCCGGACGACCTGCGTGAAGGCCTCGGCCAGCGCGCGGATCTCGTCACGGAAGCCCGTGGCCTGCCCGCGGTCGCCGGTGTCGACGGTGAACGGGTCGCCCAGGCGCTCGCGCTCCTCGGCGACATAGGCCTCGCCGGCCTCGGTCAGCGACGCCGTCTTGCGGCCGGCGACGGGTTCGATGACCAGCAGGCCCTCGTCCTCCAGCGCCTGGAGCGCGGGGTAGACGGAGCCGGGGCTGGGCGTCCAGGCGCCGTCGGACCGCTGGCCGATCTCCTGGATGAGCTCGTAGCCGTGGCGCGGCTGCTCGGCGAGCAGCAGCAGGATGGCGGCGCGGACGTCGCCACGGGGCCGCGGGCCGCGACGGGGACCGCCGAAGCCGAAGCCGAAGCCGAACCCGGGTCCGCCGAAGCCCGGGCCGCCGAAGCCCGGACCCCCGAACCCGGGTCCGCCCCGGCTGCCGCGTCCGCCGTGGCCATGACCGCGGCCGCGACCGTGCCCGGTCTCGAAGGTGGAGTCGTCGTCGACGGACTCCGGACGGAAGCGGCGCTCGCCGAAGGTCGGCTGCCCCGCCATCTCGGTGTCGTTGAATCTCATGGGAGATCCTCCTGTTCTATCTCGATACAGTGACGATATATCGCGACGGGTCGCCTGGCAAGAGCGGGAGAGAGATCTCCGTCGGAGCAGGGGTGTGAGGAGCCGTGGCCCGGGATGTCGACGGCGACCCTCCCCACCCTCGCTCGCGGGTGGCACGGGGGCGGCGTGGGTGCCGGTGCGCGGGGCGTCGGGCTCACGGGACAATGGCGGCATGAGCGCGACCGTGCAGGCGAAGGGTGTGGCCGCTGCCTTCGGGGACCGGACGCTGTTCTCCGGGCTCGACCTGGTCGTCGCGCCAGGAGACGTCGTCGGGCTCGTGGGTCCGAACGGCGCGGGCAAGTCGACGCTGCTGCACATCCTCGGCGGGGAGCGGCGGCCGGACGCCGGCAGTGTCACCGTCAGCCCCGCGCACGCTCAGCTCGGCCACCTCGCTCAGGAGATCGAGCGCCGTCCTGGCGAGACCGTGCGCGAGCACCTCGAGCGACGTACCGGGGTCGCTGACGCCCAGGCCGCCATGGACGCCGCCGCGGAGGCCCTGGCCACCGAGGCACCCGGGACCGACGACGTGTACGGCGAGGCGCTGGAGGCCTGGCTCGCCCTGGGCGGAGCCGACCTCGAGTCCCGCCTCGGCAGCGTCACCGACGAGCTCGGCCTGACCATCGACCTCGACCACCCGATGACAGCGCTGTCCGGCGGCCAGGCCGCCCGCGTCGGGCTCGCGGCGCTGCTGCTCTCGCGATTCGACCTCTACCTGCTCGACGAGCCGACCAACGACCTCGACACCGAGGGCCTCGACCTGCTGGAGGACTTCGTCGAGCGCTCGCAGGCCCCCATCGTCGTGGTCAGCCACGACCGCGAGTTCCTCAGCAGGACCGTGACGACCGTCGTCGAGATCGACCGGAGCCTGCAGCGCGTCCTCACCTATGGCGGCAGCTACGACGCCTACCTGGAGGAGCGCACCATCGCGCGCCGCCGGGCCCGCGAGGCCTACGACGACTACGCCTCGCGCCTCGGCGGACTGGAGTCCCGCGCGCGGATGCAGCGCGCGTGGATGGAGAAGGGCGTGAAGAACGCCCGTCGCAAGGTCAAGGACAACGACAAGATCGGCCGCAAGTTCCGCTCGGAGGCCTCGGAGAAGCAGGCGGCCAAGGCCCGTCAGACGGAGAAGATGATCAGCCGGCTCGAGGTCGTCGAGGAGCCGCGCAAGGAGTGGCAGCTGCAGATGAGCATCGCCACCGCCGCGCGCTCCGGTGCCGTGGTCGCGGTGGCGCGCGGGGCCGTCGTCGAGCGCGGCGGGTTCCGGCTCGGTCCGGTCGACCTGCAGATCGCCTGGAAGGACCGCGTCGCGGTCACCGGGCCGAACGGGGCGGGCAAGTCCACGTTGCTCGCGCTGCTGCTCGGCCGGCTCGCGCCGACCTCCGGCGTCGTCGACCTCGGCTCGGGGGTGCTGGTCGGCGAGGTCGACCAGGCCCGTGCGGCCTTCGAGGGCGACGAGCCGCTCGGCGACGCCTTCGCCCGCCAGGTCCCGGACTGGCAGACGGCCGAGGTGCGCACCCTGCTCGCCAAGTTCGGCCTGGTCGCGCACCACATCGCGCGCCCGGCGTCCTCGCAGTCACCCGGCGAGCGCACCCGCGCCGCGCTCGCGCTCCTCCAGGCGCGCGGTGTGAACCTCCTGGTGCTCGACGAGCCGACCAACCACCTCGACCTGCCGGCCATCGAGCAGCTCGAGGCGGCGATGGACAGCTTCGAGGGGACGATCCTGCTGGTCACCCACGACCGGCGGATGCTCGAGACCGTGCGGTTGACGCGACGGCTGCACGTGGAGGACGGGCTGGTGGTCGAGGTGACGCAGGACTGAGGCGATCGCGTGGCCGAGCGCACGTCCGCGCGTTCGCCGGTGCTCGCTACTGTGCCCCGACAAGGAGGCGACGATGCCTGGAACGTCCCCGCAGGGCCCCCTGGACCGGCCGACCGCGACAGCGGCCGGCGGGCCGGCGGTCGGCAACGCCGCCGTCCCGGGCCCCCGTCGCCCGACCGGGAGGGTCGGCGCCCTCGGCTTCTGCCTCGCGTGGCTCGCGATCGCCCTCGGCGTCGGCGCGGCGGTGGGCCTGGTCGTCGGACTCGTGACCCGCGTGCTCGCCGACTCGTCGAACGGCTGGGCCGACCTCGCGGCGGTGATCCTGGGGATGATCGCCGGCGTGATCGCCGCGATGCTCCTGTGGTTCGTCGCGATGGTGCTGGCCACGCGCCGGTTCGTGCCTGCTGGGCGCCGGCTCGGGGTGCTCGGCTGGTCGGCGCTGATCGTGGTGGCGTCGCCCGTGCTCGTCGCGGCGCTCGTCACGCTGGTCGGCTCGCCGTCCCTGCCACGCGGCGCCGTGATCCTGACGGCCCTGCTCGCGATGGTGCTCGCGCCCGTGGGGTTCGTGGCGGCGCGGGTGCCAGTGGCGGATCCCCCCGCGTCCGCCGTCGGTGGCAGCATGGCCGGGTGAGCACCCCGAACCCTGGCCCCAGCCGACCGAGGACCCGGCGGTCGACCATCGCGGCTCGCGCCGACGTCACCGCCGCTGGAGCCGATGCCCTCGCTGTGCTCGCCTTCGTCCTCGTCGGACGGCGCTCCCACGAGGAGGGCTCCGTCGTCCTGGGCACGCTGACGACGGCCTGGCCGTTCCTCGCCGGCGCAGGCCTCGGCTGGCTCGCCCTCCTCGGCGTGCGGTCGAGCGGTCGCGACTGGTCCGCGATCTCGCTGCCTGCGGGCGCGACGGTGCTCGGCGGGACGGTCGTCGGCGGCATGCTGCTTCGCCGGCTGTCCGGGACGGGTGGCACCCCCGTCTCCTTCGTCGTGGTCGCCACGTCGTTCCTCAGCCTCACCCTGCTGGGGTGGCGTGGGGTCGCGCGGCTCCGCGGGCGCCGGGGCTGAGCCCGGCTACCCCACCACCAGCCACACCCCCGCTGCGGAGGTCGCCACCAGCGCCACCGTCGCGAACACCTCCGGCGACATCGCCGCCGCCAGGCGCCGCCCGACGAGCGCCCCGACCACGATCCCCGGCACCAGCGCTGCACTGATCACCAGCGACGCGGGCGTGATCAGACCGAGCCCCACGCTCAGCGGCACCTTGAGCGCGTTCACCACGAAGAAGAACCACGCCACGGTCCCGAGGAACGCCCGCTGCGTGACGCCGAGCCGCAGCAGGTAGAGCGTCATCATCGGCCCGCCGGCGTTGGCCACCATCGTCGAGAACCCCGCGCCGGCACCGAGCGCGAGGGAGACCGGGCTGCGGTCACCGGGAGCGGATCGGGTGCCATCGGCTGCCGTGCGCGCCCCGCGGCGTCGGCGCAGCAGCTCGCCCAGCCCGCTGATCAGCAGCAGCCCACCGATCACCCGTGCGGTCGTCCCGGTGCTCACCGACCGGACCGTCCAGAACCCGAGCGCCAGACCGACGGCGACCGCCGGCAGCAGCCGGAGCAGCACGCGCACCTCGACGTGCCGCGCGTACATCCCCAGCGCCAGGAGATCGCCGACGAGGAGCACCGGGAGAGCCACCCCGGTCGAGGCGACCGGGGGAAGGACCGCCGCCAGCAGGGCAGCACCGAAGGAGCCGACCGCCGGGACCGCTGCCTTGGAGATCCCGAAGATCGCCGTCGCCAGCGTGCCGACCACGACGACCGTCCAGGTCAGGTGCATGCCGCGACGCTAGCGGAGCGGCACCTCAGCGCGGCATCGGGGTCAGCGCCACGTACTCGTCGAGGCTCCCGTCGCGCAGGCAGATCTCGATGATCTGCCGACCCAGCGGGTCGAGCTCCTCGGTGAGGAACTGCTGGAGCTCGCTCTTGAAGAAGTCCGTGAGGATCGTCGCGCCCACGTCGTACGCCTCCTCGCCCACCTGGGACTGGAAGGCCGGCCGGAGCAGCGTCGGCCGGACCTGCTGGCCGTCGAGCTTGATCTCCTTGGGCGTGTACCCGAACAGCGGGAGCCGTGCCGGGCTGAAGTTGTCCATCGAGAACCGGCCGCCTCCGCGTCGGGCCATGTACTCGCGCGTCAGCCACTCGGCGGCGAAGCCGACCTTGTAGGCGCCGATGTGCTGGTTGGGCGTCAGGACGTACCGGGTGCGGTCGGCGGCGACGATCTGACGAAGCAGCAGGTTGGCCGCGGAGACCTTGGTGCCCGTGGAGAAGGGCCAGTAGGAGCCGACGCCCTCGGAGACCATCCCGCCGTGCGTGATCGTCGCCGACTCGGCCTTCGACTCGCCGATCGAGGGGTTCTTGTCCCCGCGTGGGGCGATGAGCCGCCACAGCCACGCCACCGACGGCGGGACGACGTGCATCATCCCCATGATCCCGTAGCTCGGTGCGTTGCGGGTGCACGCGGGCATCCGGACGCCGAACGTGCGGACGTCGACCTGCTGCGGCTCGTCGACCAGGTGCGCAAACTCCGTGCGGGAGATGACCACGCGGGGGTTGGGGCAGGGCTTCCCGTTGGAGTCCAGCGTGTGCTCCCACGGCAGGATCGTCGCGCCCGGCGCGCCCTGGATGCTGAGGAAGATCAGCGGCTCCTTGGGGTGGATGAACGCGCGCTCCAGGTGGGCGTCCTCGCCGTACTTGGTGAGGTTGTCGACCCGGACGAACCAGCCGGCCTCCGCGTCGGCGACCGTGAGGAACCCGTCGCCGTGCTGGTAGGCCGGGTGGCACAGCGTCATGTCGTCGGTCACCGGGGAGAGCGTGCTCGTCTCGCCGAGGGTGATGAGGTAGGGCTCATCGGTGACGACATTCGTCCCGACGAGGATGCGGCCGTCCTCCTCACGCCGGATCTCCTGGCACATCTCGGACTTGCCGCCGCCCGATGCACCCTCGTGCATGATCACGATCTCGTTCTCGTACGGGGTGCGCACGCGCACGGAGGAGGCATGGGCCGTCAGCCAGCCCTCGTTCTCCCCGATGTCCAGCAGGACGGAGAAGACGCCCTTCTTCGCGCTCGGCCCCGGGTAGAGGTTGTAGGCGAACACCTCGTGCAGGCTGTGCGTGCGGTCGTGGACGACGACCTGGCGGCCTCCGAAGTGGGTGTGCCTGAACGGCGGGGCGACGTAGAGGATCGACCGCGGCGTGAAGGATCCGAGCTCGTCGAACGTCACCCAGCCCTGCAGGTCGACCAGCGTCAGCGCGAAGAAGGCCGCGTTCGCCGGGATGATCGCGAGCGAGGGGTAGCCGTAGTGCAGGCCGCCGGCCTTGAACGGCACGACGATGAGCTGCTGCTCGCTGAGCCAGTCGAGGGTCTCGGCCTTCGTCGGCGCGAACTCCGCTCCGAAGGTGTCGCGGTAGCGCGGCTTGTCGCTGGGCAGGTCGTCGGCGATCTGCATGCAGTCCGGGTCGCGCCGGCGCATGTAGTCCTCGGTGTAGTTGACGGCGATGCCGTTCTTGCAGCCGACGACGTCGGCCTCCGTGAACGGGCTGCCGTTCACGTCGTAGACGACGTCGAAGACGGGCGCGCCGTCCGGGCCGAGGCAGAGCGCGTAGAGCTCCGCGCGGGTCGCCGGGACGATGATGTCCCGACAGGCGTCGAGTGCCGCGCGCACCGCTGGCGGCAGGTCCAGGTCGGCAAGCACGGGGTGGACGTCGATCGACATGGAGATGGTCCTCGCGGTCTGGGGAGAGTCCAAGGCCCGCCGCGGACGCGCGGGGGCCGACTTGACCCAGACGTTACGTGCAGGAGGTCAGGTCCCGATAGGACCTTGGGAGCAGGTGCTCAGGATGCGGACAGCCGACCGAACATCGCATTCGGGTCTACGCCAGTCCGTCTTTCCACCATCGCCGCACCAAGGAATGGTCAAGACAATTCGCCGTGCGAGGGAATGCAGTGGCCGGGATCGTGCCACCGGCCTCGGAGAGGTCAGTCCCAGAACGGGGGGAGCTCGTCGCTCCCGCCGGTGAGGTGGGCGAGCTCGATGTCGATCTGGTCGAGCACGACGGCCTCGCGGATGATCTCGAGCGTCTGCATCACAGTCTCACTTCATGGTGGTTGCGGCTGGGCTACCTCTGTATCGTCACAGGTCAGGGGCTTCTTTACCTGGGACCTCCGGCCCGGGGCGGTCGGGGGGCACGAGTTCACCCGTTCGCCACCGAGCGGTCGCCGCACGGTTCCCGCAGGGGCGTCCTGGTGACGGCTGCCGGCCTCGGTCAGGTGCCGGTCGCGGTGCTCGGCGGCCGCGGGTCTCCTGGCAGCGCCGGGCTCCGCAGGCCGAAAAGAATGGTCACCCGATCAGGGGGTCGCGCATTTCCGTGGGCTCAGCCGGCGATCGGCGTGAGCAGGAACAGGGGAATCAGGCGCTCGGTCCGCGTCGCATACTGCGCATAGTCGGGCCACACCGCCACCGAGCGCTCCCACCACAGCTCGCGCTCAGCACCCTCGAGCTCGCCGGCGGTGTAGTCGCGACGGACGGCGCCATCCTGCAGCTCGACATGCGGGTGCGCGACGAGGTTGTGGTACCAGGTGGGGTGCTCCGGGGCGCCGCCCTTGGAGGCCACCACGACGTACCGCCCCTCGTGCTCGACGCGCATGAGCGGCGTCTTGCGGATCTTCCCGCTCCTCGCCCCGAGAGAGGTCAGCACGATGATCGGGACCCCGCGCATCGTGTTCGCCTCGGCGCCGGCCGACGCCTCGAAGCGTTCGGCCTGCTCGCGGGCGTAGGTGGAGGCGGACGGCGCGTACTCACCGATCAGGGGCATGCCAGGTCAACGTCGGCCGGGGCCCGGCGATTCCGTGCCCTGCCGCTTCGCCGCGGCCGGAGGCGTTGACCGAGTGTGACCCACGCCACTACCGTCAGGAGCACTCGCCGGAACGTCGGCGGCCGCGCACGCCCCGCGACCTCGCGGCCCGCGAGGGGGAGCGCCCACGGACGGGGTGCACCCGGAGCCCCTGCACCGGGTGCACCCTTGGCGCGCTGCTCCCTGGCCGGTCCGTCGTCCGTCGGTTCGGCGCTCGCTGGGCCCGGCGTCCCGGAAGGACTCACTCGAACCGGCTCGGGTCCCCTGCCCCCACGCGGACGACCTCGGGATACCCGTCGGACCAGTCGATGACGGTCGTCGGCTCGTGCGGAGTCTCGCCCGCGTCGATCACGACGTCGACCAGGTGGTCGAGCTCCTCCTTGACGAGCCAGCCGTCCGTCATCGGCTCGTCCTGGCCGGGCAGCAGCAGCGTGCTCGAGAGCATCGGCTCTCCCAGCGCCCGCAGCAGGGCCAGGGTCACCGGGTGATCGGTGATCCGGACGCCGACGGTCTTCTTGCGCGTGTGGGCCAGCCGCCGCGGCACCTCCTTCGTCGCGGGAAGGATGAAGGTGTAGGGCCCGGGCGTCGCCGACTTGATCGCGCGGAACTGGGAGTTGTCCAGCAGGACGAACTGGCCGAGCTGGGCGAAGTCGGCGCACATGAGGGTGAAGTGGTGCTTGTCCCCGAGATGGCGGATCTGCCGGATGCGGTCGGCCGCCGTGTGGCTGTCCAGCCGGGCGCCGAAGGCGTAGCCGGAGTCGGTGGGGTGGGCGATCAGCGCATCGTCGGCGAGGAGGGCGATGACCTGGGCGACCGCTCGGGGCTGCGGGTCCTGCGGGTGCATCTCGACGTAGCGAGCCATGGGTCGAGGGTAGGCCTCGGGCCCGCGCCACGGGGCACCGGTCCCGGCCGGGTTCCGATGGAGGTCCCTTGCGTCGTGACGGTGCTTCCAGTAGATGGACGCTCACGGTGGCGCATCGGGTGAAGATCTGGGATCAATCGGACGCGCGCGGGTGAAAAGGTGCAATCCGCGGGTCCGCGGAACGGCGCGCCAGTACCGTCTCCACGTGACCGCATGCGCGACACGTCGCTGTGCTGAGCGCCCGAACGGCGGTCGACGACGAAAGGCACCTCCCATGCTCGGATCTGCTCCCGGCGCACCCGGACACGGCACGACCCTCGCCCGGCGCGCGCGAGCCTCTCGCGCCGTCAGCCTGGCGACGGCGCTGGCTGTGGCTCTGCTCGGTGCCGTCGTCGTCGCGCCGGCTGCGCAGGCGGCAGGGACGCCGGACGTGCAGTTCGCGCTGTCGTCGCCTGCCCAGGTCCTGCGGGGCACGGACATCGCCGTCACGCTGACCGCGACGAACCCCACCGGGCCGTCCGGGTACAACGCCTCCTTCCGGCTCGTCCTGCCGGCGGGTGCGACCCTCTCGTCGTACACCCCGAGCGATGCGACGACGACCGCGTACCCCCAGGTCGACGGATCGACCGTCGTCGTCTGGTCGAACGTCACCGACCTGCTCACCGGCACGTCGAGCTCCGTCGTCGCCACCGTCTCGCCCGGCTCGTTGCCCCTGGGCCCGCTGTCCTTCACCGGCGGCGCCTACGTCAACACCGATCCGCGCCTCATCCCCACCTTCTCCGGGACCGGGACGCCGTCGGGGCAGTTCACCGGCTCAGGGACGGGCACGTCCACGACTGTCCTGGCCCCCTTTGCCGTGACCAAGGCGACCGGGAACGTCGGCGAGGGCGAGCTGATGCGCGGGGTCCACCAGAACCGTGCGGCCGTGACCCTGAGGATCGACAACAACGCCGTCGTCGCCTCCAACGGCTTCGACCTCGTCGACTACGTCCCGGCGAGCCTGGAGTTCCTCGGCTGCGGCACGGTCGACAACTCCACGACGGGCGAGGAGTACGCCGGGTCCGGCGCCCTCAACGCCAGCCCGTTCTCCCTGCCGGGCGGAACCGTCTGCCCGACCCCGACCTCCGTCGACACGGTCACGGTCGACCCCGATGCCGCGGGCCCGCTCCCGCTCGCCGTCTACACCCGGGTGCACTGGGACACCGCTGCCCTCGCGTCCGTCGGCATCGGCACGATCGGAGCCTCGGGCAGCCGCACGATCGCCTATGCCGTCGGCATCCCGCAGCACGCGAACACGATGACCTTCGTCGGTGGCACGCCGACGGCCGCCTCGGGCCTGCAGGGATCGAACCTCGACAACAACTCCGGCACGTCCACGCAGGAGACGGCGACCGAGATCGGGGCGACGAACCTCGTCGGGCTCACGGGCGTCTACTCGGGCAACGGCCAGACGTACTCCGACGCCGACACCAGCACCGTCACGCTCGAGGACCTCGCGATCCAGAAGGGCGCCGGCACCTCGGCGATCGCCCAGGGTGCCGTGACGACCTGGACGCTGAACGTCGAGGTCAGCGAGTACACCTCGACCGCCTCGAACCTCGTGGTCGTCGACACCGTGCCGGACGGCCTGCGGGTCGACGCGACGAACCCCGCGGCGACGAGCGTCGTCGAGCAGTCCGACGGCAGCACCCGGATCACCTGGTCCGGCGCGCAGATGCCCGACCTGAGCACCAACGGCACGCGCACGCTGACAGTGACCACCACGACGCGCCAGTACTACCGCGAGGGCTTCGCCGACGACACCGACAACCCGGTGCGGGCGAACGACACCTGGACCAACACGGTCACCATCGAGGGTGACGTCGTCGAGAGCCCCGAGTCGCCGACCCCGGGGCCGCGGCACGTCGTCGACGACTCCAGCGCGAGCCAGTCGGCCGCGCCGATCGCACTGAAGAAGGAGGTCGCCAAGCCCGTCGGGACCTGCGGCGACGGCTCGTTGCTCACCTGGCAGTCCCCTGCCTCGAGCACGCTGTTCGGCCCTGGCGACGTCGTCTGCTGGCGGATCGCGATCACCACGCCCGTCGGCCTCGACACGGCGAACCTCTCGCTGACCGACTTCCTGCCTGCCGGGTTCGCCTACGGCTCTGCGACGACGGCCGCCGGAAGCGCCTTCGCCTTCCCCGTGCCCACGGTGACGGGCCAGTCCGTCACCTGGGCGTTCCCGACGACCACGGGACGACTGACCGCCGCGTCGACCGCCGCCGTGGTGCTGTCCTCGACCATCACCGACCCGGCCGCCGGTCAGCCCGGCGACCTCAAGGGGAACCTGGCCAAGCTCGCCTACACGAACACGCCCGGAGCGATCTTCCAGCTCCGTACCCAGGCGGACGCCCCGTGGAAGGAGCCGCTCGTCGCGTTGACCAAGTCGGCCGCGCCCACGACGGGCCTCAACGGCGGTGAGACGGTCACCTACACGATCACGCTGCGCAACACGGGGAACCAGGACGCGGTCGCCGTCGCCGTGCGTGACCTGCTTCCGGCCCAGCTGAGCTGTGCCGACCTCGACGCCGGGAGCCTGGCGACCGCCGG
>JBBRGX010000066.1:0-14711 GCA_038223605.1 Actinomycetales bacterium | reverse complement strand
AGGCGGGACTCGAACCCACAACCGCCGGTTTTGGAGACCGGTGCGCTACCAATTGCGCCACTGCCCTTCATCGCTGCTGACGTCCTGAGGGCGTGCCTCATCATGACGGACATCAACCGCCAGCGGTCGAGTGTACGTGCTGGCGCGGTCCAGGTCGAACGACGGTGGCGACCGGACGTGGACATGCCCCGTGCGGCGCGAGCTCCTCTGCCACTATGGAGGCGTGAGCACGCCGACCGCCACCCCAGCCCCGTCCACCCCAGCGCGCGAGGCCCGTCGGGTCTCCCGACGCATCGGCTCGATCGCCGAGTCGGCGACGCTCGCCGTCGACGCGAAGGCCAAGGCGCTCAAGGCGGCCGGCCGGCCGGTGATCGGGTTCGGGGCCGGCGAGCCGGACTTCCCGACGCCGGCCTACATCGTCGAGGCTGCGGTCGAGGCCTGCGAGGTGCCGTCGAACCACCGCTACACCCCTGCTGCCGGCCTCCCCGCGCTGCGCGAGGCGATCGCTGCGAAGACGCTGCGCGACTCCGGCTACGAGGTCACCCCGAGCCAGGTGCTGGTGACCAACGGCGGCAAGCAGGCCGTCTACCAGGCCTTCGCGACCCTGCTCGACCCGGGCGACGAGGCGCTGCTTCCCGCGCCGTACTGGACCACCTACCCCGAGGCGATCCGGCTGGCCGGCGGGGTTCCCGTCGAGGTCTTCGCCGGGGAGGACCAGGGCTACCTGGTCACCGTCGAGCAGCTCGAGGCGGCGCGGACGGAGCGCACGAAGGTCCTGCTCTTCTGCTCGCCGTCCAACCCGACCGGTGCCGTGTACTCCGCAGCGCAGACCGAGGCGATCGGCCGCTGGGCGCTGGCGCACGGGATCTGGGTCATCACCGACGAGATCTACGAGCACCTCGTCTACGACGACGCCGTGTTCACCCCGATGGTCCGCGTGGTGCCCGAGCTCGCCGACACCACCGTCGTGCTCAACGGCGTGGCCAAGACCTACGCGATGACCGGCTGGCGGGTGGGCTGGATGATCGGCCCGCTCGACGTCATCAAGGCCGCGACGAACCTGCAGTCGCACCTGAGCTCGAACGTGGCGAACGTGTCGCAGCGTGCGGCGATCGCTGCCCTCACCGGGGACCTGTCCGCCGTCGAGGAGATGCGCGAGGCCTTCGACCGGCGGCGCCGGACGATGGTCGACCTGCTCTCGGCGATCCCCGGGGTCGTGTGCCCGACGCCCACCGGTGCCTTCTACGCCTACCCGAGCGTGCAGGGCCTGCTCGGCAAGACGATCCGTGGGGTCACGGTCACGACGTCAGCAGAGCTTGCTGCCCTGATCCTCGACCAGGCCGAGGTGGCCGTCGTGCCCGGTGAGGCGTTCGGGCCGAGCGGGTACCTGCGGCTGAGCTACGCGCTCGGCGACGCAGACCTGGTCGAGGGCGTGGGACGGATCGCCGAGCTGTTGGGCGAGGCGGTCTGAGGCGAAGCACCCCGGCGTCAACCGATCGGTTGACGCCGGCCCCGTCGGACGACCGACGCACCAGCCGCCCGACCGACGCTTCCCGCCACCTGCCCCGCTGCGCCAGGCTGGAGCCATGAGCACACCAGCAGTCCAGGTCCGGGACCTGCACAAGCACTACGGAACCAAGAGAGCGGTCGACGGCCTCGACCTCACCGTCGAGCAGGGCGAGATCTTCGCCGTCCTCGGCCCCAACGGCGCAGGCAAGACGACGACCGTCGAGATCCTCGAGGGCTTCCGCCACCGCGACAGCGGTGAGGTCAGCGTCCTCGGCATCGACCCGCGCTCGGCCGACCGCGCCTGGCGCAGCCGGGTCGGCGTCGTCCTGCAGTCCGCCTCCGACCACGCCGAGCTCACGGTCCACGAGATGGTCGCCACCTTCGCCCGCTACTACCCGTCGGCGCGCGACGCCGACGAGGTCATCGCCGCCGTCGGGCTGACCGACAAGGCCAAGACCCGCTGCGGCCAGCTCTCGGGAGGTCAGCGCCGGCGGCTCGACGTCGCGCTCGGCATCGTCGGCAAGCCGGAGATGCTGTTCCTCGACGAGCCGACCACCGGCTTCGACCCCGAGGCCCGTCGGTCCTTCTGGGACCTCATCGAGTCGCTGCGCGACGGTGGCACGACGATCCTGCTCACCACGCACTACATGGACGAGGCCGAGCGCCTGGCCGACCGCTGCGCCGTGGTGCGCGACGGCCGCGTCGTCGCCCTCGACGAGCCATCGAAGCTCGGCAACCGCGCCCGTCAGCAGGCGCACGTCCGCTGGACGGTCGACGGCCGGCTGAACGAGGAGAGGACCACCACCCCCAGCGCCCTCGTGGCCGAGCTCACCGCCCGCTTCGGCGGCGAGGTGCCCGGCCTCGAGGTGCAGCGCCCCACGCTCGAGGACGTCTACCTCGAGCTCGTCGGAGAGGTAGCACCATGAGCGCCACGACCCCAGCCCCCACGACGACCGCAGCGCACGCTGCGTCTGCCGCCACCAGCACCGTCAGGCTGCCCTCGCTCGCCTCGATGGCGCTGGAGCGCACCCGGATCGAGCTCGTGCAGTTCTTCCGGATCCGCGATGCGGTGATCTTCATCTTCGCCTACCCGATCGTCATGCTCGCGATCTTCGCCACGGTGTTCGGCCAGGACGGCACGCGCGTCGGTCCGGACCCGGGGATCCCGTTCGCCCAGTACTTCCTGCCCGGGATGGTCGCCACCGGCGTGCTGCTCTCCAGCTTCCAGAACCTGGCGATGGGCATCGCCACCAGCCGTGACGAGGGCGGGCTCAAGCGCCTGCGGGCCACGCCGATGCCGCCGACGGCGTACTTCCTCGGCAAGATCGGCTCGGTCCTGGTCACCAGCCTCGTCCAGACGGTGCTTCTTCTCGCCTCGGCAGCGCTCCTCTTCGGGGTCGACCTGCCCAGCGATGCCGCGCGGTGGCTCACCTTCATGTGGGTGTTCCTGCTCGGGACGGCAACCGGCGCCATCTGCGGCGTCGCGTTCTCCTCGGTGCCGAGCAACGGCAAGGCGGCCTCGGCGCTCGTCACCCCGATCGTCCTGGTGCTGCAGTTCATCTCCGGGGTGTTCTTCCAGTACGACCAGCTGCCGAGCTGGATGCAGACGGTCGCCTCGCTCTTCCCGCTCAAGTGGTTGGCTCAGGGCATGCGCTCCGTCTTCCTGCCCGACTGGGCCCGCGACATCGAGCCGTCCGGCTCGTGGCAGCACGGGGCGACCGCGGCGGTGCTGGCGGCCTACCTCGTCGTCGGCCTCGTGGTCGCAGTGAAGACCTTCCAGTGGCGCCGGCGCGATGACGGCTGACCGGTCGGGCGCGGGGCCGGAGGGAGCCGCGACCGGCCCGTCCGGCTCCGTGCACGCCGCGGACCAGGCGAACCGTCGCCGGTTCTGGGAACGGTCGATGCGGGGCTGGGACCTGGCGTTCTACGCGATGGCAGCCGTCGGTGCCGCATCGCTCGCGCTCGACGTGGGTCGTGGCCCGAAGCTCGCCGTCGTCCTCGGGCTGCTCGCACTGCTCGTCGTGGCGTACACCGTGCTCGGACGGCGGATCGCGCGCACCGGAGCCAACCGGCTCGTCGTCCCGTACCTGGCGATCCTCATCGCGCTCGTCACGGCGATCACCTCCGTCTCCATCGCTGGGACGATCCTGCTGTTCATCGCCTACAGCCACATCTGGTACTTCTCGGTGACCAGGCGCGGCGGGGTCGTCGCCTCCGGCGTGCTCACCGTCGGCGTCTTCGGGGCCCTCCTGCTCGCCGCGGGCCTCGACTCGGCCGAGGTCCCCTCCGTGCTCGCCCAGGGGACCCTCGCCCTCGCCTTCTCGTTGCTGCTCGGGCTGTGGATCACCCAGGTGGCCGAGCAGAGCGAGCAGCGCGCCGAGCTCATCGACCGGCTCGAGTCGGCCCAGGCCGAGCTCGCCACCTCGCACCACGCCGCCGGTGTCACCGCCGAGCGCGAGCGGATGGCCCAGGAGATCCACGACACGCTCGCGCAGGGGTTCACCAGCGTGGTGATGCTCGCTCAGGCCGCGCGGGCCGACCTCGGCCGTGACGACCCGGCGCAGGCGATCGAGCGGCTCGAGCTCGTCGAGCGGACCGCTCGTGACAACCTCGCCGAGGCGAGAGCTCTCGTCGCGGCCTTCGCTCCCGTCGGCCTGGCGGAGTCGGGCCTTGCGGCCGCGCTCGAGCGCCTCGCCGGACGGTTCACCGAGGAGACCGGGGTTCACGTCGCCGTCGACGTCGACGAGGCCTGCCGCGCGGTGGGCCGCGAGCGCGAGGTGATCCTGCTGCGCTCGGCCCAGGAGGCGCTGACCAACGTCCGACGCCATGCCGGAGCGAGCCACGTGCGGCTCACCCTGGCCTGCGGAGACGGCGGGGACGTGCGCCTGGAGATCGCCGACGACGGACGCGGGATCGACCAGGAGAGCGCCGAGGGCTTCGGGCTGCGCGGGATGCGCGACCGGGTCGCCTCCGGCGGCGGC
Source organism: Actinomycetales bacterium (assembly GCA_038223605.1). Taxonomy (GTDB): domain Bacteria; phylum Actinomycetota; class Actinomycetes; order Actinomycetales; family Cellulomonadaceae; genus Actinotalea. The sequence goes on along the minus strand of JBBRGX010000066.1, from coordinate 10,221 downwards.
CGGCTCGCCGTCGCCGGTGGGCCGACGGGCGGCACCCGCGTGCTGGTGACCCTGCCCGACACCGAGGCAGCCACGGCGGACGTCGAGCCGCCGACAGACGAAGGAGCAGGCAGATGAGCGTGCGCGTCGTGGTCGTCGACGACCACCCGGTGGTGCGGGCCGGCCTCGTCGGTCTGCTGAGCGGGGAGGCGGACCTGCAGGTCGTCGGCGAGGCGGCCGACGGGGCGGCGGCGCTCGCCCTGGTGGCCGAGGTCCTGCCCGACGTCGTCCTGATGGACCTGCGGATGCCCGGTGTCGACGGCGCGACCGCCACCGGGACGATCTCCACGCTGCACCCCCAGGTGCGCGTCCTGGTGCTGACGACCTATGAGTCGGACACCGACATCTTGCGGGCCGTCGAGGCGGGTGCCGCCGGCTACCTGCTGAAGGACACCCCACGCGAGGACCTCATCGAGGCGGTCCGGGGGGTCGCGCGCGGCGAGACGGTGCTGGCGCCATCGGTCGCGCGGCGGCTCGTCGCCCAGGTGCGGCAGGCCGACCAGCGGTTGACGCCGCGCGAGCTCGAGGTGCTCGCCGGGGTGGCGCGCGGCGGCTCCAACGGGCAGATCGGCGCCGAGCTGTTCATCACCGAGGCGACGGTCAAGACGCATCTGCTGCGAGTCTTCGTCAAGCTCGGTGTCGACGACCGCACCCGTGCGGTCACCGTCGCCATGGAGCGTGGGCTGCTCCCCTCCCCCTGAGGCGCGCGGCCCACCGGCCGGCTGGCAGACTCACCGGATGCGCGATCTGGTGTCCCTGCCCAAGGCGCACCTTCATCTGCACTTCACCGGGTCGATGCGTCCGGCGAGCCTCGCCGAGATGGCGACCGAGCGGGGGATCCGGCTGCCCAGCGCGCTGCTCGACGGCGTGCCCGTCCGGCCGCCCGCTGACGAGCGCGGCTGGTTCCGCTTCCAGCGGCTCTACGACGCGGCGCGCGCCTGCGTCCGCTCCGAGGCCGAGATGCGCCGGATCGTCGCCGAGGCGGCGTCCGACGACGCCGCCGAGGGGTCGGGCCGCCTCGAGATCCAGGTCGACCCGACGAGCTACGCGCCGTTCGTCGGCGGCATCACGCCGGCCCTGGAGATCGTGCTCGACGAGGCACGCGTGGCGAGCGCCGCCACCGGCGTGGAGGTCGGGGTGATCGTGGCCTCCTCCCGGATCCGGCACCCGCTGGAGGCGAGGACCCTCGCCCGCCTCGCCGCCCGCTACGCCGGTGACGGACCTGGCGACGTCGTCGGCTTCGGGCTGAGCAACGACGAGCGCCGCGGCGAGACGGCCGACTGGGCACCAGCGTTCGCGATCGCCCGCCAGGCCGGGCTCGCCTCGGTCCCGCATGCCGGCGAGCTGCTCGGCGCCGAGCACGTCGCGCAGGTCGCCGAGCACCTGCTGCCGGACCGACTGGGGCACGGGGTCCGCTCCGCCGAGGACCCGGCCGTGCTGGCCCTGCTCGTCGGCCGGGGGGTGGCCTTCGAGGTGTGCCCGGCCTCGAACGTCTCCCTCGGCGTGTACGCCGAAGACGGGCAGGTCCCGCTGCGGACGTTGACGGCCGCCGGGGCGACCGTTGCCCTCGGCGCGGACGACCCGCTGCTCTTCGGCTCGCGCCTGGTGGCGCAGTACGAGGCGGCTCGACAGGTCCACGGCTTCTCCGACCACGAGCTGGCCGACCTGGCGCGGGACTCGATCCGGGCGTCGCGGGCCGGTGCATCGACGAGGGCTCGGCTGCTGGCGGGGGTCGATGCGTGGGTGGCTGCGCCGCCCCCGCCGTCCACCCCGCTCCCTGACGCCCCACGGCGAGCGCGGTAGCTCGTCCCCTGCCCTCTGGCGCAGCCGAGCCGTCTTCGCTACTTTGTATCAATTACTCGATACATTGGAGGAACGATGGCGCTGACCGGCGTGGAGATCCCGATCCTGCTCGCGACGCTGGTGATCGGGCCGTTGGCGCTCGTCTCGCTGGTGGTCGTCGCCGTGCTGAGCGCACGATCGGCGAGCGGGCCTCTCCCGCAGACGGCGCGAGCGGCACGACGGCACGCGATCGCGACCACGGCGGTCGCCTCCGTGGTCGGGCTGCTCGCCGCTGTGGTGGCGAGCGGGGTCGCCGCCACCTCGACAGGACTCGCGATCGGGCTGTGGACCGGGCTGGTGCCGGCGCTCGCCGGTCTCGCCTTCGTCGGGGTGCACGCCGCCGGTGAGGCCACCTGGCCGCGGCCGGCCGGGCAGGTTCGCCGTGCGAGCCTGCAGCGGCGGACCGCCGCCGACGTGGCTCCGCGACTCCTGCGCACGGCGGCGACCATCTGGGCCGCGTCGCTCGTGGTGGCCCTGATCGCCTTCGGCCTCCTGGCCGACGAGACCGGCCGGGCGTTCCGGGTGACGTTCCCAGACTCGAGCTCGACAGCCGGCCCGTTCCCCGGCTGGTTCTACGGGGTGCCGCTGCTGGCCGCGACGGCCGTGGTGGCGCTGGCGACCTGGGGGGCGCTGCACCTCGTCGCGGCCAGGGCCGCCGTCGCCGACGCTGCGCCGCACTGGGACCTCGCGCTGCGTCGGCTGTCCGCCCACCGGATCCTGCGCGGCACGCAGGGGGTGCTGGGGCTCACGCTGGCCGGGGTGCTCGGCGTCGCGGGGAACGCGCTGCGGACCGCCGGGTCCGGGAGCTCGATCAACGACGTCGCGCAGGTCGACGCGCTGGCCACCGGGGCGGGCGTCACCCTCATGATCGCGTCGGCCACCGTGCTCCTGACGACGCTCGTCGTCCTCCTCGTGCCCGGTGCACCGGCCAGCCTCGGTGCGGAGCCTGCCACCGGTCCGGCACCCGAGGGGGATCGGCCATGACGCTTCAGGTTCTCGTCGACCTCTCCTCCGGGGTCCCGCCGTACGAGCAGATCCGGTTGCAGATCGGCGCCCATGTCGCGACGGGTCGGCTGCGCGCCGGCGACCGCCTGCCGACGATCCGCACCCTCGCGGCGGACCTGGGCGTCGCGGCCGGGACCGTCGCCCGGGCCTACCGCGAGCTCGAGGCGAACGGTGTGGTGGCCACGCGGCGGCGCACCGGCACCGTCGTCGCCTCGGGGGCAGCCCCCGCCGACGACAGCCTGCAGCGCGCGGCCGCGATGCTGGTCGGTACGGCGCGTGCCGCTGGGCTCCACGACGACGAGGTTCTCGAGCTCGTCAGAGGGACGCTGCTGCGCACTGCCCCGCCGCTCAGAGACTGACGCCCACCAGCACCGGCTCGGCCTCCAGGCTCACGCCGTAGGCCGCACGGACCCCGTCGCGCACGGTCCGGGCGAGGTCGAGCAGTGCGGCCGTGCTGCCGCCGCCGCGGTGGGTCAGCGCGAGCGAGTGCTTGGTCGACAGGCTCACCGTCCCGGGCAGCCCGAACCCCTTGCCGAAGCCCGCGTGCTCGACGAGCCAGGCGGCGCTCGTCTTGACCAGACCGGGATCGATCGCGCCGAGGCTCGGTCCGGTGCTCGTCTGCGGCATCGCGGATCGCACCGGGTAGCGCGGAGCGCCGTCGGGGAGCGTGTCGGCGACCTCCGCCGGGACGACGGGGTTGGTGAAGAAGGAGCCGGCGCTCCAGGTGTCGTGATCAGCCGCGTCGAGCACCATGCCCTTGCTCGCCCGCAGCTCCAGCACGGCGTCGCGGACCTGGGCCGACGGCGCCCGGTCGCCGACCGCGACGCCGAGCGCCTGGGCGAGCTGCGCGTAGGCGATCGGCGTCGAGAGGGTGCCGAGGCGCAGCTGGAAGGAGACCTCCAGGACGACGTAACGGGGTGACGGCGCGAACCGCGAGGGGCCACCGTCGGCCGCCCGCAAGGAGCGCTTGAGCACCGAGGAGCGGTAGCCGAACTCCAGCTCGGTGAGAGCGAACAACCGGATCCGAGCCTCGGCCCGATCCCAGACGCGCACCGTCGAGATGACGCCGGCGACCTCCTGGCCGTAGGCGCCGACGTTCTGCACGGGAGTCGCACCGGTGGAGCCGGGGATGCCGGCGAGCGCCTCGACCCCGACCCAGCCCTCCTCGACCGCGCGGTCGACGACCGCACCCCACGGCGTCCCCGCGTCGACCGTGATCCCCGCGCCACCACAGCCGTCGGAGCCGTCGAACCGCAGCCCGCGTCGGCCGTCCTGGACGACGAGCCCGGGGAAGCCCGCATCGGCGACGACGAGGTTCGAGCCGCCACCGACGACGAGCAGGGGCTCGCCCTGGGCATCGGCCGAGCGGACCGCGTCGAGGAGCTCGGCCTCGCTCCCCGCGACGACGTGCCGCGCGGCGGGTCCGCCCAGGCGCAGGGTGGTGAGCTCGGCGAGATCGGGGGCTGGCACGGGACAACCCTATGACGGGCCGTCCGCGCGGTCCCGCCGAGGGACCGGCTTCGCTGAGCCGGGGCCGCGCCCCTCAGCGAGCCCCCCCGACGGCGGTCGGCAGCGGCTTGGCCGCCTGGGTGACGAACAGCCCGATCACGACGGGCACCCCGACGGCGAGCAGGGCGTGCCGGTAGCCGACCTGCCCGGCGAGCAGCCCGAGCAGCGGCGGTCCGGCGAGGAACGCGCTGTAGCCGATCGTCGAGACGACGGCGACGCGGGCCGGCGCCCGGCGCGGGTCGTCGGAGGCGGCGCTCATCCCGACCGGGAAGCCGAGCGCGGCGCCGGCTCCCCAGAGCACGACGCCGAACGTCGCGAGCCAGAGCCACGGCGCCAGGCCGAAGACCAGCAGGCCGACGAGGCTCAGTGCCGCGACGATCCGCAGCACCACGACGCGCCCGTACCGGTCGAGGAGCCCGGTGCCCAGCAGTCGCATCGCGGTCATCGCCGTGACGAAGACGGCGAAGCCGAGGGCGCCGGTGGCCGGCGAGGTGTCGAACCCGTCGACCACGGCGAGGCTGACCCAGTCGTTCGCCGCACCCTCGGTCAGGGCTGCGGCCAGGACCACGAGCCCGATGAGCAGCGTCCGGGACTCGGTCCAGGCGCGGGCGACGGGCGCCGACGCCGTCTCGTCATGGGCGGTGCCGTGCAGGTCGACCGGGAGGAACCAGCGCGCGACGACGAGCAGCGCGAGGTAGCCGGCGGGCAGCACGATCCCGAGGTGGACGAGCAGCGGGGAGTCCAGGTGCGCGGCCAGCGCACCGACGGCGGCGCCGATCATCGTGCCGAGCGAGAACCCCGCGTGGAAGCGCGGCATGATCGCCTTGCCGAGCGCCTGCTCGACGGCGGCACCCTCGATGTTCATCGCGGCGTCCCAGACCCCGGTGCCCATCCCGACCGCGACCAGGGCGGCGCCGACGAGCCAGATCTGTCCGAGGCCCACCCCCACGGACGCGAGGAGCAGGCCGATCCCGTTCACGGCGGCGAAGGTGAGGATCGTGCGCCGCGTGCCGAGCCGCTCGACGACGAGACCCGACATCGGCATGGCGACGAGCGCGCCGGCCGCGCCGACGATCAGCAGGAACCCGAGCGCCTCGGGCCGGAGGTCGAGCGCGTCGCGCACCCGAGGGAGCCGCGCTGCCCAGCCGGCGAACGCGAAGCCGTTGAGGGCGAACGTCACCATCACGGCCGCGACGGCTCGCCGCACCTGCTCCGGGGTGTGACCGGTCATGGCGCCGACGGTCCCGGGGCGGGGAGCGGTGGCGTCGAGCGGCGCGCTCATGCCGGCTCGCCGACGGTGCGTCGCGAGGCAGCGGGGACCTCGGGGCCGGCACCGGGCAGCTGCACGCCACCGTCGGGCCGCCCTGGCTCCGCCGGGTCGCCGACCACCCGGGCGCCGACCTCCGGGGTGAGCGCGGCGCCGCCGCCGACGAAGGCCTGACGCTGCCCGCGCACGACAAGGATCCCGAGCACCAGCGCCGCAGCGATCAGCAGGAGAGCGTGCCGGATCCCGATGGACTCGGCAGCGATCCCGATCAGCGGCGGGGCGACGAGGCCGGTGACCGAGGCGAACGCCGACACGACGGCGACACGACCCGCAGCGCCGATCCGCTCGCCTGCCACGACGGCCATCGTGATCGGGAACACGAGTCCTGCGCCGAGGCCCCAGGCCGCGACACCCACGACAGCGATCGCGAACGAGGGTGCGAGGCCGAAGAGCAGCAGCCCCGCGAGCGCGAGGACGCTCGAGACCAGCAGCACCGGCCACCGCCCGAAGCGGTCGATCATCATCGTGCCGACCGTGCGAGAGATCGTCATCGACGCGACGAAGATGCCGAAGACGATCGCTCCGAGCGCCTCGGTCCGGGCGAAGCCGTCGACGACGGCGATCGCGAGCCAGCCGTTGGCCGTGCCCTCCGAGAGCGCGCCCGCCATGACGATCAGGCCGAGCAGCAGGGTGCGCGGCTCGCGCCACGCCGCCATCGCCTCCCGCGCGGCGCCGCCACGCCGCGCCACGACCGGGGAACCCGGTGCCGGCTGCGGGGCGGTCACGGGAAGGACCGAGACCGGGATGCTGTGCCAGCGCCACGCGAGGCTGAGCGCACCGATCACGGTGAAGTGGACGATCAGCGAGAGGTGGCCCCAGGCGGCGAGCGCCCCGAGCCCGGAGCCCAGCACGCTGCCGACCGAGAAAGCCGCATGGAACTGCGGGACGACGGTGCGGCCCATCGCCCGCTCGATGACCACGCTCTCCAGGTTGAGCGGCACGTTGCCGAGCGCGAAGGATGCGCTCATCAGCACGACCCCGACCAGGAGCACGGGGACGCTCCCGATCGTCGGCCCGAGGCCGAGGCCGACCGAGGCGACGGAGAAGGTGACCGCCGCAACCCTCATCGTCGCGCGGCTTCCCCAGCGGGCCGCGAGCGCTCCGGCCACGAGGACGGTGACCATGGAGCCGAGGGAGCCGACGAGCATCACGGAGCCGAACTCACCGGTGCTCAGGCCCAGGTCGGCCCGGACCGTCGGCAGTCGCGAGAGCCACGAGGCGACCGTGATCCCGAGCAGGCCGTAGAGACCGATGAGGGCGCCCCGGGCCCGCAGGGCCTGCAGGGGGGCGACCGGCTGCACCCTGGTCGGCCGCCGCTCCTGGACGGCGGGGCGTCGCGGCCGGTGCGTCTCGTGGCGGCGCGGGAGCCGCGGGAGCCGGGCGTCGCGGCGCCGGCCCGTTCCGGGCTCGCGGACGGGGTGGGCGGGAACGGGGCGGGCGGGGCGCGGCACGGCAGTCCAGACAGCTCGGGAGGGCGGGGGATGTCGAATCGATTCGATCCGGACCCAGTGTGCCGATAGGCTGGCCGTCCCGTCAACCGCACTCCTCCGGACAGGTGCCATGACCGCCAGGACGACGCTCGCCGATGTCGCCGCAGCCGCCGGCGTCTCGGTCTCGACCGCCTCCCTCGCCTTCTCGGGCGCCGGGCCGATCGCCGAGTCGACGAAGGCCCGTGTCCTCGCAGCCGCGGAGGAGCTCGACTACGCGGGACCCAGCGCCCTCGGCCGGTCGCTGCGCTCGGGCCGCTCGGGCATCGTCGGGGTCGTCATCGGCGACCAGCTGCGGCGCAGCTTCCGCGACCCCGTGTCGATCCAGGTGCTCGACGGGCTGGTCGGATCGCTCGGGCCCCAGGGGCTCGGGGTGCTGCTGATCCCGGCCGGCGAGGACGGGGTTCTTCCCCCGCTGCTGCAGACCGCCTCGATGGACGTCGCAGTCCTCCTCTGGGGCGCCCACACCGCCGACCCGGTGCTCGCGGCGCTCGCCAGGCGCGGGGTGCCGACGATCCTGTCCGAGGGCCCTCGATCGAGCGGTCTGCCGGTCGTCGGCATCGACGACCGCGCCGGGACGGCCGCGCTGGTCGCCCACCTGCAGGGCCTCGGCCACCGCAGGTTCGGCTGCGTGACACTCCCGTTCGACGGTGCCCGCCGCTGCGCCCCGGTCGACGCCGCCCGGATGCGCGAGCTGGACTGGACGCCGACCCGGCACCGCCTCGCCGGCCTGGCCGACCGTTCGGTCACCCCTGTCTCGCTGGTCGAGGCCTCGGCGAGCCTCGTCGAGTCGGGCCAGGAGGCCGGCCGGCTCGTCCTGGACGTCGCCGACCCGCCGACCGTCGTCATCGCCCAGACCGACCTGCTCGCCGCCGGGGTGCTGCTGGCCGCCCGCGACCTCGGGCTGCGGGTCCCGCAGGACGTCTCGGTCGCAGGGTTCGACGGGCTCGACCTGCCGTGGCTCGCCCCCGACGTCCTGACGACCGTCAGCCAGCCGCTCGCGGCCAAGGGCGAGGCGCTGGGCGACGCGGTCCGGCGGCTGCTCGCCGGCGAGACCCCGGCCGACGTCGAGCTGCCGGTGGAGCTGAGGGTCGGGACGACGACGGGTCCACCTCGCGCCTAAGCCGGCAGCGCGGCAGGACGGGGCGCCTCAGAGGCGGACGAGCACCTGGGCGCGGCCGAGGACCTTCGTCTCGCCGCTGCTCACCGTGAGGTCGATGCGGGCCGTCCCGGCCACGACGTCGACGACAGCGACGGTCGCGACGATCTCGACGACGGCCTCTCCCGGGTCGGGGACCGGGACGGGGCGGGTGAAGCGCACACCGTAGTCGAGCAGGTCGCCAGGGTCGCCGAGCCAGTCGACGACGAGGTTGACGGCGGCGGCCATGGTGAACATCCCGTGCGCGATGACGCCCGGCAGGCCGACCTCGCGAGCGAAGCGCTCGTTCCAGTGGATCGGGTTGCGGTCGCCGCTCGCGCCCGCGTAGTGCACGAGGCTCGCCCTGGTGACCGTGACGGTCCTGGTGCCGACGACCTCGCCGACCTCGACGGTGCGGCTCATGACTGCGCCCCCCGGACGGCCAGCGTGGAGATCACGGTCGCGACGGGCGCACCGGCCGCATCGGCCAGCTCGCAGCGGGTGGTGACCATGGCCAGTCCGGAGCGCTCGACGATCGCGTCGACATGCAGGACGGTGACGATCTCGTCGCCGGCGACGATCGGCCGGTGGTGGGTGAAGCGCTCGTCCGCGTGGACGACGCGGCTGAAGTCGATCCCGGCGCCCGGGTCCTCGATCAGCTGTGCCTCGGCGCGCTGGGCGATGACCACGGCGAAGGTCGGCGTCGCCACGACGTCGGCGTACCCGGCTGACCGGGCCGCCTGGACGTCGCTGTGCACCGGGTGCGTCGCACCGACGGCCTGCGCGAAGTCGCGCAGGTGCTCCCGGCCCACGGCATAGGGCGCCGTCGGCGGGTAGACGCGGCCGACGTACCCGGCGTCCATCTCGACCTACCTGGTCAGCGGGTCTCGCGGTGCGGCGTGTGCTTGCCGCAGCGCGGGCAGAACTTCGCCAGCTCGATCCGGTCAGGGTCGTTGCGACGGTTCTTCTTCGTGATGTAGTTCCGCTCCTTGCACTCCGTGCATGCGAGCGTGATCTTGGGACGGACGTCCTGGGACTTGCTGGCCACAGTTCACCTCTCCGCTGACGTCTCAGCGATGTGCGTGCGCGGCCACGGAAGGCCGACGCTGTATGAGTTGGTGGTAGCGGGGGCGGGATTCGAACCCGCGACACCACGATTATGAGCCGTGTGCTCTAACCACCTGAGCTACCCCGCCATATCGGCACCAGCAGGCACGAACCTGCAGGCACCAACAGAGCCCCGAAAGGGAATCGAACCCTTGACCTTCTCCTTACCATGGAGACGCTCTGCCGACTGAGCTATCGGGGCAGCGCGTGCCAGGGTACACGGCCCGGAGCGTCCCCGCGAAATCGTGGAGAGCGGCCCCTGGGCAGGCCGGCGACCCTGGAACGAGCGACGCCCCGGACCGGAGATCCGGTCGGGGCGCCGTGGGTGGCAGGTGAGGGATTCGAACCCCCGTAGCGTGACGCGGCTGATTTACAGTCAGCTCCCTTTGGCCGCTCGGGCAACCTGCCGTTCGCCCGGCCGCGAGGCCGGTGCGGATGGAAGGATAGCAAGTCTGCGGCCCGCGAGTGACCGGGTACCGACCTGTCGGGGCCGCGCACACCGATGCACGACCCCAGCAGTCACCAGGAGGACTCCCATGGCAGCCGACTCGTCGTTCGACGTCGTGAGCAAGGTCGACCGTCAGGAGGTCGACAACGCCCTCAACCAGGCGGTCAAGGAGATCTCCCAGCGCTACGACTTCAAGAACGTCGGGGCGTCGATCTCCTGGAGCGGGGAGACGATCGTCATGGTCGCCAACTCCGAGGAGCGCGTGAAGGCCGTGCTCGACGTCTTCCAGGAGAAGCTCATCAAGCGGCAGGTCTCGCTC
>JBBRGX010000065.1:0-14782 GCA_038223605.1 Actinomycetales bacterium | reverse complement strand
AGGATGTTGTGCGTGAGCACCTCGGCCGGGCGGGTCCCGCTCGTGGCGGTGAGCATCGCGACGGAGCGGCGCACGACGTCGGCGTCGAGCGTCGCACCGCTCGCCGCGACCTCCAGCAGCTCGTCGAGCAGCCGGCTGACGACAGCGACGTCGCCGGGGCTCCCCTGGACGGTGATCACGTCGCCGCGCGCATGGATGCGGACCCCGGCGAACCCGGCCTCGATCGCGCGCAGGAGCTCGTCGCCGGGGCCGAGGAGGGCGACGACGGGAAGGTGGGAAGGAACGACCACCCGGTGCTCGACCTCGCCGGCCGAGGGGCCGGCGGTGAGGGGGGTCATCGGCACGTATCTGTCATGAGCTCGGCCGGTCGGCCTGGTTCTCCTTCGTGGGCGCGTGCCTCATCCTACCGACGCGCGGGCCGGCCGCCCGGCTCAGGCCGGTGTCCATCCCAGGCGCGCCCCGCCCAGCACATGCGCATGCACGTGGAAGACGGACTGGCCGGCGTGCGCCCCGGTGTTGAAGATCAGCCGGAACTGACCGTCCGCCTCGTCCTCCGCGACCTCGTGGCAGAGGCGGACGACGTCGGCGAGGAGCGCCGGGTCGGCTGCGGCGAGCTGCGCGACGTCCGCATGGTGGTCACGGGGAGCGACGAGGACGTGCAGCGGGGCTTGCGGCGAGATGTCCCGGAATGCGATCACCCGATCCGTGCTCGCGACGACCTCCGCCGGCAGCTCACCTGCCACGATGCGGCAGAAGAGGCAGTCCTGGCCGGTCAGCGGTGTGCTCGACATCCCGCCAGGCTAGCCGCGCGGACGCCGTCCGGCTGTCAGGATGGCCGCAGGAACCGAGCGAGGAGACGTCCATGACGAGAGACCAGCACGCGAGCGCGGGATCACGAGCGGGGAACCGGGCCCGACTGGCCGGGGCAGCCCTCCTCGTGGTGGTGGCGCTTCCGCTCGCCGGCTGCCAGACAGGAAGCCCCGCAGCCTCGGCGACACCCGGCTCCACGGTGGCGACCGTCTCCCCCTCGCCCAGCATCCAGGCCACGGCGGCACCCAGCGTCACCCCGACCCGGGCCCCGACACCGGCCACCGGGTCGACGACGATCGACGCGCCCGCCGCTGGCGCCACCGTCGGCGGGCCGACGATCACCGTCAGCGGCACCGGGACGGCCTTCGAGGCGACGCTCGTCTACCTCGTCCTCGGCGGCGACGGCTCCTCGGTCAGCCAGGGCTTCACCACGGCCGGGGCGAACGGCGAGATGGGGCCGTTCAGCTTCGACCTCACGCTGGACCCCGGCACCTACACCGTCAAGGTCTGGGAGCCCGGCATGGGCGAGGACGACACCAGCGCTCCGCCGCTGAACCTCGCGCAGGTCACCTTCACGGTGAGCTGAGCGGGCCGGGGCCTCCTGGGCCCCTGTTCAGGACCAGCGGCCCAGCCGCGAGCAGAGCAGCGCCAGCGCCACAGGGCCGGCCGTCGACGTGCGGAGCACGTGGGGACCGAGCCTGACCTCGATTGCCCCCGCTGCCGTCAGGGCGTCACGCTCGGTCTGGTCGATCCCGCCCTCCGGACCGACGACCACGATCAGCTCGCCACCGACGGGGAGGTCGACGGTGTCGAGCGGGACGGTCGCCTCCTCGTGCAGGACCAGCGCGGCGCCACCGGCATCGAGGGCGAGGGCGACACGGCGGACCAGCCCGTCGAGCGCGACCGCGTCGTCGACTGCGGGGACGAACGCCCGTCGTGCCTGCTTGGTGGCCGTGCGGACGGTGGCGAGCCAGCGGGCCCGTGACCGAGCGGCCCGGTCGCCGCGCCAGACGACGATCGAGCGCTTGGCCTGCCACGGCACGACGGAGTCGACGCCGACCTCGGTCGCCGCCTCGATCGCGAGCTCGTCGCGGTCTCCCTTCGCGAGCGCCTGGACGAGCACGAGACGCACCTCGGGGCGGGGCTCCTCGCGCCGGGCGAGGACGTCGAGCTCGAGCCGGCTCGGCTCGACTGCGGCGATCACGCACTCCAGGCGCACCCCTGCGCCGTCGACGACGTCGACCCGCTCGCCGGCCCGCCGCCGCTGGACGACGCCGGCGTGACGGGCCTCCTCACCGTTCAGCACGTACCGCGAGCCGCTCCCGAGCGAGCCGAGCGTCCCCGGGTCAGCGAGGAAGACGGGCGCGGTCACCGGCCGGAGAGCTTGTCGCGCAGCTTGGCGAACACCCCGGGGTGCGCGGGGGCGAGGCGAGAGGCCGGCCGCTCCTCGTCCCGCAGCGCTGCGAGCTGGCGCAGCAGCGCCGACTGCTCCTCGTCCAGCCCGGTCGGGACCTGGACGTCGACGTGCACGTGCAGGTCGCCGCGGCCGCCGCTGTGCAGGTGGCCGATGCCGAGGCCGCGCTCGACGACCACGTCGCCCGGCTGCGTGCCTGGCCGCAGGTCGATCTGCCGCGGCCCGTCAAGGGTCTCGAGATCGGCAGTGGTGCCGAGTGCAGCCGCCGTCATCGGGACCGGGAGCGTGCAGTGCAGGTCGTCCCCGCGCCGGAGGAACGTCTCGTGCGCCTTCTCGCGGATCTCGAGGTACACGTCGCCCGACGGACCGCCGGCAGGGCCGACCTCGCCCTGACCCGTCAACCGGATCCGGGTCCCGGTCTCGACGCCCGCCGGCACGTCGACGCTGAGCGTGCGACGGCTGCGCACCCGGCCCTCGCCCGAGCACTCGGGGCAGGGGTCGGGGATGACGGTGCCGAAGCCGTGGCAGGCGGCGCAGGGGCTCGAGGTCATCACCTGGCCGAGGAACGAGCGCGCGACGCGCTGGACGACGCCGCGACCACCGCAGACCTCGCAGCTGCGCGGGGAGGTCCCCGGGCGGCAGCAGCTCCCTGAGCAGGTCGCACAGAGGACCGCCGTGTCGACCGTCACCTCGCGGTGGGCACCGAAGGCGGCCTCGGCGAGGTCGATCTCGAGCCGGAGCAGGGCGTCCTGGCCGCGGCGGGCGCGCGGGACGGGGCCGCGTTGCGCCGACGCGCCCTGCGCGCCGCCGAAGAAGGTCTCGAAGATGTCCTGGAAGCCGAACCCGGCGCCGAACCCGGCCTGGCCGCCCCCCGGGGCCGTCGGGTCGACGCCGCGGTCGTACATGTCCCGCTTCTCGGCGTTGGAGAGCACCTCGTAGGCGCGCGTGACGTCCTTGAAGCGGTCCTCGGAGCCCTCGGTGGTCGCGACGTCGGGGTGCAGCTCGCGGGCGAGCTTGCGGTACGCCTTCTTGATCTGCTCGGGGCTCGCATCTCGTGCGATGCCCAGGACGGCGTAGTAGTCGGTGCTCACAGTTCTCTCTCTCGGCGGTCTGTCAGGCAGGTCGTGGCGTCATCCGGCGAGGATGCGCGAGAGGTATCGGGCGACGGCACGCACCGAGGCCATCGTCCCCGCGTAGTCCATCCGGGTGGGGCCGAGGGCACCGATCCGCGCGAGCGGTTCGCCGTCCGCACCGTACCCCGCGGCCACGATGGACGTCTCGGCGAGCCCCGCGTGCTGGTTCTCGTGGCCGATCCGCACCGTGACACCGGCGGAGTCGGCTGCCATCTCGGTGAGCAGCCGCAGCAGCACGACGTTCTCCTCCAGCGCCTCCAGCACCGGGCGGATCGTGCCGGGGAAGTCCGTGCCCGTCCGGGCGAGGTTCGCCGTCCCGGCCATCACCAGTCGCTCCTCGGTGGCCTCGGCCAGGGTGTCCTCGACGACCTTGACGACCTGTCGCACCAGGGAACGGTCCTCCGGAGCGAAGGCCTCCGTCATCTCGGCGAGCGGAGCGGAGAGGTCGATGAGTCGGCGCCCGGCGACGTGCACGTTGAGCCGGGCCCGCAGCTCGGGGACGATGGGCTCCGACGAGGAGCTCTCCAGCTCGATGATCCGCTGCTCGACGCGACCTGTCTCGGTGATGAGCACCACGAGGAGGCGGTCCTCGGACATCGGGACGAGCTCGATGTGCCGCAGTGCCGAGCGACGCAGCGAGGGGTACTGCACGACGGCGACCTGCTGGGTCAGCTGCGCGAGCAGGCGCACGGCGCGGTCGACGACGTCGTCCAGGTCGACGGCCTCCTCGAGGAAGACGGAGATCGCCTTGCGCTCGGGGGCCGAGAGGGGCTTGACGGCGGAGAGCCGGTCGACGAAGAGGCGGTAGCCCTTGTCCGTCGGGATGCGCCCGGCGGAGGTGTGCGGCTGGGCGATGTACCCGGCCTCCTCGAGGGCAGCCATGTCGTTGCGGATCGTCGCCGGGGACACGCCGAGCGAGTGCCGCTCGACGAGCACCCGCGAGCCGACCGGCTCGTGGGTGAGCACATAGTCCTCGACGATCGCGCGCAGCACGTCGAGCCGACGGTCCTCGCTCATCGCTGCTCCTCTCCCGCCTGCCGGACTCTGCCGATGGCACTCACCCTCGGCGAGTGCTAATCCTACGATGCGCTCCCGACGGCGGCCCGCGCGGTCCACGGCGTGGCTCCGGGAACGCGGCCGGGGCGGCTGCGACCATCGTCGGCGGACCGGGAGGAGACCCGATGGACCGCTACGGATCGGACGTGCTGGCCGCAGGAGCGCCCCGCGGCCGGCGCTCGACGCCGACCCCCGCCCAGCCCGGCCTGGTCGTGGAGGAGGTCGCCACGGGCTGGGTCGGCGCCATCACCCGGGTGGAGCGCTCGGGTGGGATGCGCGTCGTCGTCCTGGAGGACCGCAAGGGCCGCACGCGGACGTTCCCCCTCGGTGCGGGGTTCTGGGTCGACGGGCATCCCGTCGAGCTCGTCGCCCCGGCTGGTCCTGCGCTCCCAGCGGCACCGACCCGCACCGCCTCGGGCTCGCGCGTCGCGCCGATCGCCCCGGCGAGGGTCGCCAGGGCCGACCGGATCTGGGTCGAGGGCAAGCACGACGCGGAGCTCGTCGAGAAGGTCTGGGGCGACGACCTCCGGGCCGAGGGAGTCGTGGTGGAGATGCTCGACGGGATCGACGACCTCGCGGCGGCGATCACCGGGTTCGGGCCGGGACCGCGCCGTCGGCTCGGCGTGCTCGTCGACCACCTCGTCCCGGGGACCAAGGAGACGCGGATCGCCGCTGACGCGATGCGCTCGGCCCCGGCGGGCACCGTGCTCGTCCTCGGGCACCCCTACGTCGACGTCTGGCAGTCCGTCCGGCCCGAGCGGCTCGGCCTGGGGTCCTGGCCGACGATCCCGCGCGAGATCTCCTGGAAGCACGGGATCCTCGACGCCCTGGGCTGGCCGCACGAGAACCAGGCCGACGTCGCAGCGGGCTGGGTGCGGATCCTGCGCTCCGTTCGTGACTACCGCGACCTCGAGCCGTCGATGCTCGGGCGGATGGAGGAGCTGATCGACTTCGTCACGCACTGAGGCGCGACGACGCAGAGATCCCCCCGCTCGACCTCAGCGTTCGCTATGGTCGTGATCACGGTGAGCCACGGGTTCCGACGCCGCTCGCGTCCGTCGATCGACGAGCGCGGGACCGGGCTGACACCGCGCACCGCATCCATCAGCCCGTCCGCGACCACGAGGTGAATGATGACCACGACCCCTCCTGAGGAGCCCCAGGGCTCCGGAACGCCGCCCACCCCGCCCCCGCCGTCCGGCTACGAGGCCGCCCCGCCGGCCTACCAGGCTCCGGCCGGTGGCTACCAGGCTCCGCCGCCCGGGTACCAGGCACCGCCGCCCGGGTACCAGGCACCCGCTCCTGCCTATGGCGCGGCTCCGACGGGTGCCCCGCTGAGCGACTCCGAGCAGCGCCAGTGGGCCACCATCGGCCACGCCGGCGCGATCGTCATCGGATTCGTCGCGCCGCTCGTGGTGTGGCTGATCTACAAGGGCCGTGGCCAGTTCGTCGAGGAGCAGGCCAAGGAGTCGCTCAACTTCCAGATCCTGGTGGCGATCGGTGCCTTCGTCTCGAGCATCCTCGTCGGCATCGGGATCGGGCTCGTGACGCTCCCGCTGGTGCTGCTCGCGAACCTGATCTTCTGCATCCTCGCCGCCGTCGCGACCAACAAGGGCGAGGCATACCGCTACCCCCTCAACTGGCGCATCATCAAGTAGTCCACCGAGCACCGCGACGGCCGGTCACCCACGGGTGGCCGGCCGTCGTCGTCCTCCGGCGCGACACGGGCTCGAGCCGAGGAGGGCGGGGCGCGGCCGCGCAGCCGCCTCGTGAAAGGTCAGTCCGTCAGCGCCCGCACGACGGCATCGGCGAGCAACCGACCGCGCAGCGTCAGCTCGACGTTCCCGCGCACCGCGGCCCGGCCGTCCACCAGACCGTCGGCCACCAGACCCGCGACCGCCCGACGTCCCGCGGTCGACAGCACCTCGACGGGGAGCCCCTCACGGAGCCGCACGCGAAGCAGCACCCGCTCCAGCGCCACGTCCTCGGCACCCAGCCGCTCGCGCCCGGCGGCCGGGCTCGCCCCCTGGCCGAGCCGCTCGGCGTAGGCACGCGGGTGCTTGACGTTCCACCACCGCACGGCCCGCTCCCCCGCGCCGACGTGCGAGTGCGCTCCCGGTCCGATCCCCCACCAGTCGGCCCCACGCCAGTAGGCGAGGTTGTGCCGACATGCCTGCTCGGGGCTGCGCGCCCAGTTGCTCACCTCGTACCAGCCGAGGCCGGCGTCGGTGAGCAGCGCGTCGGCCAGCTCGTACTTCGTCGCCTGGTCGTCCGGGTCGGGAGCGGCGAGCAGGCCGCGCCGGACCTGTCCGGCCATCCTCGTGCCCTCCTCGACGACAAGGGCGTAGGCCGAGACGTGCTCGACACCGCAGGCCAGCGCCGCCTCGACGGACCGCTGCCAGTCGGTGACGGACTCCCCCGGCGTCCCATAGATGAGGTCGAGCGAGACGGCAAGACCCGCGTCACGAGCCCACTGCACCACCTGCGGGACCCGCTCCGGGTCGTGCGTGCGCTCCAGCGTCGCGAGCACCTGGGGGACGGCCGACTGCATGCCGAAGGAGACCCGGGTGAACCCGGCCGCGGCCAGCGCAGCGAGGGAGTCCGCCGTCACCGAGTCCGGGTTGGCCTCCGTCGTGACCTCGGCACCCGGCTCCAGACCCCAGGTCTCGCGGACGGCGCCGAGCAGCAGGGCCAGGTCCTGGACGGGCAGCAGGGTCGGGGTGCCGCCACCGACGAAGACGGTCCCGACCGGTCGTGATCGACCGGCGTCCGCGAGGACCCGGGCGGCGAGGTCGATCTCCCGCAGCGCCGTGCGGGCGTAGGAGTCCTGGCTCGCTCCCCCGCCGAGCTCGCCGGCGGTGTACGTGTTGAAGCCGCAGTACCCGCACCGCACCCGGCAGAACGGGACGTGCAGGTAGATGCCGAGTCCCTCGGGCGAGGCACCGGTCACCCACTCCGGGAGCGCACCGTCGGGAGGCATCGGCTCCCCGTCGGGAAGTGCCGGCACTAGGAGCCGCCCTGAGAGACCCCGCCGGGCGCCGCCGTCCCGCCCCGGTCGGCGTCGCGCAGCAGGTACCGGCGCAGGTACTCGGCGAGCACCAGCCGTCCGGCAGCCTCGGCAGCGAGCAGCGAGCCGGCGACGGCCGGGTCGTCGGAGGCGACGAGGCGCGCGACGCTCACCCCGTGGCCGGGACGGTGCAGGACGGTGATCGCCGCCCCCGCCTCCACGGTTCCGGGAACCAGCACCCGGAGGTACACCCCGGGGCGGGCTCGCTCGGCGTAGCGCGTGACCCAGCCCTCCTGCCCGAGCCACCGCGCGAAGGTCGCGCAGGGACTGCGCGGCCCGGTGACCTCGACCTCGAGCTGTGCGCCGATCCGCCAGCGCTCACCGATCTCGGCGTCGTCGACCCGTCCGTCCACCCGCAGGTTCTCGCCGAACAGGCCCGGCGCGATCTCGCGGTCGAGCTCGGCCGCCCAGTGGTCGGCCTCGGCCTGGTCCAGGGCGTAGAGCGCCTTGTCGGGGCCGCCGTGGTGCCGGCGACTGACCTGGACGTCACCGCTCAGGCCGGTCGCCCCGACCCGCACCGGTCCGTCGACCGGCCGCTTGTCGATCGCCGTGACACCGTCCGAGCCGTCGTCGAGGTGCAGCGCGGCGACCCGGCAGACCTGGGTCACCGTGCCGAGCTCGACCCCACTCACTTCTTCTTGTCGTCCTTGACCTCGACATCGGTGGAGAGCGCGGCGATGAACGCCTCCTGCGGGACCTCGACCCGACCGATGGTCTTCATCCGCTTCTTGCCCTCCTTCTGCTTCTCCAGCAGCTTGCGCTTCCGGCTGATGTCACCGCCGTAGCACTTGGCGAGCACGTCCTTGCGCATCGCGCGGACCGTCTCGCGGGCGATGATCCGGCTGCCGACCGCCGCCTGGATCGGCACCTCGAACTGCTGGCGAGGGATGAGCTTGCGCAGCTTTCCGACCATCATCACGCCGTAGGCGTAGGCGTTGTCCTTGTGCACGATCGAGCTGAAGGCGTCGACCTGCTCGCCCTGCAGAAGGATGTCGACCTTGACCAGGTCGGCTGCCGTCTCCCCGACGGCCTCATAGTCCAGCGAGGCATAGCCGCGCGTCTTGGACTTCAGCTGGTCGAAGAAGTCGAAGACGATCTCCGCGAGCGGCAGCGTGTAGCGCAGCTCGACGCGCTCGGCGGAGAGGTAGTCCATGCCGAGCAGGTCGCCGCGGCGGCCCTGGCAGAGCTCCATGATCGAGCCGATGAACTCGCTCGGCGCGAGGATCGTCGCCTTGACCATCGGCTCGCGGACCTGGCCGATCTTGCCGCCGGGGAACTCGCTCGGGTTGGTCACCCGGATCACCGAGCGGTCCTCCATCGTCACCTCGTAGACGACGTTGGGCGCCGTCGAGATGAGGTCGAGGTCGAACTCGCGCTCGAGCCGCTCGCGCACGATCTCCAGGTGCAGCAGACCGAGGAAGCCGACCCGGAAGCCGAAACCGAGCGCGACGGAGGTCTCGGGCTCGTAGACCAGGGCGGCGTCGTTCAGCTTGAGCCGGTCGAGCGCGTCGCGCAGCACCGGGTAGTCCGTGCCGTCCATCGGGTACAGGCCGGAGAACACCATCGGCTTGGGGTCGTGGTACTCGGCCAGGGCCTGCGACGCAGGCTTCGCCGCGTTCGTCACGGTGTCGCCGACCTTGGACTGACGCACGTCCTTCACGCCGGTGATGAGGTAGCCGACCTCGCCGACCCCGAGGCCCTGCGTCGGCACCGGCTCCGGGGAGATGACGCCGATCTCGAGCAGCTCGTGATGCGCCTTGGTCGACATCATCACGATCTTCTCGCGCGGGGACAGGTGCCCGTCGACGACCCGGACGTAGGTGACGACTCCGCGGTAGGTGTCGTAGACCGAGTCGAAGATCATCGCTCGGGCCGCGGCGTCCGGGTCACCCGTGGGAGCCGGCACCCGCTCGACGATCCGGTCGAGCAGCGCCTCGACGCCGACGCCCGTCTTCCCGGAGACCTGCATCACCGCGGCCGGGTCCCCGCCGAGCAGGCCGGCGATCTCCTCGGCGTACTTCTCCGGCTGGGCAGCCGGCAGGTCGATCTTGTTGAGCACCGGGATGATCATGAGGTCGTTCTCCATCGCGAGGTACAGGTTCGCGAGCGTCTGCGCCTCGATCCCCTGCGCCGCGTCGACGAGCAGCACGGCCCCCTCGCAGGCCGCGAGCGAGCGCGAGACCTCATAGGTGAAGTCGACGTGCCCCGGTGTGTCGATCATGTTGAGCGCGAAGGTGCCCATCGTGCCGTCGGGCGCGACGACGCCCCAGGGCATCCGGACCGCCTGCGACTTGATCGTGATGCCGCGCTCACGCTCGATGTCCATCCGGTCGAGGTACTGCGCCCGCATCGCCCGGGCGTCGACGACCCCGGTCGCCTGGAGCATGCGGTCGGCCAGCGTCGACTTGCCGTGGTCGATGTGCGCGATGATGCAGAAGTTGCGCAGCAGCGAGGGCGGGGTGCTCGCGGGCGCGATCATGGCGCTCTGGGAGGCGCTGAGGATCGGGGACAACGGGGATGGGCTCCGGCTTCGTCGGGGCGGGGCAAGACTGGGTCAGGCTCCATGGTCCCACGCCGGCCGCCCGCCGCCCTCCCCCTGGCGTCGAGGGCTTGACGGGCCGCGACGACCGGCGATCCTCGTCTGACGAGCCTTGACTGCCTCGCGCTGCTCTCGACCGCGCAGGACGGGTTCCTGGAGCTCCTGATCGAGGCCGGGGCCGCGCCCCCCGTGCCGTGGTGCGGCGGGTGGACGGTCCGTGACTTTCGACGACTCGGGGGCTCGCATGCCCCCGGCCGTCCGGGCGGACACGGTGGACGAGGTCGTCACGGTCATGTCCCCGCGACAGGTCTCGCTGGGCCGGTGCGCGCCGCTTCCCGCAGCCCTGCGGCTCCCGGCGACCGACACGGGCCGGACCTGGATGCCGGAGCACGAGCCGGGCGCTCCCGCCGTCGAGGTCGCCGGGCCGGCCGCAGCGCTCCCCCTGCTGCTGTGGCGGCGGGCGATGCAGGGCGTCGCGCGCCGGCGAGGCGGCCCGCCGACCCCGGCGTCCGGCCGGCGTCTCAGCCCTCCCGGGTGATCCGCACCGTCACGTCGAGCAGCTGGGACGCACCGCCGGCGAAGATCCCGCGGACCGGCGCGACGTCCTGGTACTCCCGCGCTCGCCCGAGCACGACGTGATGCTCGCCCACGTCGATGTCGTTCGTCGGGTCGTGGGCGACCCAGTCCCCCACCCACCACTCGACCCAGGCGTGCGACTCCCCGCTGACCGTCCGTCCGATCTCGCCGTCGCCCGCGGGGTGGAGGTAGCCGGAGACGTACCGCGCCGGGATGCCGGCGCTACGCAGCGCACCGACCGACAGGTGCGCCATGTCCTGGCAGACGCCCTTGCGGGCGATCCACGCCTCGGAGCCGACCGAGTGCACGGCCGTGACCCCCGGGACGTACTCGACGCGCTCGTGCACCGCTGCGCAGATCCGACGGGCCGCGGCATCGGGCTCGGGCAGGCCCGCCGCCTCGGCAGCGATCACGGCGAGCTCGTCGGGGATGGTCGTGGTCCTGGAGGTCGCCAGGAACTCGGCCATCGTGTCGAGTGCCAGCGGCTCGCGGAGCACCTCCCAGCCGGCCGGGGCGGATCGCCGTCGCGGGCGGACCTCGACGCGCGAGGTCGCGGTGAGGACCAGGCGGCCGTGCGGCTCCGAGCTCTCGAAGGCCGTGGTGTTCGTCCCCCAGTAGTCCACGTAGTCATGGCGCCAGGTCAACGGGTCGATGGCGAGGGACGCCGACAGGACCGTCTGGTCCGCGTCGGAGACCGGGACCATCCGCGCCTCGTTGTAGGAGGCCGTCACGGGGCTGTCGTAGGTGAAGGTGGTCGTGTGGACCACGTGCAGCCGGCTCACAGCACACCTCCGGCCCACTGGGTCAGCGCCCCGGACGGGAAGTAGCGCTGCCTGATCGTCTCGCTCGCCGAGGAGCACGCCCGCTGGACGGCGAGCATCTCCGCCGGGAGCTGGTCGATGAGGTCCGGCAGCGCGCCGTACTCGAGGTTCGTCCGCGCGTGGCCGAGGGTCCGCCGCGCGCCGCTGATGCTGGCCTTCCCGACGGCGGGGTCGAGGGCGTCGAGGCAGGCCTGCGCCTGCCAGAGCGCGTGCACGACCGAGCGGGGGAAGAGGCGGTCCGTGAGCAGGAAGTCCGCGGCCGTCTCATCGGAGCCGAGACCGCGGAACCGGCGCAGGTACGCCTCGTGCGCGCCGCAGGAGCGCAGCAGGGTCGACCAGTCAGGACCCGTCGTCCCGGCGAGCGCCCGCGTGGCGAGCAGCCGTGCCGTCATGTCGGCCCTCTCGATGGAACGCCCGAGCACCAGGAAGTTCCAGGTGTCGTCGCGGGAGATCGACTGGTCGACGATCCCCGAGACGAGCGCCGCCCGCTCCCGCACCCAGGTGAAGAAGCTGTGCGGTCGAGACGGGATCATGTGCGCCGGGAGCTGGTTCCAGGTGCCGTTCACGGCCTCCCACAGCTCGGTGGAGATGACCTCGCGCGCCCGACGGGAGTTCTCGCGCGCCGCAGTCAGCGAACCGGCGATGGCCGACGGCGTCGACCGGTCGAAGGCGAGCTGGTCGAGCACGAAGTGCCGGCCGACCATGGTGCCCTCCGGCGGCGCCTCACGGTTCATCACCGACAGGAGCGTGCGGCAGACGAGGTCCTCCTCGGCCCAGGGGTCCTCGAGGATCGTCTGGACGTGTACGTCGAGCAGACGCGCGGTGGCGTCCGCCCGCTCGATGTACCGGCCGATCCAGAAGAGCGACTCGGCGATGCGGCTCAGCACGGTGCACCTGCCTGGTCCGTCGGGTCGAGGGTTCGTTGCTGTTGCTGTTGCTGCTGCTGCTGCTCCGTGCGGTCGTCCGCGGGGCTGGCGTCGAGCGGCACCCCCTCGCCGAAGGCGAGCGTCCGGGGCAAGAGCTGGGGCGAGGAGACAGTGGTGCTGCGCGCGCTGCCCAGGACCCAGGTGTCCTTCGACCCACCGCCCTGCGAGCTGTTCACCACGAGCTGGCCCTCGGGAAGTGCGACCCGGGTGAGCCCACCGGGCAGCACCCAGACGTGGTCGCCGTCGTTCACGGCGAAGGGCCTCAGGTCGACGTGCCGCGGCCGCAGCCCGCCCTCGACGAGTGTCGGGACGGTCGAGAGCTGCACCACCGGCTGGGCGATCCAGCCCCGCGGGTCCGCACGCAGGCGCTCGCGCAGCTCGGCCAGCTCGGCGGCCGTCGCGGCCGGGCCGACCACCAGCCCCTTGCCACCCGAGCCGTCGACGGGCTTCACCACGAGCTCGTGCAGCCGGTCCAGGACCTCCTCGAGGGCCGCCGGCTCCTCCAGCCGCCAGGTGTCGACGCTCGCGAGCAGCGGCTCCTGGCCGAGGTAGTAGCGGATGAGGTCGGGCAGGTAGGTGTAGACGAGCTTGTCGTCGGCCACGCCGTTGCCGACCGCGTTCGCGATGGTCACGGTGCCCCGGCGGGAAGCCGCCATCAGCCCTGGCGAGCCGAGCATCGAGTCGGACCTGAACGCGACCGGGTCGAGGAACTCGTCGTCGACCCGGCGGTAGATCACGTCCACCCGGCGCCGGCCGTTGGTCGTCCGCATCCAGACCCGGCCGCCGGAGCAGACGAGGTCGCGGCCCTCGACGAGCTCGACGCCCATCGACCGCGCGAGAAGTGAGTGCTCGAAGTAGGCGCTGTTGTAGACGCCGGGCGTGAGCACGACGACTGTCGGCTCGGACACGCCGTCGGGAGCGGCAGCGGTGAGCGCGGCAAGGAGACGGCTCGGGTACTCGGCGACCGAGCGGATGCGCAGGCTGGAGAACAGCTCGGGGAAGACCTGTGCCATCGCCTTGCGGTTGGAGAGCACGTAGCTCACGCCGCTCGGCACCCGGACGTTGTCCTCCAGGACCCGGAACTGCCCGGCCTCGTCCCGGATCAGGTCGATGCCCGAGACGTGGACGCGGACACCGTTCGGCGGGTTGATGCCCTGCGCCGCACGGTGGAAGTGCGTGGAGGAGGTCACCAGGCTACGCGGCACGACGCCGTCGGCGATCGCTCGCTGCGGTCCGTAGACGTCGGCGAGGAAGGCCTCGAGCGCCTTGACCCGCTGGGCGACCCCCGGGGCGACCGAGTCCCACTCGGCCTCGGTGACCACGCGCGGCGCGACGTCGATCGGGAACGGCCGCTCCTCACCACCGATGTCGAAGGTGACACCTTGAGTCAGGTAGGTGCGGGCGAGAGTCTCGGCGCGTCCACGCAGCTCGGCCTCCGAGAGCTCGCCGAGCGCCTCGTAGACGTGACGGTAGGACGGCCGCACGGCGCCGGTCCGGTCGAACACCTCGTCCCACGCGGCACCGGCGGGATAGCCGTCGAAGAGGTCTGCCATGGACGAACGGTAGGCCACCGGTCATGTCGTTCGCGTTTCGGCGGGCTTTCGTCGACGGGTCGGGTGAGGGCTCCACGCGGCACCTGGGGCCTCCTCGGGAGTGCCGGGCCGCCCGCTACCCTCAGGGGTGGCTCAGCGCACCTGGAACCGCCTCGTCGATGCGGTGCGGACGATCGCCATCGACCTCGCCAGCGGCCGATCGGCGCCGGCCCGTCCGAGCTCCCGGCGGCGCCGGAGCCCGGCACCAGGTCCGAGGGGGGCCCCGCCCCGGTCGACCCCCGCAGCGAGCGACGGCCACCCGGTCGGGCCAGGCGACTTCACCGGCCGGCTCAGCCCCGAGTACGCGCCCGACCCGGACGGTGCCCCCGATCCCGGCGAGATCGTGTGGACCTGGGTCTCCTACGAGGAGGGCGACGGACGCGGGAAGGACCGCCCGGTCCTGCTCGTCGGCCACGACGGGCCCTGGCTGCTCGGGCTGATGCTCTCCAGCCGGGACCACGACAGCCGGCCGGCGCCCCCGGACGAACGGTGGATGGACATCGGGACGGGCCCGTGGGACGAGCAGCGACGCCCGAGTGAGGTCCGCCTCGACCGGGTGCTGCGGGTCGACCCCGACGGTGTGCGTCGGGAGGGCGCCGTGCTCGACCGCGAGCGCTTCACCGCTGTCGCGAGGTCGCTGGGCCCCTCCCGCGGCTGATACTCTGATCGCTCGCGTGTCCGCCCAGGTCGGCGGGCACTCGCTCAGCTCCTCCCCGCGGGTGTCCCCACGCCCCAGTCCCGGAGCTGGGCACGCCCTCTACGACCTGTCAGATCGCTTCGGCGAACGCACAAGAGAGTCAATACGTGGCCAACATCAAGTCCCAGATCAAGCGGATCCGCACGAACGA
>JBBRGX010000064.1:0-14859 GCA_038223605.1 Actinomycetales bacterium | reverse complement strand
CGTCCCGCACGACGTGAAGGAGTACCCCGGAGCCGGGCACGCCTTCCTCAACGACCACCTGCCGGCCGAGGTCCCGGCGATGATGCGCCTCGCCACCCGCATCCTCGGTGCGAGGTACGACGAGGAGGCGGCGACGGACGCTCGGCGCCGCATCGTGGAGTTCTTCGCCGTGCACCTGGGTGGGCGTGCGGACTGAGCGTCGTCGACCTACCGTGGTCGGGTGAACCTCGACGGAACGGTCGTGCTGGTCGTCGGGGCGTCCGGCGGCCTCGGCTCGCGGATCGCCGCGCACCTGCGGGCAGCGGGTGCCACGGTGGTGCGCACGGGTCGCAGCGCGGCAACCCTCAGCGGAAGCGATGCGTATCTCGCTGATCTCCGGCTGCCCGACGGCCCGGCCTCGCTCGTCGCGGCCGCCGTCGCGGCGCACGGCCGGCTCGACGGCCTCGTCGTCGCCGCGGGGGTGGTCGCCTTCGGGCCCGCAGCCGAGGTCAGCGACGAGACCCTCGACGAGCTGTTCGCCGTCAACGCCCTCGCTCCGATCCGGTTGCTGCGGGCCGCCATGCCGCACCTGCTCGCCTCGGCTGCCCAGGGGCACGAGCCGTTCGTCCTCACGCTCAGCGGTGCGGTGAGCGAGCGCCCCACCGCCGGCCTCGCCGCGTACTCGGCCTCCAAGGCTGCGCTCGCGGCCTTCGTCTCGGCTGCCGGACGCGAGCTGCGCCGCTCGGGGATCCGCCTGCTCGACGCCCGGCCCGGTCACACCAGGACCCCGTTGACCTCGCGAGCCCTGACGGGCACGGCGCCGTCCTTCGGTCCCGGCCTCGATCCCGACGCGGTGGCCGCACGGATCCTGGTCGCGTTGCGCGACGGCGAGCGCGATCTGCCCAGCGCGGCCTTCACCGGCGCCGGCTGAGCACCGCCGATCCTTGGGCATCGCGTCCCCGCGGGCCAGGATGGTGCCATGCGTGCGCTCGTCATGGACAGTTTCGGCGGACCCCTGGAGGTCCGCGAGGTGCCGGACCCGATCTGCCCGGCCGACGGTGTCGTCGTCCGCGTCGAGGCGACGGGCGTCTGCCGAAGCGACTGGCACGCCTGGCAGGGGCACGACGACGGTGTCCGGCTGCCGCACGTCCCCGGTCACGAGCTCGCCGGGGTGGTCGCCGAGGTCGGGCCGCTGGTGCGCAGCTGGCTCGAGGGTGCGCGCGTCACCGTCCCCTTCGTGAACGCCTGCGGACGGTGCGCTGCCTGCGAGTCTGGCCAGCAGCAGGTCTGCGAGCGGCAGACCCAGCCGGGCTTCACGCACTGGGGCTCCTTCGCCGAGCTCGTCGCCCTCGACCATGCCGACGTGAACCTCGTCCCCCTGCCCGAGACCATGTCCTCGGTGACGGCGGCCTCCCTCGGCTGTCGTTTCGCCACGGCGTACCGCGCACTGACGGTCCACGGACGCGTCGGCCTCGCCGACCAGGTCGCCGTTCACGGCTGTGGTGGGGTCGGCCTGTCGGCTGTGATGATCGCCGTCGCGGCCGGGGCGAGGGTGGTCGCCGTTGACCCCTCGCCCGCCGCCCGCAAGGCGGCGTCGGCGCTCGGCGCCGACGTGGTCCTCGACCCGAGCGGCCTGGGCGCCGAGGAGGTCGCGCTGCTGGTCGCCGACGCGACGGGCGGCGGAGCGGACGTCTCCCTCGACGCGCTCGGCAACCCGGATGCCGCGGTCGCCTCGGTGCTGGGGCTGCGCCGGCGTGGGCGGCACGTGCAGGTCGGGCTGCTCCTGGGCGCGCTGGCCCGCAGCCCGCTGCCGATGGACCGGATCGTCGCCTGGGAGCTGGAGGTCTACGGCAGCCACGGGATGGCTGCCCACGAGTACCCCGAGATGCTCGCGGCCGTGGCGCGAGGCTCGCTCGCCCCCGCGAGGCTCGTCGGGCGCACGATCGGGCTCGACCGGGCGGCGGAGGCGCTCGCCGCGATGAGCGCCCCGGCGACGGGCTCGGGGATGACAGTCGTCGTCCTGTGACGGGCCGGGACCCGCGTGTGCGCGCGGGCCGCGCGGCATGATGCAGGGGTGAGTGACATCCGGCTACCCGAGTCCGTCGAGCGTCGACCTGGTCCGGGAGGCTCGCCCGTGCTCCGGGTGGACGGCCCCGGCGGCTGGGCCGAGATCCACCTGCACGGCGCCCACGTGACGGCCTGGGCACCGGCCGGGACGCCCTCCGCGCTGTGGCTCAGCCCGCTCAGCCGGTACGACGACGCCTCCGCCATCCGGGGCGGCATCCCGCTGTGCTTCCCCTGGTTCGGGCCCCTCGCGGGCCGCCCCGACGCCCCGCGCCATGGCATCGGCCGGACGGCCCGCTGGGCGCTCGACGACGTGCGCGAGGTCGACGGCGACGTCGTCGTGCGCCTGGTGCTGCGGGACGACGCCACCACCCGTGCCGCTGCCTGGCCGCACCCCTTCGTCGCTCTGTGCACCGTGACGGTGGGCGCCCGCCTGACGGTCACCCTGACGTTCACGCACCTGGGGCAGGAGCCCGTCCTGCTCGAGGAGGCGCTGCACACCTATCTCGCCGTCGGTGACGTGACGGCGGCGGAGGTCCTCGGCCTCGAGGGCGTCGCGTTCGTCGACAAGACCGCCGCCGGCGCGAGGGTGCCGGGCGCAGCCGGACCGCTGCGGATCGCGGGCGAGGTCGATCGGGTCTACCTCGACACCACCGCACCCGTCACCGTGCGCGGCCTCGGGCATGGACCCGACGACGAGCGTGCGGTCACCGTCGCCAAGACGGGCTCGGCGACAACGGTCGTGTGGAACCCCTGGTCCGATGGCGCCCGGGCGACGGCCGACATCGAGGACGGCGGCTGGCCGCAGTTCGTCTGCATCGAGGCGAGCAACGTCGGGGTGGCTGCCGTTCCCCTCGCGCCAGGTGCGACGCACGAGATGTCCACGACGATCTCGGTGACCGGCGTGGCCGGCACGTCCACCGGCTCGCCGACAAGGAAGGTCTGACCAGATGAGCTCCCCCGACGTCCCCATCCTGCTGCGTGGACGAGTCGTGACACCGACGACGGTGCTCGAGGACGGCCTGGTCGTGCTCGAGGGATCGCTGATCGCGTGGGTGGGACCAGCGGCTGAGGCCGACACCGGCGACTGGGGCGAGCTGCCGGAGCCCTCGGGCACGACGGTGCTCCCGGGACTCGTCGACCTGCACACCCATGGCGGTGGCGGGGCGAGCTACCCGGACTCGACGACACCGCAGGAAGCGCTCGTCGCCGTCCATGAGCACCGTTCGCACGGCACGACGACCCTCGTCGCCTCGCTGGTCACGGCCTCGCCGGACACCCTGCGGCAGCGCGTCGGGGTGCTCACCGCGTTGGCCGAGGCCGGGGAGATCGCCGGCATCCACCTG
This sequence comes from Actinomycetales bacterium, assembly GCA_038223605.1. Classification (GTDB taxonomy): domain Bacteria; phylum Actinomycetota; class Actinomycetes; order Actinomycetales; family Cellulomonadaceae; genus Actinotalea. The sequence continues at coordinate 11,470 of JBBRGX010000064.1, read as the reverse complement.
GAGGGGCCGTTCGTCTCGGCGGTGCGCTGCGGCGCGCAGGACCCGGCACTCATCCAGATGCCGGATCCGGACCTGGTGAGCGAGCTCGCGGCGCTCGCGCGCGGGCACCTGGTCACCATGACCGTCGCTCCTGAGCTCACCGGGGTCCTCGGCGCCGGCGGCGTCGTCGATGCCCTGGTGTCGGTCGGCGCGCTGCCCTCCTTCGGGCACACCGACGCGAGCTGGGAGGTGACGGACGCTGCGCTCACCGAGGCCGGGGCGAGGCTGGCCGCCGATCCGCACCCACGCTCGGGGCGGCCCACCGTCACGCACCTCTTCAACGGGATGCGGCCCCTGCAGCACCGCGCACCCGGCCCCGTGCCCGCATACCTCGAGGCCGCGTCGCAGGGCCGAGCCGTGGTCGAGCTCATCGGGGACGGCACGCACCTGGATCCCGGGCTGGTGCGCAGCATCTTCACCCTGGTCGGAGCCGACAGCATCGCCCTGGTCACCGATGCGATGGCCGCCGCGGGGATGGCCGACGGTTCCTACCGTCTCGGCTCCCAGCAGGTCACCGTTCTCGACGGCGTCGCCCGGCTCACCCACGGCGGATCGATCGCCGGGGGGACGGCCCACCTGCTCGACATCGTGCGGACGACGGTGGCCGGCGGGGTGCCGTTGCTCGACGTCGTCCGGGCGGCCGCGACCACCCCGGCCGTCGTGCTCGGCGACGCGGCGGTCGGTGCGCTGGAGGCCGGGCGGCGCGCTGACGTCCTCGTCACCGACGAGGGGCTGCGGCCGCTGCAGGTGTGGCGTGCGGGACGCCCCGTGGCGACAGCTGCACGCGTCGCCGGCCGGACCGGCACATAACGATCGGGTCTCGGGTGTCGGGAGGTCTTGACCTGCGTTAGTAAGGAAGGTCTACTAACAAACGTGACGACGTCGACACCCCAGCTCCCGTTCGCGCCCGGCCCCGCCGGGCAGGCCGGGCACACGGGGACCGCCGGTCGCGGGCTCGGGCGGGTGCTGCGGCCGATGGTCAAGGTCCTGCCGGAGCACGCGCGGGCGCACAACCGCGCCCTCGTCCTCCAGCAGCTCTTCCACTCCGGCCCGACCTCGCGCGCCGACCTCGCCCGCGCGACCGAGCTCACTCGCGTCACGGTCTCCGACCTCGTCGCCGAGCTCATCGTGGAGGGCCTGGTCGCGGAGCGGGGCGTCCGCGCGGAGGCGCGGGTCGGCAAGCCGGCCAAGCTCGTCGGGATGTGCACCGAGGACTTCCAGATCGTCGCGATCGACCTCGCCGACGACGCCTCGTTCCGCGGCGCGGTGATGTCCCTGGTCGGCGAGGTGCTCGTGCGGCGCTCCGTCGCGGTCGAGGGCCGCACCGGCGCCGACGCGCTCGAGCTCCTCGCCCAGCTCGCCGCCGAGCTCGTCGCTGCGGCCACGCGGCCCGTCATCGGCGTCGGGATCGGTTCGCCGGGTGTGGTCGACCGCGAGGGGGTCGTCGTGGAGGCGCCCAACCGGGACTGGTACGGCGTTCCGCTCGCCCACGACCTCACCACGCGCCTCGGCACCCCGGTGCACGTCGCCAACGACGCGAACACCCGCGCGCTCGGCGAGTACACGTACGGCGGTGCCAGCGGGGAGGGGCTCCTGGTGCTCATCGTCGGCCAGGGTGTCGGTGCGGGGATCGTCGTGGACGGGATGCTGCTCAAGGGGCATCGGGACGCCGCGGGCGAGCTCGGTCACGTCACCGTCGTCGATGCTCGCGACGAGCGCCCCGGCGACCCGGAGCCCGTCGTCTGCGCCTGCGGCCGAAGCGGCTGCCTCGAGACGGTGCTCTCCGTCCCGGCGCTGCGGCGTGCCGTCGAGGGTCTCGCACCCGAGGACTCCGACGTCGTCCTGGCGTCGGTCGGACGGAAGCTCGGGATCGTCCTGGCGCCCGTCGTCAGTGCGCTCAACCTCGCAGAGGTCCTGCTCAGCGGCCCCTCGGAGCTGCTGGACGGTCCGCTGCGCGAGGCAGCACTTGCCACCGTCCGTGAGCGCACGATGCCGGTCGTCGGCGATCAGCTCTCACTGCGGATGGCAACGCTCGGCGAGGACGCGGCCCTGTCCGGGGCTGCCGTGCTCGTGCTGTCCGGTCAGCTCGGGGTCACGTGAGGACCCCGAGCCGACCGTCCCTGCAGGTCGGAAGTACCACCCGTGGCGACGCTGTCCGGCGCTCGCCTTCGCACATGGGAGGAACCCCAACGTGAAGATTCTACGATTGGCAGCAGTGGGCGCGGTCGCGGTCCTGGCGCTCAGCGCCTGCTCGAGCGGGACGACGTCGCCAGAGACCTCCGCGGCCCCCGGGGCGAGCAGCACGGCCGAGGCTGCGACCATCAAGCTCTGGGTCGCCGGTGGGGACACCCCCGATGCGCTCCGCGAGTACCTGACGACCCAGTTCGCCAAGGAGAACCCCGGATCGACGCTCGTGATCGAGCAGCAGGACTGGGGCGACCTCGTCACCAAGCTGACGACGGCGCTCCCCGACGCGAACAACACCCCTGACGTCGTCGAGCTCGGCAACACGCAGTCGCCGACCTTCACGAACGTCGGCGCCTTCCTCGACATCTCCGACATGTACGACGAGCTCGGTGGCGCCAAGCTGCTGCAGTCCTTCGTCGCAGCCGGCGAGGTCGACGGGAAGAACTTCACGCTGCCCTACTACTTCGGTTCGCGGTACATGTTCTACCGGACCGACGTCTGGGCGGAGGCCGGCGTCACGGTCCCGACGACCCTCGCCGAGTTCAACCAGGACGTCGTGACGATCGCCGAGAAGAACCCGCGCGGCATCGCCAACTTCTCCGGCTTCTTCATCGGCGGCCAGGACTGGCGCAACGGGATCTCGTGGATCTTCGCCAACGGCGGCGACCTCGCGAAGAAGGACGGCGGCCAGTGGGTCTCCACGCTCTCCGACCCGAAGAGCATCATCGGCCTGACCCAGCTCCAGGAGATCTGGTCCAAGGCGTCCAAGGCTCCGGCCGACGCCAAGGACCAGAGCCCGTGGCTCTACCTCAACGACACCGACCAGGCGACCAATGACGACAAGTCGACGACGGACACCTCGCTCGCCTCGGCGACGATCATGGCTCCGGGCTGGGCGCACTGGTCGATCGGTGACCTCACGACCAAGGACGACAAGCCCGTCCGCACCTGGAACGACGCGAGGTTCGGCACCTTCGTCCTGCCGGGCGTCGACGGCGGTGCTGCACCGGTCTTCGCCGGCGGGTCCAACATCGGCATCTCGGCGAAGTCCCAGCACCCCGAGCTGGCCAAGTCGCTGATGCGGATCATCTTCAGCCCCGCCTACCAGCAGATGCTCGGCGAGAACGGGCTCGGCCCGGCGAACGCCGACGCCATGAGCTCACTCGGCGACGACCAGTTCGCCAAGGCGCTCATCGACTCGGCGTCCAAGTCCAAGCTCACCCCGGCGGCGCCGGGCTGGGCCGCCGTGGAGGGCTCCGGCCTGCTGGAGGAGTTCTTCAGCAAGGTCTCGCAGGGCGGGGACATCGCCGCCCTCGCCAAGGAGTACGACGCCAAGATCACGCCGCTGCTCAACGGCGTCGGCTGACCGACAGGTGCCGACCGTGGGCGGGGCCGACCGCCCCGCCCACGGTCCGCCCGGGCTCGTGCCTCCCCCTGCGGCCTGACGGCGGTCACGTCGCCCCGCCACCGTGGGTGTCCTCGCCCGCCCAGCGTGACCAGAAGGAGACATCAGGATGTCCCTGCGCCAGCAGACGGTGCGGCACCGACGCCCGTCCCGAACGCCCTACCTGCTCATCGCCCCCGCGGTCGCGATCCTCGCGCTCTCGATGGGCTACCCGCTCCTCTGGCAGCTGGTCACCTCGACCCAGACGTTCGGGCTCGCCCAGCAGTTCGGCAAGGCACCCGAGTGGGTCGGCCTCGCCAACTACGTGACCCTCTTCACGGACTCCTACCTGTGGACCGTCGTCGGCAGGTCGATCGCCTTCTGCCTGGTGAACGCCGGGGTCACGGTGCTCATCGGCGTGCTGGTCGCCCTGCTCATGAAGGCGATCGGCACGGCGCCCCGGTTGGTCCTGCAGGTCTCGATGCTGCTCGCCTGGTCCATGCCGGTGGTCGCAGCGATGACCGTCTGGCGCTGGCTCTTCGACTGGAACCGCGGCGTCGTCAACTGGGTTCTCACCTGGGGCGGGCTGGACTTCATCGGGCACAACTGGCTGCAGGCGCCGGTGTCCTTCTTCTTCGTCGCGACGACGGTCATCGTGTGGATGTCCGTGCCGTTCGTCGCGCTGTCCGTCTACGCCGGCCTGACGCAGGTCCCCGACGACGTCATCGAGGCGGCGCAGATCGACGGCGCCAACGGCTGGCAGCGGTTCTGGGGGATCGTCGTGCCGATGGTCCGGCCGGTCCTGATGATCGTGCTGCTGCTCCAGATCATCTGGGACCTGCGCGTCTTCGCGCAGATCAAGCTGCTCCAGGACGCCGGTTCCACACCGAGCGAGACGAACCTGCTCGGCACCTACATCTTCCAGCTCGGGACCGGCTCGCAGGACTTCGGGATGGCCTCAGCCGTCTCGGTCTTCGTCCTGGTGCTCACCGTCGCGCTGAGCTGGTTCTACGTCCGCACGCTGCTGAAGGAGGATGCATGAGCGCCGTCGCCGCCCCGTCGACGGGCCTGAGCCCGCGCACCGCTGCCGCCGAGCCGGCCACCCGGACGCGCACCTCGCGCCGCATCCCTCGTCCCGGTCGCGCGCTGCTCTCGGTCCTCGCGGTCCTCGTCTCGCTCCTCTGGCTGTTCCCCGTCTACTGGATGGTGAGCTCCTCGCTGCTGCCGAACGTGCTGCTGCAGTCGACCCGGCCCACCTTCATCCCGGTCGACGGCTCGCTCGACAACTACCGCGCGGTGCTCACCGGCTCCGGCTTCCCCGGGGCGCTGCGGATGAGCCTCGCGGTGACGCTCCTGTCGGTCGTCGTCGTGCTGGTGTTCGCCTTCCTCGCGGCGCTCGCGATCAGCCGGTTCCGGTTCCGCGGCCGCAAGACCTTCGTGCTGGCGGTCCTGCTGGTCCAGATGCTCCCGGCCGAGGGCCTGTTCATCGCGCAGTACAAGCTGATCGGCAGCCTCAACCTGCTCAACTCGGTGCTCGGCGTCACGATCGTCTACGTCGGCGCGGTGGTCCCGTTCACGGTCTGGATGCTGCGAGGCTTCGTCGCAGGGGTCCCGATCGAGCTCGAGGAGGCGGCGATGGTCGATGGCCTCAGCCGGCTCCAGGCCTTCCTGCGGATCACCTTCCCGCTGCTGGCTCCCGGGCTGGTCGCCTCCGGGGTGTACGCCTTCCTCCAGGCGTGGAACGAGTTCACCGTCGCGCTGGTGCTGCTGCAGTCCGACGGGTCCAAGACGCTGCCGATCTGGCTGCGCAGCTTCCTTCAGGCCAGCGCGAGCCGGGAGACGGACTGGGGCCAGGTGATGGCGAGCTCGACCCTCATCGCCGTCCCGGTGATCATCTTCTTCCTCGTCGTGCAGGGCCGGATGACGAGCGGGCTGATGTCCGGGGCGGTGAAGGGCTGACATGACGATCGACCAGGCGGCCGGGGCGATGAGCCTCGGCCTGGACATCGGTGGGACGAAGGTGCACGGGGTCCTCGTCGACCTCGCCGGGGACCGCCCGCAGGTGCGGTTCTCCGCGCGGCGGCCCACGGCGCACGGGCTCGACGGCGTCGTGGCCTCGGCGGCGGCTGTCGTCGGCGACCTGCTCGCCCAGGCGGGGCTCACCATCGACGAGGTCGGGGTGATCGGGGTGGGGGTGCCCGGAGTCGTCGACCCGGTCACCGACGAGGTCTCGCATGCCGTCAACCTCGGCATCGAGGGCTCGGTTCGCCTCGGTGCCGTGCTCGGCGCCCGACTCGGGGTCGAGGTCCGGCTGGACAACGACCTCAACGTGTCGGCGCTCGGTGCGGCACGCGGGCCGGCCGCGCCCGGCGCGAGCCCGCTGCCCGACGGCGCCGACCGGGCCTCAGCCGATCTCGCCTACCTCGCCCTCGGCACCGGCGTCGCCGCCGGTCTCGTGCTGGACGGCGCCGTGCGTCGCGGGGCGAGCGGGGCCGCGGGGGAGATCGGGCACATCCCGCTCGTACCCGACGGCCTGGCCTGCCCCTGCGGTCAGCGTGGCTGCCTCGAGCAGTACGCCTCGGGGGCAGCCCTCGACGTCGCCTGGCCCAGCCGGACGGGGCGACCCTCGCCCGTCGAGCTCTTCGAGGCCGCGGCCCAGGGCGACCCGGAGGCCGTCAAGCTGCGTGACGCCTTCGCGGGGGCCGTCGCCTCAGCGGTCCGGATCCTCGTCCTGACCTGCGATGTCCGTCAGGTGGTGCTCGGTGGCGGCGTGAGCGCGCTCGGTGCTCCCCTGCTCGCAGCGGTGCGCTCCGCCCTGACGGAGCAGGCGGCGTCCTCGCCGTTCCTGCGGGCGCTGGGCCTCGCGGAGCGAGTGGTGCTCGCTCCCGCCGACATCCCGGTCTCGGCCGTCGGCGCCGCGCTCCTCGCCGCGGACGCGCCCACCGGCTCGCGGGCGAAGGCGGTGCGCTGATGGAGGTCGTCATCGCCCAGCCGAAGGTCCTCACGGCGCTCGCCGCCGGTGCGATCGAGGCGTTGCTGAGATCCGACCGGCCCGTCGTCCTGGGCCTCGCCACCGGGTCGAGCCCGCTCGCCGTGTACGACGAGCTCGCTCGGCGCCACCAGGAGGAGGGGCTGTCCTTCGCCCACGCGCGCGGCTTCATGCTCGACGAGTACGTGGGCCTGGCCGCCGATCACCCCGAGCGCTACCGGACGGTCATCGAGACGGAGATCGCCTCGCGGGTGGACTTCGCGCCCGGGGCGGTCCAGGGGCCTGACGGGCTGGCCGACGACCTACCGGCCGCCTGCGCCGCGTACGAGGCCGCCATCGCCGAAGCCGGCGGCGTGGACCTGCAGATCCTCGGCATCGGCACCGACGGGCACATCGGGTTCAACGAGCCCGGATCGTCGTTGGCCTCGCGGACCCGCATCAAGACGCTCACCGAGCAGACCCGGCAGGACAACGCGCGGTTCTTCGACGGTGACCTCGACGCCGTCCCGCACCACTGCCTCACCCAGGGGCTCGGGACGATCATGGCGGCGCGGCACATCGTGCTGCTCGCGTCCGGGTCGGCGAAGGCCGAGGCGGTCCACCAGCTGGCCGAGGGGCCGGTGAGCGCGCTCTGGCCGGCGACGATCCTGCAGCACCACCCGCATGTGACGGTGCTGGTCGACCCGGCCGCTGCCGGGCGGCTCCAGCTCGCCGACTACTACCGCCAGACGTACGCGGCCAAGCCGACGTGGCAGGGACTGTGAGCGCGGCCAGGCCGGCTTCCGGCGCGCCCGTCGAGGATGCGTCGTTGTCCGGAGACGACTCACCGACGGCAGCACCGGTCCCGATCATCCCGATCCCCGGACGCGCCGAGTGGCAGCCGGGAGCGCCCTTCGCGCTGACGGCCGCTGTCCGGGTCGTCCTGGACGGCCCGCTCGTGGCCCGGGGGGTCGCGGCACGGGTGGCGTCCGGGCTCGGTCGGCTCGCGGGGCTCGAGGTGCCCGTCGGCACGGCGGACGACGGCGCCCCTGGTCGGGTGCTGCTCCGGCTGCCACCGGATGCGGCGGGGCTGGGGCTGCACCGGGTCGGCGCGGACCGCCTGGAGGTCGAGTCCTACCGGCTCGACGTCGGGCCGGACCTCATCGAGGTCACCGCGGGTGGGCCAGAGGGGCTGCTGCACGCGCTGGCGAGCCTCGAACAGCTCGTCCAGGTGCGGGCCGACGGGGTCGCCGTCGTCCCGTGCGTCGTGGTCGAGGACTCGCCGCGCTTCGCCTGGCGAGGGCTCAGCGTCGACGTCGCCCGGCACTTCTTCGGGCCGACGGTGCTGCGGGTCCTGGTCGACGCGATGGCCCAGCTCAAGCTCACGGTGCTCCACCTGCACCTCTCCGACGACCAGGGCTGGCGCCTGGAGATCCCCTCGCGCCCCCTCCTGACCGAACGGTCCGGCTCGACCGCGGTCGACGGTGACCCGGGCGGCTGGTACTCCGTCGCGGACTTCGCGGAGCTGACGGCCTACGCGCTCGAGCGCGGCATCGTCCTCGTCCCGGAGGTCGACCTGCCCGGTCACGTCAACGCCGCCCTGCACGCCTACGGCGAGCTCACCCCCTCGGGCCTCCCGGAACCGGAGTTCACCGGGATCGACGTCGGCTTCAGCAGGCTGGACGCCTCCCTGGCGAGCACCGAGCCCTTCCTGCGGGACGTGCTGGGCGACGTCGCGGCGATGACCACCGGCCCGTACCTGCACATCGGCGGCGACGAGGTCCTGACGATGGGGGCCGAGGAGCACCGGACGCTGGTGGGGCTCGCGGCCGCGCAGGTGCTGGCGGGCGGCAAGGTCGTCGTCGGCTGGCAGGAGGTCGCCGGAGCCGAGCTCGGTGCGGGCGCCGTCGTGCAGCTCTGGGACGAGCGGGAGGACAGGGCCCGGGTCGTCGCGGCCGTCGAGCGTGGCGCCGGGCTGCTGCTCTCCCCGGCGACGCGCGTCTACCTCGACATGAAGTACGAGCCGTCGACCCCGCTCGGGCTCGACTGGGCGGGGACCGTCCAGCTGCGCGACGCGTACTCCTGGGACCCGCTCGCCGTCGTCCCCGAGGTGCCCGTCGATCGCGTCGTCGGGATCGAGGCGACGATCTGGACCGAGACGCTCCGCACGGCCGATGACCTCTTCTCGATGCTGCTTCCGCGGTTGGCGGCGGTCGCCGAGGTCGCGTGGTCACAGCCCGGGCGGATCGACTGGGACGGGTTCGCCGCCCGCGTCCCGGCGCTCGGCCGGCGGTGGAGCGCCGAGGGCCTGGCCTGGCACCGCGCGGCCGACGTGGAGTGGTGAGGTTCGGCACCACACCGGAGCCGCAGGTGGTTCGTCGAGCCTTCCGACCCTTGCGCGCATAGTTCGTCACGCGGTATATATCGGTGATGGACTTCCGGATGACCGAGCAGGCCTACCTCGTGCTCCTGTCGATGGCCGAGCACCCCCGACACGGGTACGCGATCGTCAAGGAGGTCGCCTCGCTCTCCGACGGCGCGGTGAACCTCGGCGCGGGCACCCTCTATGGGCTGCTCGACCGGATGGGCGCCGCCGGGCTGATCGACACCGCCGGTGAGGAAGTGGTCGACGGACGCCTGCGCCGGTACTACCGGCTGACGGAGAACGGCTCCGCTGCGGCGAGCGCCGAGACCCGACGGCTCGCCGCGCTGGCCCGTCGGGCCCACGCGGTCCTCGCCCGGCCCGCGATCGGGACAATCTGATGGGCACAGCAGGGGGCGGGACGACGGGCGCGGGAGTCTCCGCTCAGCCCTCCGGGAAGGGAGCGCGCTGGGAGCGGAGTGCGCAGTTCTGGATGCGCGCGTACCCGCGGCGGTGGCGGGTGGCACGGGGCGAGGAGCTGTTGGGGGTCCTGCTCGAGCTCGCATCGCCTGATGCTCGGAGGGTCGGGGCCCGTACGGCCGCCGACCTGGTGCGAGGCGGCTGGCTGACGCGCCTGCGCGAGCACCCGCCGCTGCTGGCGTGGTTGGGTTACCGGGTGCTCGACCGGCGGGTCCCCGAGAGGTATCGGGCCTGGGCGAAGGACGACATCGACGGGGTCTTCTACGGTGTGCGGCTCTTCCTCTCTTGGAGCTCGGTGCTCGCCGTCTTCGGCGTGATCACCGCACGAAGCGGAGGGGCGTCGGGCGACCTGTTCGGTTCAGCACCCGAGATCGCTGTGATACTCCTGGTGGGCACGGCTCTCTCGGCGCTCTTCGCCCCGGGGTACCGCCGCCGCCGCGCCCAGCTCCTCCACCTCGCGCCCCGGCCCGGTGACCGGCTCTACGAGGGCCGGCTCGTGGTCCAGGACGGTCCTCGGACGCGCGTCGACGCGCGGTCCGGCCTCCGGTGGCTCGCAGCCGCCTCGGGCGTGCTTGCCGCGGCCTCGATCGTCTCGGTCGCACTCGCGCCCCTCGGGACGTGGGCGGCGCTCACACCGGCCGGCCCGGACAGCAGTGCCGGTCTCACCATCGAGGCCGGCCCGATCGCCGAGCGCGCGCCGGCCTATCTCGTGCTGGCGGTGGGCCTTGTGCTGGTCGTGCCCGCCGTGCGGCGCGTCCACCGGTGGATCCCGACCCGCGTGGAGCAGCCCCACCGCAGGCTTCGCCCGGCGGGCGTCGCCGGTGCCGCCCGGGTGCTCATCCTGATGGCGGCGGGCCTCGGGATCCTCCGGGCCGAGATCGTCGGTGGGCTCCCGCTCGCGATCGGTCCGGTCCTCGGCGCGTGCATGCTCGTGCTCCTGGCGACCGCGCTCGCGGGGCTCCGCGAGTGCCGCCGGCCCGGCGCGGCGCCGTTCGCCGCAGTCGACGTCGTTCGGGTCCTGACGCACCGCGGGCCGCCGGAGGTCGATGGCCCGGTCCCCGTCCTCGGGGTGCTGCGAGGCCCGGTGCCGGACGGCGTCGTCGTCCCGCCGCCGGTGCTCGGTGGCCCGCGCTACCCGGTCCTGCCGGTCTGAGGGGGCGACGGATGACACGCAGGGGGAGTCACCCGGACGCGGCCCGCTGGGAGCGCAGCGCGCGGTTCTGGATGCGCGCGTACCCGCGGCGGTGGCGGGTGGTGCGGGGTGAGGAGCTGCTCGGGGTGCTGGGCGATCTCGCCACTCCGGGGACGCGTCGGGTCGGGGTGCGCACGGCGGTCGACCTGGTGACCGGCGGGTGGGCCACGCGCCTGCGCGAGCACCCGCCGCTGCTGCCGTGGCTCGGGTACCGCATCCTCGGCCGGCAGCTTCCCGACGCGCACCGGGCCTGGGCCAAGGACGACATCGACGGGGCCTGGTACGGGGCGCGCCTGCTCGTCTACTTGCGATCGTCCTTCCTGCTCTACTTCTACGGAGCGCTGTACTGGAACGACATGCCCCGACCGATCCTCGGGTTCCTGGCAGCGTCCACCATCGCCGTGGTGATCTTCACGACTCAAGGCGACCGCCGCCGGGCGACGCAGAAGTACGTCGCCCCACGGACGGGTGAGCGGCTGTACGGCGACCGTCTCGTGGTCCAGGAGGGCGCGGTTCCCCGCGTCGAGGCGCGATCGGGCCTGCAGTGGCTGGCCGCGGCGTCCGGCCTGCTCGCCGCCGGCTCGATCGCTGCGGTCGGCCTCGCACCCCTCGGCACGTGGGTCTACCGGGTGCCGCGGGCGCCGGGGGTCGACGGCGGCTTCAGGTGGGGTGTCGGCCCGGCGGTCGATCGGGCGCCGGCGATCGTCGTGGTCCTGCTCGGTGTCCTCCTGGCGGTGCTCGCCGTGCGCCGCGTGCGTCGCTTTCTGCCGCAGTCCGTCGATCAGCCGAACCGCCTGCTCCGGCCGATCGGTCTGCTGGGCGCGGTGCGGACCGTCGTCGTGACCGCGGTCGGTGCCG
>JBBRGX010000063.1:0-14932 GCA_038223605.1 Actinomycetales bacterium | reverse complement strand
TCCGGCCATGCAGCGGGAGGAGACGGCCCGGTGACGGCCCTGTCTGTGGTTGGCTGCGCACCGGAGGTGGGACGTGCTGGACACGGTGACGCGCGTGATCGGCGAGGTGTGGGCCATGGCGACCACCGCGCAGCCCGAGCCGAGCCGCACCGTCGTGCTCGCGACGGCAGCCGTCGCGCTGGCGGCGATCGTGCTGCCCGGTGCCTGGTCGATCACCCGGCACCTGCTGACCGTGGTGCACGAGGGCTCGCACGCGCTGGTCGCGCTGCTCAGCGGCCGTCGTCTTGCGGGTGTCCGGCTGCACTCGGACACCTCCGGGCTGACGGTCTCCGTCGGCCGGGCGCGTGGTCCGGGGATGGTGGCGACGGCGTTCGCCGGCTACGTCGGCCCGTCCGTGCTCGGCCTCGGCGCGGCGTGGCTGCTCGGCCGGGGCTATGCGGTCGGCCTGCTGTGGCTGCTGCTGGTCGCGCTCGCCGTGCTGCTGCTCCAGATCCGCAACGCCTACGGGCTGTGGGTGGTGCTGGTCAGCGGGGTGCTCCTCGTGGGGGTCAGCTGGTGGGCGCCGACGGCGTGGCAGGTGGCCGTGGCCCACACGCTCACCTGGTTCCTCCTTCTCGGCGCCCCGCGAGCAGTGGTCGAGCTGCAGGGCACGCGGCGGCGAGCGGGGCGAGGCGGCGGCTCCTCCGACGCCGATGTCCTGGCGAGGCTCACCGCGATCCCGGCGGTCGGGTGGGTCGCGCTCTTCTGGCTGGTCTGCTCCGGCGCGCTGGTTCTCGGTGCCTGGTGGAACCTGCGGGTGGGCCAGGCCGCGCTCACGTCGTCCCTCACCCCCGACGTCGGTCCGTGATCGCGAGCGCCGAGTCCCAGGCGAGCCGGCTGCTCGCCTCGCCACGTCCGGTGCGCACCCGGTAGGCGGCCCACCGTGCGTAGCTCCCGTCGGCGCGGCGGGCCAGCACCGGCACGGCGCGCAGGTGCACCCCCTCGCGCGGGAGCTCCTCGCCGGGGAAGGTGAGCGGGATCGGTGCGAGCGTCACGCCCGCGGGATGCACCGGCACCTCGTCGCGCAGCAGGGCGCCCTTGCGCAGGGCGAGGGTGCCCGGGCTGAGCGAGATCGGCAGCAGCGGGATCCAGTGCTCCGGGACCGCGGTCTGCAGGCGGTACACCCGCTCCTCGGGGCTGAGGCCCGCCGGCCACGGGTCAGCCGGCGGCTGCGGCTCGCCGGCCCGTGAGCGCGGGTCGCCGCTGCGGCCCTGGACCGTCTGCTCCACCGCCCACGCCATGTTCGCCATCTCGTCGCGCAGGAAGAGCACCTCCTCGACGGCCTCGCCGACCAGCATCCCGGCTGCGACCGGTGGCAGCACGATCCCGGGCAGCAGCCGTCCCGCCGCCGAGGCGACCTGGAACATCGTGAAGCCGGGATCGGCCAGCACCGGCACCTGGGTCAGCTCGCCGAAGTCATCGGTCAGCTGGACCGAGAGCACCTGGTTGACGGCGCCGAGCAACCCGTCGACGGGCACCCCGAGCCAGTCGTCGCCCGAGGTCATCGCGAACTCGGCGAGGCAGAGCCGCGCCAGGTCGGTGGCCTGTGCCTCGATCGCACCGAGGTCGACGCGACCGTCCTCGAGCTGCCAGTACCGGTCGGCAGGCATCCCGGGGAAGCGCAGCGGTGTCGCGAGCATCGAGAACGTGGTCTCGACCGGGGCGGCGGGCGGCGCACCGTCGGGCAGCGCGCCCGTGGCACGGTCGACCCACTCCAGGTCGCTCCAGCGCACCTGGGCCGAGCCGAACTGGGTGCCCCGCAGGAAGACCCCGTGCTGCTGGTCGCCGAAGCGCAGCACGAAGCGGTACTCCAGGCGCTCGGTCGACCAGGCGTCGCCGGAGTCGGCGGCGCCGGTGACCCAGGAGCGCCACGCGGTGATCGCATCGCGGGCGGCGTCGGCATCGACGGCGCCCGCCAGCCACGGCGGGTCCCCGGCGGCGAGCTCGGTCGCGAGGGCGAGGCCGTCGGGCACCGAGCCGGCGAGCACCCGGAGCAGGCGCTTGGCCTGGGGGTCGAGCGCATCCCGCGCGGCCACCGTTGCGAGCCGCTGCGCGCGCTCCTCGTCGCTCTCGCCCGGCACCGGCTCCTCCGGGGAGGCGGCGTCCGGCGGGAGGGTCAGCCGGTGCGTCCCGGCCAAGGTCGCAGCGAGGGCGCCCTCCCCGGCGTCGGTGAGCAGGTCGACGAGCTGCGCGCCGGACTCGGCGCGCTGGCGCAGCCCGGCACCCATGGCGAGGGCCGGGACGTCCTGGACGAGCTCTTCGAGCAGGGCGCTCTCGTGCCACGGCCGCCACTGGACGCCGGCCAGCGGGTCGGTGGCCGTGCCGAGCGCGTCGGTGCCGGCGTCCAGCGGCGCCCACGCCGCGATCGGCAGCGCCTGCGAGTGCACGCGCACCGACACGACCGTTCCCGCGTCCTCCCCGGTCAGCTCGCCCAGCTGCCACTGCCGGCCGAGCATCCATGCGGGGTCGGCGAGTCGTGCCTCGGCCCCGGGCGCCGGGTCGCCGGTGGTGGAGTCCGGCTCGAGCCGGACCATCGCCGGCGGGTCCACGAGCGGGAGGAGGGCCGCGATCCCCGCGAGGTTCACGTCGACCGTCGCGACGACCATGGAGAGCGGGTCGACTGCCATCACTTCACCTCCGACAGGAAGGGGTAGGCGACCGTCGCCCAGGAGACCCGGGACAGCTCGTCGAAGCTGAGTCCCTTGCGTGCCTGCAGCCAGGGGCTGGCGACGTAGATCGCCGGCAGGATCGCCGCGTCGCCCGGCACCTTCTCCAGCGTGACCAGTCGGGCGCGGGCCAGGTCGACGGCGCTCAGCACCGTGCGCACGACCGAGTCGGTGGTCCACCTGGCGCCGTCGGCCGAGACCGCAGACAGGATCACCTGGGGTGCCCGTGCCGAGGACTGGTTCGCATGGACCGCGAGCCCCGTCGTGGCCCGGGCTGCGCGGAGCGGGTTCTCCGGTGCGGCGGCGTCGAAGGCGCGGTGGTCGGGCTGGAACGGCAGCGTCTCCGACCAGCCGTCGATGCTGATCCCGGCGAAGCGACCGGCGTAGGCCGAGGCCGGCCCCATGAGCTCGGCGATCAGGTGGGTCGCGCTGTGCTCGGGCCAGGGCTCGTCGTCCGGCAGGGGACCGGCGAGCCACCGCGCGGTGCCCGGCGCGCCCGTCGCACCGTCCCGCTCGGTCAGCTGAAGGACGCTGAGGGGGACCGGACGGCCGAGCCCGCGGCCGACGAGCTGGGCCTCGGCGAGGCGGCCGACCCCCGAGCGCACCGTCGCGTGGTCGCGAACGAAGGCGTTCACCGCTGCGACCGGCGGCGGGCTGAGCAGCGGAGAGGTCAACGCCTCGACGAGGTCGTCCGGACCGCCGGCGGGCACCAGGAGCGGCAGCAGGCGGAAGCCGTCGCCGAGGATGCCCTCGGCGACCGCCGTTGCGGAGTCGAGGGTCTCGCCCGGCGTGCGTGGGGGGTCATGAGGTGCACGCGCGTCGGCGAGGACCGAACGGGCGTGCTCGAGCCGGGCGGCGGCCGCCTGCCAGGCTCCCCAGGCCCAGCCGACGGCGCTGGGGATGGCGGGGTCGGGGACGAGGGGGATGCCGAAGGCCGCCAGCCCGGCGACGGCGGCGAGGATCGCGTCCACGCCGGCCTCTGGCACCGAGAGGGCCTGCTGGTCGATCGACGCGATCGCCGGGCCACCGGCGGCGAGGACCGCGGCGAGCGCATCGAGGAGGGCGTCGCAGCGGGCGAGCAGCTCGTCGGTGTCGAGCGTGCGCTGGGCCGGGAGGCCGGGGCGGACGACGGTCCCCGGGTCGAGCGGAGTGGCGCCGGCGGCGAGCGCGCGGAGCGAACCGGCCAGGGTGGCAGCCCCGATGATCGAGATCGACCCGGCCGGCCAGTCGTGGGCAGGGATCTCCACGAGCGGGTCCTCGCCCATGGCGGGGATCGCGGCGCGCAGCTCGCGGTCGAGGGAGGCGAGGTCGTCGGCGAACACCAGGTCGAGCGCGGCGAGACCGGACTCGGCGAGCGTGTGGCGTGCGCCGGGACCGTCGGTGACGATCACGGCTGCGGGGTCGCCGAGGCGCCGGGCCGCCCATGCCTCCAGGCGCGGCTCGGCCAGCGCTCGCGGACGGGTCGTCGACCAGCCCGTGGCGCCCACCGGGATCGCGACCATGACGGCGTGCGTCAGGGAGCGTCCCGACTGCCGGACCCCGAGGACGCCGAGGTCGGGATCCACGCTGCCGCCGGAGCCCATCGCATCCATCGCCGCGGACGCGCGGGCGGCGTTGCCCGTCGTGTACTGCAGGACCGACTCGCTCAGCAGCGCGTCCGCCACGGCGTCGAGGGTCTGCGCCGCGCCGTTCATGGCGGCCAGCACGGTGGCCCACTCGGCGTCCGTCACCGGGACCCACGCCTCGATGTAGGCGTTCTTCGGACGCGTGTCGAGCGTGTTGCGCAGGGCCGGGTGCTGACCCCCGAGGCTGTCGATCGGGAACTGCCGCAGCAGGGACACGCCGTCGACCACCGCCGACGCGGCGACACGCGTGGTCCGGTCCGCCTCGGCGAGCTCGTTGCCCAGCGTGTCGGGGGTGAGCGGCGCGAGCTCGCGCAGGCCCAGCTGGAAGCGTGCGGCCGAGCCGGTCAGCGCGCGCTCGATCTGGTAGCCGATCAGCGCGCCGATCGACTGCCCGGCGTCGACGCCCTCGAGCACGCGGCGCAGCTCCGCCCCACGACGGCTGGAGAGGTCGATCGCGAACGGCTCGGTTCCGGTCTTCGCGCCGATCCGGGAGCGGTGCGCGCTGGCGAGCACCCCGGCGGCGATCGCGTGCGAGGTGCTCGGCGCCTGCACCCA
The DNA here is from genome assembly GCA_038223605.1 of Actinomycetales bacterium. Classification (GTDB taxonomy): domain Bacteria; phylum Actinomycetota; class Actinomycetes; order Actinomycetales; family Cellulomonadaceae; genus Actinotalea. The sequence goes on along the minus strand of JBBRGX010000063.1, from coordinate 10,047 downwards.
GCCCTGCGGCTCCTGCCCGGCCGCGCCGAGCCGGATGTCCTCGACGTACCCGAAGGCGCCGAGCGTTGCGGCGCCCGTACCCGGCGTCGTGCGCCCCGCGGCGATCGCCGTCGCCCAGGCGTCCACCCGGTGCGAGGCGACGTCGAGCGCTGAGGCGACAGCGATCCGGCGCTCGGCTGGCGGGATCGCGCCGAGTGCGGTCATCGCCTTGCTCACCTCGCCACGGACGGCGAAGGCGTCCAGGAGCCCGGCGAGCGCCTGGTGGCCGAGCCAGCGCGCCTCGGCGGTGTCGCCGAGGTCGAGGGCCACCTGGGCGAGCGAGGTCCGCGCCTCGGCGACCGGCTCGATCGCTGCGAGGCTGATCTGGCCGGCGGGCTGGTCCTGCAGGTGCACGACAGCGCGCAGCCGGTCCGCCAGCGCGAACGCCTGCTCCGGCTCCGCCGCTGCCGTGGTCGTCGACGCGGCCTGCTGCACCAGCACGGCTGCCTCGGTGTCGAGTGCGACCAGTCCGAGCAGCGGTCCGACGTACCGCTCGGGTGCCGACTGGCCCCCGGCAGCCTTCGCCTCGTCCCATGCCACGTCGAGCAGGGCCTGCAGGACGCTGTCGACCTTCGGCGCCCGCCCGGCGAGGATCTCGGCGATCACCTCGGCGTCGCGGTCCGAGACCAGCGGGAGCGCGATCGTGCGGCTCTCCTCGTGCACCGACGGCGGGGACATCGACGTCGCCGCCTGGAGCGAGTACTGCGCGAGCACCGCACGGGCGATGTGCAGCTCGGCCAGGACGCGCTCCGGGTCGGCGCCGGTGGCGGCGCCGAGCCGGCTCAGCTGCGGCCCGTCGACCGCGGGTCGCGCGCGGACCCCGATGGCGACGGGGCTGGTGCCGAGGATGTCGAGCATCTCCTCGTCGCTCACCTGGTCGCCCGGTCGCACCTGCGGGAGGGTCGCCGACCTGGTCACCCACCGGGCGAGGGTCCGCCGGACCAGCGGAACGAGTGAGGCCGTGAGGTCGCCGCCGCGCGGTCGCCAGGCGTCCAGGTCGGTCACCGGGAGCACCCCGTAGGGCTGGGCGCCGATCCGGATCGTCGGGGCGTGGCCCGCACCGCGCACGGTGTCGCGGTGCACGCGGCGGGCCGACTCGAGGGAGGAGGGCGTCACGCCGGCGCCGTCGGTGCTCATGATCTTCGCCAGGACCGGCCCCCAGGTCGCGTACCAGAGCGCGGTGTTCGCGGCACGCTGGGCCGCGTCGAGCGAGGAGTGCTGCGCGTCCTGGTCCAGCAGGTCTTCCAGGCTCGCCGGCTCCAGGCCGAGCAGGGAGCCGAGGGTCGTGGCGTCGGCCGACGGCGGTCGGGGTGGGAAAGCCGGGCCGGCGACGGTGCCGGCGGGCTGGTACGGCGAGCGCGCGGAGTCGGCGTTGTTGGTCGGGGTGCCGGCAGCGAGCAGGGCGAAGCCGTCCGTGTACCGGTGGCTGGTGAGCAGCTCGGCCAGATCGCTCGCGTTCTGCGCCTCGCGGACCGAGCGCCGGGTGCCGACCACCACGACGTGATCCACGACCCGGGTCCCCGGCGGGAGGGTGACCTCGACTCCGAGCCCGGCGGCGACGGCGCGGGTGAAGTCGACCGTCCACTCCGTGCCCGCGGGGACGGTGACGTCTCCGGCGGCGACGAGCTCGTCCTCCTCGAAGGCGAGTGGCGAGATCGCCACGTCCGGGGCGACCGGGCTGCCGACCACGGTGATCGGGGCGCCGCCGGCGGGCTGGACCCGCACCACGAACTGGTCCGGAAGACAGCGCGCGACCGATCCGTGCGCGACCTCGGCCGGGGCGTCCGGGAAGGCAGGGTTCCCGGCGCCGAGGTCCTGCGGGTTGGTCGGGGCGGTCGCCCTGGAGACCCAGCCGGCCCGGCGGGCACCGACGGTGTCGACCAGCTCCGGCCACGCGCCGACCGACTCCTGGTCGGCCCAGAGGGTGGTCCAGTACGCGCGTCCGGCGGCGATCTCGGCATCGGTCGTGGTCCGCGCGAGGGTGTCCAGGTGGACCTCGTCCGGCGTGATGCGCACGCGAAGGGTGCGCCCGTCGGGACCGAGCTTGGTCTGGACCCGGACCGGGAGCAGCACGAGCGGGACGTCGGGCGAGGCGTCGCAGGGGTCGACCATCGGCCTGAGCCTGCCGATGACGTCGCCGATCTCGTTGTCGATGCGGAGGATCTCGGCCCGGCGGGTGGCGTCGGCCGGGCCGGCGACGACCCTGGCGCGGCGATCCATCAGGGTCGTGAGCCGGTCGCGGGCGGTGAGCAGGTCTCGGGGCGTGTCGACCGGCATGTCAGTGTCCCGTCACGATGAGGTCGGTGGCGCGGAAGGCGACCCGGACCGGGTCGTGCAGCCTGGCGGCCGCGAACGCCGCGGCGTCCGAGGCGCCGGGGACGGTGAGGAACTTCTGCGCGGGAGGCATCTGGGCGTCGCGCGGGCGGTCGAAGCGGGTGGCCGTCGGGTGCTCGGCGATGAGGATCCACCACCCCGGCTGGTCGAGCTCCTCGACGGAGAGGTCGAGCCCGATGAGCGCGACGTCGGGCTCCAGGTGGGCGGCGAACAGCTGCTCGGCGGTCTGCTGGGGGGAGCCCGGCTTCTCGAACCACGGGTCCTGCTCCGTGCCCTGGTTCCGTGCCGCCTGGATGATCAGGTCGGGGTAGCGGCGCACGAGCTCGCTCTTGACGACGACCACCGCGCGCGGCCCGTTGCCGCCGCTCCCGCCGACCGAGACATGGCTGGACAGCGGCGTGCGCGAGAAGGCATGGATCTGTTGGCTGAGCTCGTCGGCGTCGGCGTCCCAGAAGCGACGGAAGTAGGTTCCGCGCTGGTCGGTCGGATAGCCGCGCCAGAGCAGCTCGTGCCCCATCTCGTCCGAGAGCCCGACGAGGAACGCCTCCATGAACGTGCTGTTGGTGGACAGCACCGTGACGAAGTCGTCCGTCGGGAGGAGGCCGAGACCAGGGACGAGCCAGTCCCTGCTGTAGGCGTTCAGCGCCTGGTACATCGGCCGGTCGAAGTGCGGGGCGGCCATGATCGGGGTGATCAGCGGCTGGGCGAACCAGTCCGCCGCGACCGTCCCGCTCAGCCGCAGCCGCCCGTTCAGCGCGGCGCGGATCGTGGTCGACGGCTGCAGCGTGTCGGTCAGGGAGTCCAGGGCGAGCACGTCCCGTCTCGGCACCTTGTCGATCGTCAGCAGCCCGCCCGGGTCGACCAGGGTGGCCATCTGGGTGCGCAGCGTGTCGACGGACAGGGTCTGCAGCCGGTCGATCATCGGCGTGACGCGCACCTGCGCGAGCCCGACGAGGGCACGAAGGGTCGCGGAGCGGACCTCCGGCCTCGTGCGCGTGGTGACCCGCGTGAGCAGGCCCGGGTCGACCTGGCTGAGGCCGGGCAGACCGGGAACGGCGACGCGCCCGATCCCCGGCGCAGGCGGTGAGAGGAGACGACCACCGGAGATCCGTCCGACGCCAGCGCCGATCGCGCTGCTGCGCAGCACCGCACCGCCGCCGGCGGTGTCCGTGGACGTGCCGGCGGCAACGAGCCCGCCGCCGCGGCGGGTGAGTGCTCCGGCGGCCGTGCCCGCCCGTGCACTGCCGGCGTCGACACCCGCGTCGACCCGTGCCGACCGGGTCACGAGCGTGTTGTTGAAGGACACCGCTGCGTCCTGGAGCGCCGAGCGCACCGCCGGCCTCGTCACCGCCGTCGTGCTCGCCAGCTCGGCAGCGAGCGGGCCGACCCGCAGCGCACGGACGGACGCCAGGGCCGGGACGGAGGGCTCGCGCAGGAGCTGGGCGCTCCACTGCTCGACGAGTCCGGCGCCCAGGTCCAGGCCGGCGCTCGGCGCCCGCCAGCCGGTCGGGTCGGTCAGGTAGCCGGCGAGGCCGCCCTTCATCGCCTCGCTCGCCGTGGCCAGCGTCGTTGCGACCTTGGCTGAGGAGATGCCGATCGCCGCAGCCACCAGGGTCGAGTCCAGGCCGGCGATCGCAGCATGGCTCAGGGCGCCGACGCCGTCGGGGTTCTGGTACGTGCGGGTGAAGTCCCGGGTCCCGTCGACGCCCAGCAGGTTCCCTGCGCGCAGCCGGCTCCCTTCGTCGGAGCGACCGACCAGCGGGCCGCGGGGCCGCGTGACGCGCCGGAAGGCCCCGGAGAGTGCCGCGACGGGTGTCGCACTTGCGGCGACGTCTGCAGCCAGGGTGCTGCCGGCAGTGATCGAGACGCGGGCGGCCAGCGGAGCGACGAGCTGGAGCAGACGACCGTCCTGCAGGTCGCTGATCCGCGTGAAGAGCCGGTGCGCGAGGAGCTCCGCGAGCTGGGCGAGCGCGATGGCCCGGTTGGCCTTCTCCACCTCGCCGAGCTGCGCCCACGCGGACTGCATGAGCTGTTCCTGGTCGCGCTGCACGACCCGGGTGCCCAGCCCCGCGACGATCCGGTGCGTCGGCGCCAGGTTGAGCTCCGCGAACCAGTCGTGACCGGTGACGACCCGGCTGCCGCGGTGCAGCGTCGCGTAGAGCCGAGGGCCGAGGATCGGCAGGTCGGGGATGGCCTGGTCGCGCTCCTGCGTGCCCTCCACCTGGGCCGGGAGGTCGAGCTCGTGGCGAAGGGCGTCCGTCATCGCTGCGGGCCAGCTCGCCGTCTCGGCCGTCGCCAGCTCCGGCGTCGGCGGGGCGCTGGGGGAGAACAGCGCGCAGCGCAGGACCTGCTTGGCACCGGGCGCTCCGGCGGGCAAGGGGTCAAGGGGTGCACCGGGCTCGGACATGTCGATGAACCGCCGGCCGACCTGGTAGGGCGCGACCACGCCGTCCAGCCGCAGTGCGAGCGTGGCGAAGTCGCCGTCCGGACCGGTGCGGAACTCCCAGGAGTCGTACACCGGGAGCCGAACCGGGTCCTCGGAGGAGCTGGTCCACGCCGGGTCGAGCGTGCCGCCGGTCAGGCCGAGCCCGCCGCGGACGCCGACGTCGGTCGTGGGCACGAGGGCTGCGAGGTAGTCGGTGTCCTGGGTGAGCACCCGTGGCGAGAGCAGCCGCGAGAGGTTGACCGGGGCGTACTCGGGGGACAGGCGCACCTCGAGGCCTGCGCCGTTGGAGGACTGCGGCGCCTGAGCGTGCGCCCACAGGTGCACGTCGGTGAGCGGTGGCAGCTGGCCGAGCGGCACGCGAAGGACCGGGAGCAGGCCGGATCCCGGGTCCCAGCCGACGGCCGACCGCTCCACCACGACGAGCGTGAGCCATGGCCGCAGCCCGCCGGCGGGTGGTGCGGCGCTGAACGCCCACGGCATCTCGGGCCGGTCGAGCTCGAGATGGGCGAGCACCGTCTCCTCCGCGGTCATCGTGCCCGGGGCCGGGTACCGCCGCACGACCTGCGCTGAGTCGATCCCGCGGACATCCCCCGGCCCGTAGAGCGTCACGGTGATCCCGGCGCTGTCCGTGCCGCCCGCGTCGTCGGACAGCGGCACGTCCACGTGCGAGCTGGACCGCACGGTGCCAGGAGCCGGCACCTGCGCCGCTGCGGCCAGGCCGCCCACCGCGAACGCGGCGAAGTCGAGCGTCTCGATCGCCACCTCGCTCTCGGTGTACGCGTCCTGCGGCGCGATGGCCAGGACGAACGCGTCCTTCACCACGTTCGACGCTGTCGTGCGCAGCGGCTGGACGACCGTTGCGGCGATCTCCTCGGCCTGGCTCATGGCTCAGCCCTTCGCTACGACGTGGGTGACGGCGAGCCCGGCGGCCGCGATCGCCTCGCTGACCACAGCGGCCTCGGTGGCGCTCATCGCGCCGATCCCGGCCAGGACGGCGCCGGTGACGGTGTCGGTGAGCATCGAGGTGCCCGGCCGGGTGACCTCGACGGGCGGGGTCGGGGAGGGCACCAGGTACGGGTTGCCGACGGATGCCCGGGCCCGGCCGACGACGCTCGCCGCGACGTGCTCGGCGCCGAAGCCGGCGAACATGAGGTCGGTGCGCAGGTCGCCGAGCCGCTTGTCGTCCTTGTTGCGCAGGAAGGTCCGGTAGGCGACCGCCTCCCGGGCGGTCGCGCCGACCTTCGGGGTCGTCGCGGCGGCGATCCGGCAGCCACCCTGGAGCTCCTCGAACCCCGAGCGGGCGAGCAGCTTCTCGCCGTCGAGGTCGAAGAAGTGCCCGGGGGGGAACGGCACGCGCAGCTCACTGATGGCTGCGGCCGGACCGGCCGTCGACACCGGCATCCCCATGGTGACCATTCCGGCCTTGACCGGGGCCGAGCCGATGTGGGTGATCTTCACCCCGAGCGGGACCTGGGTCTGGGAGACCTCGAGCGCTGCCATCGGGTGCGCGATCCGGCCCGTGACGTCGTCGACCTGGGCGAGGGTGACGAGCTGAGCCGCGTGACTCGGCAGCGGCACCTTCCAGGCGTCGTCCTCGCGCAAGGCCTGGGCCGCGACCGCGAGGGCGTCGACGGCCGGAAGAACCGCCGGCGCCGGGTCACCCCAGGTGACCGGCCCGATGTCCTTGTCGAAGGTCGGCAGGAACCACACGTCGATCTTGACGTGGCCGGCGAGGGAGAACGGCTGGGTGCCGGACAGGCTGCCTCGGAACACGATCGAGCAGAAGGTGAAGCCGAGGAGCTCGATCTCGGCACCGACCTCGATCGAGATCTTGAAGGAGAAGCGCGGGCTCCAGATGAAGATCATGTCGAGCGTGATCCACGCCTTCGCCACCAGCACGGTGAAGTCGGCCTTGAACCGCCCGTCGACCCCGAGCTGCACCGAGCCGGCGGTGATCGCGAAGTAGCCGGTGATGACGAAGCTCATCGACTTGGACGGCGAGAGGTCGATCTTCAGCCGGTCCATCTGGCCGAGCTTCGGCTTGGACCCGGTCAGCTTCTCGTACTCCGGGTGGAAGCCGCCGACCGAGAACTCGAAGGCGCCCTCGCCGGACCACTGGATGTACAGCCCGAGGTCGCCCTCGATCTTGAACCCGCCGATCGTCGAGTTGCGCATGCTCGCGAAGAGCAGGAGGTAGTCCGGGGTGATCGCGACGAACACGTCCGCCTGGATGTCGGTGATCGGCGCCTTCTTGTGCGGCAGCTGGATCCGCATCGAGCCGAGGACGACGACCATCGGGTCGGGGAGCGCCAGCACCACGCCGAGCTTGAGCTGCACGAACTTCGCCTGCGAGCCCCAGCCGAGCTCGACGATCGGGCCGACGACGAAGCCGCCGGCGGCCGGCGGGAAGATGCTGGCGACCTTGTCCAGGAGCTTGGGCGCCTCGGCCACCGGGTTGTCGGGGAACAGCATCTTGTCGAGGATGTGCTCCTTCATGCCGTCGCGCAGCGCAGCCAGGGACAGGCCGCGGTCGATCGCGAGGATCCCGCCGATGCCGTTCAGCGTGAACCCCATGCCGACGTCGATCGCGACCGGGAAGCGGACCCCGATCACCAGCACGAGGGAGAACGGGTCAGGGGACAGGATGACGATCGCCGAGACACCGAAGTTGACCACCTTCAGCTGCAGCACGCCCCCGAACTCGACCCGCTTCACGTCCTTCCCGTCGACCTTGTAGGTCCGCTCGACGCGTTGGATGAAGCCGCCGCCGGTGATCGGGCCGGCGCTGATCCGCAGGCCGATCGCGTCCGGCCAGCGGGGCGAGACGGGCAGCGCGAACATCGCCTGGTGCTCGGTCACACCCTCCGGGGTGACGACGAAGCCCGCCCCGACGATCTGCAGCCCGACCGCGTCGCCCAGGGTGGCAGCGATCGACGTGGTGATCTCGAAGGCGGTGACCTCGCGTGCCGGGTTGCGGACCAGGCCGAGCGCCATCTCGCGCAGCTCGACCCCCGGCAGCGAGAACCGGACGGGCAGCACGGCTCGCTCGTTCCCCCGTCCGTCGCCGAGGTAGAACCCCTGCGCGGAGTCCAGCGAGATGGCGGTGAGCGTGGTGGTCTTGGGCTCGGCCGAGCCCGGCATGACCTTGGCGAGCAGCGGGTCGGAGGTCAGACCCGGCTGGAGCAGGGTGCGCAGGCGCATGCCGACGATCGCCACGTCGCCGATGAAGTACTTGTCGCCGCGCTGGACGAGCCCCGCCTTCTCGGCAGCCGTCGGGTTGGCCACCTCACGGTCGCTGAACTGCAGGAACGCCTCGAAGGAGACCTGGTCGAGGTTGAGGGCGCCGAGCTTGACGGTGCCGCTCTTGGCGATCGAGGCCACCAGCTTGAAGCCGCCGCCTTCGCGGTCGAGGCTGATCACCTTGCTCAGGTCGCCGAGCAGGTCGGTGAAGCCGACGAGCTTCCCGAACTTGTTCAGCAGGTTCCCGGCGTCGGCACCGAGGTTCTTGAACGGCATGGCCCACGGGTTCCAGAGGTTCATCAACCCGTCGCGGATGTCGTTGTGCACCGTGCCGCCGGAGTCCTTCGCGAGCTCGGTCGCGATGATCGCGTAGGCCTCGTCTGCGGCCGCGAGGGCCATCCCGATCCGGATGGCGACGCGGGCTGCGACGTCGACGTCGAAGTCGTCCGAGCCGATGTCGGCCGTGGACTCCGAGACCATCGTCGAGATCAGCTCGGTCTGCTTCTTGATCTTCTTCCCGAGCTCGTCGAAGATCGGCTCCATCGCGGTGATGTCGGCCTTGAGCTTGGTGAACGACGTCTCGCGCGCAGGGGCGTCGAAGGTGACGATCGACCCGAGGAACGGGCCGGTGTCGCGCCAGGCCGTCTGGGTCATGCCCCCGAGGCGCGAGTTGAGGAAGGCCTCGACGGCTTGAAGGAAACCTGTGGCGATATCGGTCATGACTACCCCGGGATCACTGCGACGTGGTGTCCAGCTGTCCAGATGCGCGGCCGTCGGCCGGATGAGCGGTGGGGGGACCGCCACGACAGGGGGTCAGACGAGTGACGACCCGGGTGCGCGCGGGCCGGGACCAAGGTCCCGCCGGCGACTAAAGCCGACGATAGCCGAACAAATCGCCCGTGAGAAGGGTCACCGAGGAAGGAGGCCGGTGCTCGCGGGGATGCGGGTCATGCTCCGGCCGCGACCGCAGCGGATGTTGCGCATCGAGGCATGGGCCGGGCTGGGTGGCCGCGGTCCGCCTAGCCCGCGAGGCCTCGGAGCCACGCACCGTGATGCTCTGCCGCCCAGGACCGTCGGACTCGCCCGAGCACCATGCCGGCGAGCGCCGGTCTCGTCGCAGGGTTCACGACCGCCATGAAGAGGTGAGCGCCGAGCAGGGCGAAGGTCGCTACCACCGCCGCTCCGTGCAGCCCGCCTTCGCCACCGGCGGACCACGCCTGGACCCCGGTGAGGATCACGGCGACGACCGAGAGGCTCAGCGCCCAGGCGAGCAGCTTCTGGCCGGTGTTGAACATCCCCCACTCGGGCTCCCCCGTGCGATCGGAGGATCGCTGCAGCAGGGAGCGCACCCATGCTGCGTCACGCCGGTCGAGGCTGAAGAGCCGCCCGGCGGACCGGACCAGCGCCCGGCCGTCGCCGACGAGGGCTGCCGCGGCCAAGCCGACCCCGATCAGGACGATCGAGCCCGCGTGGATCACCAGCAGGGGCCCGGATCCGGCCTCGTCGCCCATCGCCAGGCCGGTGAGGAGCGCCGTCGTCACCATGCCCACCGTCCACCAGTGGGCGAAGCGTTCGGTGCGCCCGAAACGGGGGACCCAGGGGTCGTGAGCCGCCTGCCCCTCGTCCCGGCCCCCAGGCGAAGCCACTGACTCCACGATTCCGCTCACGGCCGCGCCCTTTCGACGAAGGCTCCTCGGTGACTCCAGCCAGTGGCGGAAGCGCGACCCAGACCACAGGGAGGTGCCGTTCCTGCCCGAGCTGCGGGTCCGTGCACTGCGACGAGTCTCGCTCGGGAGGCGTCGCCGCCATGGGTCCTACGGCGGGTCCGTCGGTCCCCGGCGGGGGCGTCGGGCGAGTCGGGACGGCGTGCGTGAACGCCCCTCCGGCTCGGTGCCCTGGCCCCCGCCGGAGCTCAGCCGAAGGCGTTGAACGTCTCGATGCCCAGCAGCGGCTCGATCACCTGCCGGATCGGCCCGCGCACGACGTAG
>JBBRGX010000062.1:0-15119 GCA_038223605.1 Actinomycetales bacterium | reverse complement strand
CGCCGGTGTGCTGGGTGAACTTCTCCATGGCTGGACTCTCCGACTCTCGCGGTGGGCGTGGGGGTGGGGTCAGGCCTGCACGAGCGGGCTGCCGTCGGGCACCTCGACATCGGGCCCGAGGTCCGAGACGGACGAGAGGGTGCCGCGGATCGCGGTGGCCCCGGCGACGAGCGGGGACACGAGGTGGGTGCGGCCACCCTTGCCCTGACGCCCCTCGAAGTTGCGGTTGGACGTCGACGCGCTGCGCTCCCCCGGGGCCAGCTGGTCGGGGTTCATGCCGAGGCACATCGAGCATCCGGCGTTGCGCCACTCCGCACCGAAGTCGAGGAAGATCTTGTCGAGCCCCTCGGCCTCGGCCTGCAGGCGGACCCGCGCCGAGGACGGCACGACGAGCACGCGCAGGGTCTCCGCCTTGCGGCGTCCCTTGACGAGCTTCGCGACCGAGCGCAGGTCCTCGATCCGGCCGTTCGTGCACGAGCCGATGAAGACCGTGTCCACCGCGATCTCGCGCAGCGGCTGACCGGGAGTCAGGCCCATGTACTCCAGCGCGCGCTCGGCGGTTGCCCGCTCGGCCTCGTCGGCGATCTCCGCGGGGATCGGGACGTTCGCCGAGAGCGGGAGGCCCTGACCGGGGTTCGTGCCCCACGTGACGAAGGGCTCGAGGTCCTGCGCGTGCAGCACGACCTCGGCGTCGAAGGTCGCGTCGTCCTCGGTGCGCAGCGTGCGCCAGTACTCGACGGCGGCGTCCCAGTCGGCGCCCTCGGGGGCGTGCGGGCGGCCCTTGAGGTACTCGACGGTCGTCTCGTCGGGCGCGATCATCCCGGCGCGGGCGCCGGCCTCGATCGACATGTTGCAGATCGTCATGCGCGCCTCCATCGACAGCGCACGGATCGCCTCGCCGCGGTACTCGAGCACGTAGCCCTGCCCGCCACCGGTCCCGATCTTGGCGATGATCGCCAGGATGATGTCCTTGGCCGTCGCACCCTTCGGGAGCACGCCGTCGACCGTGATCGCCATCGTCTTGAACGGGGCGAGCGGGAGCGTCTGGGTGGCGAGCACGTGCTCGACCTCGCTCGTGCCGATGCCGAACGCGAGGCCGCCGAAGGCGCCGTGGGTCGACGTGTGCGAGTCGCCGCAGACGATCGTCAGCCCGGGCATCGTCAGGCCGAGCTGCGGGCCGACCTGGTGCACGATCCCCTGGTCGGCGTCGCCGAGCGAGTGCAGCCGGACGCCGAACTCCCTCGCGTTGGAGCGCAGGGTGTCGATCTGCGTGCGGCTCGTGAGGTCAGCGATCGGCAGGTCGATGTCGAGCGTCGGGGTGTTGTGGTCCTCGGTCGCGATCGTCAGATCGGGGCGACGGACGGGGCGACCGGCCAGACGCAGACCTTCGAAGGCCTGCGGGCTCGTCACCTCGTGCACGAGATGGAGGTCGATGTAGAGCAGATCCGGGGCTCCGTCGGTGCCCCGACGGACCACATGCGCATCCCAGACCTTCTCCGCCAGCGTGCCTGCCATGACACCGATCCTCTCGTCCACCCACCCCCCGTTCTCGAGAGGTTTGCGCCTGCCACTTGCATCTCAGTCCGCGAGACGCCAATATCGACCTATGGACAACTCTAGCGGAGTCGGCGTCCTCGACAAGGCCGCAGCAGTACTCAGCGCCCTCGAGGCCGGACCTGCCACGCTCGCGCAGCTGGTCGCCGCCACCCATCTTGCCCGACCGACGGCTCATCGCCTCGCCGTGGCCCTCGAGCACCACCGTCTGGTGGCCCGCGACATGCAGGGACGGTTCATCCTCGGACCCCGCCTGGCGGAGCTGTCGACGGCCGCAGGCGAAGACCGTCTGCTCGCCGCGGCGAACCCCGTCCTCGCGGCGCTGCGCGACCACTGCAGCGAGAGCGCCCAGCTCTACCGCCGCCAGGGTGACCAGCGCATCTGCGTCGCAGCGGCCGAGCGACCGATCGGTCTGCGCGACTCGATCCCCGTCGGCGCCACCCTGACGATGCACGCCGGCTCGGCAGCGCAGATCCTGCTCGCCTGGGAGGAGCCCGACCGCCTGCACCGCGGGCTCCAGGGCGCGAAGTTCACCGCGACCATCCTCTCCGGCGTCCGCCGCCGCGGCTGGGCGCAGTCCGTCGCCGAGCGCGAGCCCGGCGTCGCATCGGTCTCCGCTCCGGTGCGCGGCAGCTCGGGCCGCGTGGTCGCTGCCGTGTCGATCTCGGGCCCGGTCGAGCGGCTGAGCCGTCAGCCCGGCCGGCTGCACGCCGGTGCGGTCGTCGCGGCTGCCAACCGCCTCACCGAGGTCCTTCGTCGCACCGGCGACTGACGCCGCACGGAGGCAGCGAACGACGAAGGCCCCGGTCAGCTGACCGGGGCCTTCGTGGGTGGTACCCCCAAGGGGATTCGAACCCCTGTTACCGCCGTGAGAGGGCGGCGTCCTAGGCCTCTAGACGATGGGGGCCGGGACTGTCGTTCCCCGAGGGGATCGACGGCTGAGAACTGTACCGCCTGTGCACCGCAGCCTCGTCCGGCTCTCGCCGGACCTCACCTGCACACGCTGGGGTACCAGGACTCGAACCTAGACTAAGTGAACCAGAATCACTCGTGCTGCCAATTACACCATACCCCATGGGGGTATCCGATCGGCTCTGTCGTCGAGGTTCCGCGTGAGCGGAGGTCCTCCAGAACCGGACGGCGTACCGGCGGGGAACTCTACCGGAGCCGAAGGGTCTGACCAAACCAGGTGGCCGCGCTCACCGACGTGGGAGCATGCCGCACGTGACCGGCAACCGATCCTCCTCCCCTGCCATCGCTGCGCCCACCGTGACCAGACCAGAGCTGCTCGGCACGCACGGGATGGTCACCTCGACGCACTGGCTCGCCTCCCAGGCGGGGATGGCGGTCCTGGAGCAGGGCGGGAACGCGTTCGACGCGGCCGTCTGCACCGGTCTCGTGCTGCACGTCGTCGAGCCGCACCTCAACGGGCTCGGCGGCGACGTGCCGATCCTCGCGGCGACGGCCGGCAGCGGTCGGCCGTTCGTGATCTGCGGCCAGGGGACGGCGCCGGCCGCCGCCACCCCTGAGGCCTTCGCAGCGCTCGGGCTGGAGACGATCCCCGGGACCGGGCTCCTGCCCGCCGTCGTCCCCGGGGCCTTCGGCGCCTGGATGGATCTGCTGAGCCGCTACGGGACGTGGTCGGTGGGCGCGGTGATGGCACCGGCGATCGGCTACGCCCGCGACGGGTTCCCCCTCCTGCCCCAGGCCGCCGCGACGATCGGCCGGGTCGCCGGCCTCTTCCGCGAGCACTGGACCACGTCGGCTGACCTCTACCTTCCCGGGGGTGCTGCCCCCGGGCCCGGCTCGCGATTCCGCAACCCGGCGCTCGGTGCCACGCTCGCCAGGCTCGCGGCGACGGCCGCCGCGCACCACGACCGGGAGGCAGGGATCGAGGCGGCAAGGGCCGCCTTCTACGAGGGCTTCGTCGCCGAGGCGATCGATGCGACGTGCTCCGGACCGGCGGTCCATGACTCCTCCGGGCGCTCCCACCACGGGCTCCTGACCGGAGAGGACCTCGCCGGCTGGCGCGCGAGCGAAGAGGAGGCGACGAGCGTCGAGGTCTTCGGCCGCACGGTCGCCAAGACCGGTCCGTGGGGCCAGGGACCCGTCCTGCTCCAGCAGCTCCTCGTGCTCGCAGGCCTGGATCTGGCGGACACCGCCGCCGACTCGGCCGAGCTGGTGCACGCCGTCGTGGAGTCGGCCAAGCTCGCCTTCGCCGACCGGGACGCCTGGTACGGGGACCCCGCGCACAGCGACGTGCCGCTGGGGACGCTGCTGTCGGCCGGCTACGCCGACGAGCGTCGCCGGCTGATCGGGCCCGCGGCGAGCGACGAGTTGCACCCTGGCTCCCCCGACGGCCGCCCGGCCCGACTGCCGGCTCTGGTCCGGGACCGACTGGCGAGTGGCTCCCCCGACCCCCAGCACAGGGCTCCCGGAGCCGGCGAGCCGACCTTCACGGCGCCCACCGGGGGTGCGCCGGGCGACCACGGGAGCGCTGCCGATGCGCCCACCGCGCCGGACGGGACGGTCCGCGGCGACACCTGCCACCTCGACGTCGTCGACCGGTGGGGCAACGTCGTCTCCGCGACCCCGAGCGGCGGCTGGCTGCAGAGCTCGCCGACGATCGCCTCGCTCGGCTTCGCGCTCCCGACGCGCGGGCAGATGTTCTGGCTCGAACCGGGGCTGCCGTCCACCCTCGCCCCTGGGCGCCGCCCTCGGACGACCCTCAGCCCGACGCTCGTCCTTCGTGACGGGCACGCCGAGCTGGCCTGCGGCACCCCTGGCGGTGATCAGCAGGACCAGTGGCAGGTGCCCTTCCTGCTTCGTCACCTCGCGTTCGGCCACGGCCTCCAGGAGGCGATCGATGCGCCGTCCTGGCACACCACCCACCTGGTGTCGTCCTTCGACCCCCGCGTCGTCGAGAGCCGCGGCCTGCACGTGGAGGATCGCGTGGGCAGCGAGGTCGTCGCCGACCTGCGCCGGCGCGGGCACGTGGTCACGGTGACCGGGCCGTGGTCGCTCGGCCGGCTCACCGCAGCCGGGATCCGGGACGACGGGATGCTGCGCGCTGCTGCGACCTCTCGTGGCGCTCAGGCCTACGCGGTCGGCCGCTGATGGACGCCCTGCAGCTCGTGGCGATCGCGATCGCCGGGGTGCTCGCCGGGACCGTGAACACCATCGTCGGCGCGGGGACCCTGCTGACCTTCCCCCTGCTCGTCGCCCTCGGTGTGCCGCCGCTGGTGGCGAACGTCTCGAACACCGTCGGCCTGGTCCCCGGCTCGGTGACCGGCGCCTGGGGCTATCGACGCGAGCTCGCGGGGCAGTGGCCGGTCGTCGCCCGGATGGCCGTGCTGAGCGCCGTCGGTGGAGTGATCGGCGGCCTGCTGGTGCTCGTCGCCGAGCCAGCAACGTTCACGGCCGTCGTCCCGTGGCTGCTCGTCCTCGCGGCGGGCCTGGCCGCGGCCCAGCCCCGTGTGGCCGGCTGGGTGCGCCGACGCGGCTCGCAGCGTGAACCCGCGGCGGCCGCCTCCGCGACCGCGACCGCCGCACGGCTCGCGGACCACACCCGGCCGTTGAGCACCGGCCTTGCGCTCGGCATCGCGGCCACGGGGATCTACGGCGGCTACTTCGGGGCCGCGCAGGGAGTGATCCTCATCTCGCTGCTCGGCATCGGGTGGAGCAGCGACCTGCACCGGGCGAACGGGGCGAAGAACGTCCTCGCCGGCACGGCGAACCTCGTCTCCGCGACGGTCTTCATCGTCGGCGGTGTGGTGAGCTGGAAGATCGCCGGGCTCATCGCCGTCGGCTCGGCCCTCGGCGGCGTGCTCGGCTCGCGCCTGGGTCGTCGCATCCCGGCCGTCGCCCTGCGCGCGCTGATCGTCGTCGTCGCGCTGATCGCGGCCGTTGCCCTCTGGCTGCGCTGAGACCCCTCGGGCTCAGCTCTCCCCCGTCACGAGCCAGCGGCTCGCGTAGGGCGGCAGCCAGACGTTGCCGTCGGTCTCGATCCGCACCTGCCAGCCGCCCAGGAGGTCGCGCGCGACCGCCAGCCCGAGCTCCGCAAGCCGTGCCGAGGGGAACGGACGCCAGTCCCCGGTCACGTTGTACAGGCCGAGCAAGGGCCCGAGCGGATGGCTGCGCAGGACCGGCAGCACTCCTGGGTCCGAGGTGTCGAGCGCCTGGGCCGGGGTGGAGGCGTCCAGGTGAGGCGTGCTCCGCCGGATCTGGACGAGGTGCTGGATCCCGGAGAAGACCCGCTGCTCGACCGTTCCCGGCTCCCGCCGGCGCTCGGCCAGCGCCCAGTCCATCCGTGGCCGGTGCACCCACCGGCTGTCGTCCTCGTGGCCGGGCTCCCGCGCCCAGCCGGCGTCGTTCGCCAGCCCGAGCTCGTCACCCATCCACAGGACCGGGATGCCCCCGAACCCGAGAATGACGGCGTGGGCGAGGAGCAGCCGGTCGATCGCCGTCTGGATCGCCACCTCGTCACCGTCGGCGACCGCTGCGTCGAGCCCGACGAGGGCTGCCGTCGTCCCGGAGACCCGCCGGTCCCCCGTCACGGGGTTGTGCTGGAACACGACGCCACGCGCAGCAGAGCCAGGGAACTCACCGAGGTACCAGTCGGACAGGAACGCCCGGTGCCGGTACCCGTCGAGGCCGACCGCCGCCGCGTCTGCGTCGTCGATCGCCCAGCCGATGTCGTCGTGACAGCGTGCGTAGGTGATCCAGGCCGTCGAGGTCGGGGCCGGGGGCAGCTGCTGGAGGGCGCGCACCCCGAGCCGCGCGTCGGCCGAGGCGAGCATCGACCAGATCTGGACCATGAGGCTGTTGTGGTACGCGAGATCGCTGACCTTGCCGTGGTGCTCGCGCTGCCCCAGGTACTGCACGAGGTCGGACGGCGCGACGATCGCCTCGGCCTTGAAGAGGACACCGGGTGCGGCGATCCGGACCAGCGCGCGCAGGGCCTGGGTGATCGCGTGGACCTCCGGCTCGTTCTGACAGCTGGTGCCCTGCCGCTTCCACATGAACGCGATCGCGTCGAACCGCAGCACCTCGACACCGGCAGCAGCGAGGAGCAGGACGATCTCGGCGTACTCGGCGAAGACCTCAGGGTTGGCCCAGTTGACGTCCCACTGCCAGGTGTTGAACGTCGTCCAGACCCAGCCGCCGATCTCCTCGTCCCAGGTGAAGTTGCCGGGCGCGAAGTCGGGGAACACCTCCGGCAGCGTGCGCTCGAAGGCGTCGGGGGCCGTGCGGTCGGGGTAGACGTGGAAGTACGCGCGGTAGCGCCCGTCACCCGCGCGCGCCGCCTGCGCCCAGGTGTGCTCCTTGGCGACGTGGTTGAGCACCAGGTCGGCGACGAGGCTGATCCCCGCGGACCGGAGGGCGGCCGCGAGCAGGCGCAGGTCGTCCATCGTGCCGAGGTCGGACCGGACCGAGCGGTAGTCCGCGACCGCGTAGCCGCCGTCGTTGTCGCCCTCGCGCGGCTGCAGGAGCGGCATCAGGTGCAGGTAGGTCACGCCCAGCTCGCGCAGGTAGTCGATGTGCTCGCGGACGCCGTCGAGGGTCCCGGCGAACCGGTCGGCGTAGCAGGCGTAGCCGAGCATGCGGGGCGACTGGAACCAGGCCGGGTCGAGCGTCCGGGCCTCGTCGAGGCGGGCGAGATCGGGATCGCGGTCCCTGACCGCCGTCGCCGCGAGCAGCAGGAGGCGGTCGGCAAGAGCGGCAACCTGCTCCGGGCCGTAGACCGCCGTGAGGCCCGCGACGAGGTCCGGCCACCAGCGGTCGGCGCGGAGCTCGAAGGTCCGCCGGAGCTCGGGGCTGAGGCCCGCGAGGACGCTCGCCAGGGTGGGTGCGGTGCCGGCCGTCATGGTGCTCCTCGTCCTCGGCAACAGGTGCGTCTCCTCGTCGAGCCGCGCGCCGATCCAGCAAACGCTTGCAGCCTAGCGGAGCAGGGTCGTCGATCGGCAACCGCCGGGGGGGTGACGACAACCGGTCAGGGCTGCAGGCCGAGGACGCCCGCGAGCGCTCCGAGCGAGGAGATCACCCGCACCCCGGCCTCGAGCGCTGCATCCAGCTCGGTCTGCTCGACCGGCACGCGCCGCGGACCAGGGCGATCCAGCCACACCCCGATCAGCCCGGCGCGGGCCGCAGCGATGGCGTCGATGTCGAGCTCGTCCCCGACGTAGGCCGTCCGCGCCGGGTCGGTGCCGAGCCGACGGCAGGCCTCGAGGAAGACACGCTCGTCGGGCTTGCCGATGCCGAGGGTGTCGACGCCGACGAGCACCGGGACGTCGACCATGCCCGTCGCCCGCATCTTGCCCGTCTGGTACACCACGCCGGCGTTCGACAGGGCGCCGACGGACAGCCCGGCGGCGCCCAGCAGGTCGAGCGCCGGGCGCGCGTCCGGATGCGCCGTCCAGGACGACTCGAAGCCGCCCTCGAAGACCGCGTCCCACGCCGTGAAGCCATCGCCGTCGAGCTCTGGTCCGCGGAACTCGGCGTGCAGGGCATGGGCTCGTGCCACCCGCTGCGCCCGGTGGGAGACCTCGCCGCGCGTGTAGCTGCGGTAGTGGCCGCCGGCGTCCGCACGCCAGAAGTCGAGCAGCGTCCTGACGTCCGCGCTGGTCAGGTGCGGCAGGTACGCCACCCGGACCGCGTCGAGGGCCAGCGCGAACGCCGCCTTGGTGTCGACGAGCGTGTCATCGATGTCGAAGAGGACGCCGTCGACCGAGGCGTCGTTCACAGAGCCAGGCGCAGGGCCGAGAGCCGGGCGAGCGTCGAGCTGCGACCGAGGATCTCCATCGACTCGAAGAGCGGCGGCGAGACCCGGCGACCGGAGACGGCCACCCGCAGCGGCGTGAACGCCACGCGGGGCTTGAGGCCCAGCCCGTCCACGACGGCCTCGGTCAGCGTCTGCTGGATCGTCGCTGCCGTGAAGGCCTCGTCGTCCAGACCGGCGAGCGCCGCAGCAGCGGCGTCGAGCACGGCGGGTGCGTCCTCCTTGAGCGCGGCGGAGGCATCGGGCTCGACCACGAGGGACTCGTCGGCGACGAAGAGGAAGCCGAGCATCCCGACGGCTTCGCCGAGCAGGGTCATCCGCTCCTGGACCAGCGGGGCTGCCGCCGTCAGCACCGCCTGCTCGCGCGCGCCCAGCGCGTCGAACTCCTCGGCCGAGACGACCTCGGCCCGGTGCAGGTAGGGAACGAGCCGGTCGCGGAAGTCGCTCGAACCGAGCATCCGCAGGTGCGTCGCGTTGATCGACTCCGCCTTGGCGAGGTCGAAGCGCGCGGGGTTGGGGTTGACGTCGGCCACGTCGAACGCGGCGACGAGCTCGTCGACGCTGAACACGTCGTTGTCCGCAGCGATCCCCCAGCCGAGCAGGGCGAGGTAGTTGAGCAGGCCCTCCGGGGTGAACCCCTTGTCCCGGAGCAGGAAGAGGCTGGACTCCGGGTCGCGCTTGGAGAGCTTCTTGTTGCCCTCGCCCATCACGTACGGCAGGTGCCCGTAGACGGGCTCGACCCGGGCGATGCCCAGCTCGATCAGGGCGCGGTAGAGCACCACCTGGCGCGGGGTCGAGGACAGCAGGTCCTCGCCGCGCAGCACGTGGGTGATCTCCATCAGCGCATCGTCGACCGGGTTGGTGAGCGTGTAGAGGGGGTGCCCGTTCCCGCGCACGATCACGTAGTCCGGGACGGAGCCGGCGGCGAACGTGAGGTCCCCGCGGATCAGGTCCCGGAAGGTCACGGCGCCCTCGGGCATCCGCATCCGCAGCACGGCCTCACGGCCCTCGGCACGGTAGGCCGCCTTCTGCGCGTCGCTCAGGTCGCGGTCGAAGCCGTCATAGCCGAGCTTCGGGTCGCGGCCGGCCGCGCGGTGGCGGGCCTCGACCTCCTCCGGCGTGGAGAACGACTCATAGGCGTACCCACCCTCGAGGAGGCGCCGGGCGACGTCGCGATAGACGTCCATCCGCTCGGACTGCCGGTACGGCGGGTGCGGGCCACCGACCTCGACGCCCTCGTCCCAGTCCATCCCGAGCCAGGCCAGCGCGTCGAGCAGCTGGAGGTAGCTCTCCTCGCTGTCGCGCGCCGGGTCGGTGTCCTCGATCCGGAAGACGAAGGTCCCGCCGACGTGCCGGGCGTAGGCCCAGTTGAACAGGGCGGTCCGGATGAGGCCGACATGCGGCGTCCCGGTGGGCGAGGGGCAGAAGCGGACCCGGATGTCGCTGCCGGTCACCTCGGCCACGACGGCGCCAGAGGCGGTGGTGGGAGCGGCGGGCGCGTCGACGGAGTTCTCAGCCATGGTGCGACCAGCCTAGTCGCGGCGCAGCACCGGGTTGCGGAGCACCCCGATCTCCTCGACCTCCACCTCGACGACCTGACCGTGCTCGATCGAGCCGACGCCGGCCGGGGTCCCGGTGAGGATCACGTCACCTGGCAGCAGCGTGAACGCCTCGGAGATGTAGCTGACCAGGTGCGCGACGTCGAAGACCATCTGCGAGGTGCGGCCGTCCTGGCGCTGCGCACCGTCGACCCGGGACCGGACGGCGAGGTCCTCGACGTCGAGGCCGACCACGATCCACGGGCCGAGCGGGCAGGAGGTGTCGAACCCCTTGGCGCGCGCCCACTGGCCGTCGGTGCGCTGCGCGTCGCGAGCGGTGACGTCGTTGGCGACCGTGTAGCCGAAGACCTGGTCCAGCGCTCGCTCGGGCGAGACGGACTTGGTCACCTTGCCGATGACGACGGCGAGCTCGGCCTCATAGCTCACCTCACGGGTCCACGCGGGCAGCACGATCGGGTCGTCCGGGCCGACGACGGTCGTGTTCGGCTTGAGGAAGAGCAGTGGCTCGACCGGCAGCTCGTTGCCCATCTCAGCGGCGTGGTCGGCGTAGTTGCGGCCGACGCCGATGATCTTCGAACGCGGGATCACCGGGGCCAGCAGCCGCACGTCGTCGCGGTCGAGCGGGATGCGCTCCCCGGTGAGGGCGATCGGCATGTAGATGGGGTCGCCGCGCAGCACGGCGAGCTCGAGGGCGCCCTCCTCGCCCTGGACCAGGGCGTAGCGGGGATCGGAGCCTGTGGTGAACCGGGCGATACGCATGGCCCGAGCCTACGGGCGTGCCTAGGCTTCCCGGGTGCAGCGCATCGCGGGGGTGGACCTGGCCAGAGGGCTCGCCGTGCTCGGGATGGTCACCGCACACGTCGGTGACGCCGGCGCGCCGGGAGCAGGCTGGCTGATCCTCACCCACGGCCGGTCCGCTGCCCTGTTCGCCACGCTCGCGGGTGTCTCGATCGCGCTGCTCAGCGGGGGCCTGGTGCCGCACGGCCTCGCGCGGGCCCGCTGGCGGGTCGCCGTGCGGGCGCTGCTCCTGGCGCTGATCGGGCTCTGCCTGATCGCCCTGGGCACCCCGGTCGCGGTGATCCTGCCGAGCTATGCGCTGATGTTCCTCATGGTGCTCCCGGCGATCGGCTGGTCGCGACGGGCCCTGCTGATCACGGCCGGCCTCGTGCTCGCGCTCGGCGCGCCGCTCTGGGCGGCCGTCGACCCGCACCCGGCAGATCTACCGCTCTCCCTGCTGGTCGGACGGTTCTACCCCGCTGTGCTGTGGCCCGCGTATCTTCTCGCCGGGCTCGCGCTCGGGCGCAGCGATCTGCACCGCCGCGGGACTCGCGTCGTGCTCGGTGTCGGCGGTGCGGCTCTCGTCCTCCTCGGGTACGCGGGCGGCCTCCTGGTCCACGGGGCCCTCCCGCCCGGCTCACCGCAGGCCGCGCTGTTCGCGACCACGGCCCACGCCAACACCTGGCCGGAGGTCCTCGGCAACCTCGGCGTCGCAGGGCTCGTCCTCCTGGCCTGCCTCGTCGCGGCCGAACGCGCACCGGCACTCGTCGCACCGCTGACCGCCACCGGTGCGCTGGCACTCACCGCCTACTGCGGGCACCTCGTGGCGATCGCGCTGCTCCAGGCCGGTGGGCGGTACGAGCCGTCGAACACGCTGCTCTCGGCGATCCTCGTCGTGGTCGTCGCGAGCTGCTGGACCTGGCGTCGGCGCTGGGGCCGCGGTCCGGTCGAACGGCTCCTGCACCGCACGTCGACGGTGGTCGCGGCGCGGATCTCCTGAGCGTGACGCGCCCGGGTCCGCGGTCAGGGTTCGGGTGCGGTGGCATGCGACGAGTGGACGGACCTTCGGTCGGACGGTGATCGGACTGGTCAGGGCGTCGTCGCGGGCGGAGGTGCCCGGACGGCCGGACGTCCCGGAGCCCTCGTGGCTGCCGTCGCGCTCAGCCGGGCGCCGGGCGGCCGGCGTCGGTCGGGAGGCCGAGGATGCCGGTGGCCGTCACCAGGTGCAGCCGCTGGACCTCGATGCTCGTGACGTAGTCGTCGACGCGGTCGAGGAAGTACCGGGTCGTGGTCTGCGACTCGTGCTCGGCGAGGGCCTCCTCGCTCGTGTAGAGCTCGTAGAAGATGCGGACGGCCGGCTCGCCGTCGAGCGCATGCACGGCGTACGCCAACGTGCCGGGCTCGTGCGTGGCGATCCCCGCCACCGTCTGGCGCATCAGGTCGTCGAACGCCTCGGCCCGCCCGGGCTTGAGCGCGAACCGGACCACCAGACCGAACGGGGACATCTGCTCCTCCTCGTGACGAGCCGACTCTCCCACGGCGGGGACCTCCTCCGCACCGAGCGGGAGCGCCTCGCGCCCGAGAGGTCGGTGTCCAGGCGGGGCGTGAGCGGTCGAGGTGTCCCGTCCCGTGGCCAGAACTGCCCGGGGCCCGCTGCGTGGATGTGTGCCGTCAGCGCTCGTGAGTGCGGACGGTGCCGGCACAGGTCGGCGTCACGCCGCTGCGACGGGTTCGACCAGGTCAGCGCGACGTCACCGGTCCGGCTCCACCCGGTCCGCCGAGTCGCGGGCCGCAGCTCGCGACCTCCGGGTTCCTCGGCGTCGTGCCGACCACTACGCTCGCTCGATGGCGCACGTGAGGCAGGTGCAGGTGACGTTCGACTGCGCGAGCCCACGGGCTGTTGCGGAGTTCTGGAAGGCCGTTCTCGGGTACGTCGACCCGCCGGTCCCGCCCGGGTTCGACTCGTGGGAGGCGTTCGACTCGTCGCTCCCCGTCGACCGCCGGGACTCGACCTGGGCCTGCCAGGATCCGGACGGCATCGGCCCACGGTTGTTCTTCCAGCGGGTGCCCGAGGCCAAGGCGGTGAAGAACCGGCTCCACCTCGACGTGCGCGTCGGGGTCGGGCTCACCGGCGACGAGCGAGTCATGGCGCTGGAGGCAGAAGCGGCTCGACTGGAGACGCTCGGCGCTCGGCGCCTGCGACTGCTCCTCGCCGACGAGGAGAACGACGCCTGCCTCGTGATGCAGGACGTCGAGGGCAATGAGTTCTGCCTCGACTAGCGGTCCTGCCTGCGAAGGCTCGTCCGAGCCGGCGCGGCGCGAGCGGCGGGTCAGCTCACCGGGCGGTCACCCGTCGTGGCCGTGAGGAGCGCGCGCAGGGAGGCCACCGGGACCAGACCCTCCGCCTTGGCCGCCAGGTCGGGATCGACCGTGACGAGCGCGTCCGCCTGCAGCTGGGTGATCGCGAGGTACTCCGCGTCGCGCAGCGTGTCCCAGCCCTGTCGGCGGGCGATCCGCCAGGCGGTGGTGCGCGAGACCCGATCGCCGAGCAACCTGATCTTCAGCGCGGTCATCCGCTCGTGCGTCTCGAGGGCGTCGGCCTCTGACCGCCTGCCTCCACCGACCTCGCGGAGCAGCAGCTGCAGTGCTTCCGAACGGATCGAGCTCGGCGCGACCAGCTGAGTGCTCTCGTCGACGCTCAGCCCGTTGTCGAGGAGGTGCAGCACGGTGGGAGCGTCGACCACGAAGCGTGCCATTGCCCCAGCGTAGGCATCCGCACCGCCAGAGCCCCTGGCGGACGGCCACGATCGCGCGACACGTGCTCGTCGGCGGATCGGACCCGGCTCGCGGCCGGGGTCACCGGAGGCCGGCGAGCGTGTGATCGAGGGCCCCCTCGCCGTGACGCTCGTCCTCCTGCTGTGCGAGGATCGCACGGCCGTCGTGGCCCGGGGGCAGGCAGGGTGCGAGGCTCGATCGGGGAGGCCGGGTGCGGGCTGGGGTGCAGGGCAGCGCCGACGACAGCGTCCGCACGCGGGTCCGCCGGTGGTCGACGCGAGGGGCGAGGTCCGATCACGGCAACCCGAGACGGCGCCCGTTCCAGGTGATCGTCCTCGGGTTCCTCGCTGCCGTGGTGATCGGCGCGGTGCTTCTGTCGCTGCCCTTCGCCTCCGCGGACGGCCGATCCGCCGGTGTGCTCACCGCTGCCTTCACCTCGACCTCTGCCGTGTGTGTCACGGGGCTGATCGTGGTGGACACCGCGACAGCATGGTCCGGCTTCGGGCAAGCGGTGATCCTGGCCCTGATCCAGGTCGGCGGCTTCGGGATCATGACCATGGCGTCGGTCCTCGTGCTCCTGCTGTCGCATCGCCTTGGCTTGCAGAGCCGGCTCTCCGCCGCGGCCTCCACCCGGACCCTCGGGCTGGGCGACGTGCGCTCGGTGCTCGTCGGCGTCGCCCGCCTCACGGTGCTCGTCGAGACCGTCGTCGCGGCCCTCCTCACCGCCCGATGGGTGCTGACCTACGACGAGCCCTTCGGCCGCGCGCTGTGGCTCGGTGTCTTCCACGCTGTCTCGGCGTTCAACAACGCGGGGTTCGCCCTGTTCACCGACAACCTGATCGGCTACGCCACCGATCCGTGGATCTGCCTGCCGATCACGATCGCCGTGCTCATCGGCGGGCTGGGGTTCCCCGTCGTGCTCGAGCTGTGGCGCAACCATCGCCGGCCCCGCCGCTGGAGCATCCACACCAAGCTGACGGTTCTCATGACCGCCGTGCTGGTACCCGGCGCCACGGTGTTCATGGCGGTCGCCGAGTGGGGCAACCCCGCCACGCTCGGTCGGCTCGACGTCCCGGGCAGGGTCCTCGCGGCGTTCGTCCAGGGCATCATGCCGCGCACCGCCGGGTTCAACTCGATCGACACCGCACAGATGCACGAGGGAACCTGGCTCGGCACCGACGTCCTGATGTTCATCGGCGGTGGATCGGCGTCCACCGCGGGCGGCATCAAGATGACGACCTTCGCGATCCTGGCCTTCGTGATCTGGTCCGAGCTTCGAGGCGACCCCGACGTCACGGTCTTCGACAGGCGCCTCTCGCCGGCGACCCAGCGCCAGGCCACGGCCGTCGCCCTCGTCGGCGTGGCAGCAGTCGTCATCCCGACCCTGGTCATCAGTCTCACCTCGACCCTGCGGCTCGACGAGGTGCTCTTCGAGGTGATCTCCGCCTCGGGCACCGTGGGGCTGTCCACCGGGATCACCGCTCAGCTGCACCCCGCCCACCAGGTGCTGCTCGCCATGCTCATGTTCCTCGGCCGGCTCGGACCCCTCACCCTCGGGACCGCCTTGGCCATCCGCGAGCGGCACCGGGTGTTCCGCTACCCCGAAGGGGCACCACTGATCGGCTGAGCCAGCGCCCGGAGGGTGCCGGGACGGAGAGCGGCGCCGTCAGCGCCAC
>JBBRGX010000061.1:0-15178 GCA_038223605.1 Actinomycetales bacterium | reverse complement strand
TGGTGCTCCCCGACGACCACGTGGTCGACGCCCACCCGGTCGGCGAGGACGCCCTGCTCGACGACGTCGCGCAGCACCTGGTGCATCGGTACCCGGTTGCCGTGCTCGTCGAGGGTGACGTCGCCGAAGGTGCCCAGGCCGAAGGTCGGTGCGCTCATGGTCTCTGCAACAGGGAAGCCGTTCACGGTGTTCCGGTGCCGTGGTCGATCGTGCCCCGTCGGAGGGGCGGCGGCGGCGCGCGCTCAGGACCGGCCGGGGTCCCCGGAGCGGCGGTGCTCCAGCAGCACGACGTCACGCCAGGTCCCAGCCATCGCCCCGTAGCCCATCTGCCCGATCCGGCTCCGGGTCCCGACGGTGCGGAACCCCGCGGACGTGTGCAGCGCGAGGCCGGCGGTGTTCTCGGGGAAGACCCCTGACTGAACGGTCCAGATCCCGGCCCGGGCAGTCGAGGAGCCGTGCGGCGAGCACGACGGCTTCCTCGGCGGAGAGCCGAGCCTGGGTCAACGGCGCGCAGCGGGCCGGTTCGAGGAGCGGTAGCGCAGCGGGCATGCCTGCACCGCACCCCGATACATCGATGGGCATCACCATGGACAGACGTCGATATCCAATGGCGGCCTGTGGCGCCAGACATCGTCGACTGTCAATGGAGGCGGTTCCCTTGCCGGACGGCGCGGTCGACGTGGTGATCTCGAACGGCGTCATCAACCTCTCGACCGACAAGCCGGCCGTTCTTCGAGAGGCGTTCCGGGTGCTCGTGCCAGGAGGCCGCTTCGGCGTGTCCGACGTCGTCGCCGAGGACCGCCTCACCCCGGCGGAGCGGGCCGAGCGGGGTGACGTCGCCGGGAGCATCGCCGCGCCCTCTCCCGCGCCGAGTACCTGTCCCTTCTTGCCGCCGCCGGGTTCGTCGGCGGGGAGGTCGAGTTCACCTCCGAGGTCGCTGACGGCCTGCACGGGGCCGTGGTCCGGGCGAGGAAGCCTGTGCCGACCAGCTGAGACCACGACCCGGGGCTCTCCGCGATGTTCCCTGATCGTGACGCGGGTTATCGTCACCTCGGCGCGTTGCGTGCCGATACGCAGGAGACGGCTCGGAGCCTCCGGACGTCCAACGGGGGACGGGAGGGACCTGCAGTGGGCGACCCGCGAACCGTGCTGGTCCTCACGCCCACCATGGACGGTCACTACTTCGGCGAGCTGGTCGCGGGACTGGCCCGCGAGGTGGCCGGTGCGGGGGGTCGGCTCGTCGTCGTGATCACCCGTCCCGAGGGTGTGCCGCGTGACGAGGTGGGCGTCCCCGGCGATTTCTCGACCCCCGTCGCCTGGGCGCTCGTCGACGGTGCGGTCTCGATCACCACGGCCGTCGGCCGTCCTTACCTGCAGCAGCTGCGCGATGCAGGCAAGGCCGTGGTCCTGTCGAGCACGTTGATGTCGGGGTTCATCGCGCCGGCGGCGATGCCGGACAACCGTGGTGGCACCACCGCTGCCGTGGAGCACCTCATCGGGCACGGGCACACCCGGATCGGCTTCGTCGGCAACCTCTCCCAGCAGGACATCCGCGAGCGGTACTCCGCCTATCTGGCTGTCCTGGCGGCGCACGGCCTCGCCGCCGACCCCGGGGACTTCTTCGCCGTTCCCGACAACGGTGAGTCGGGCGGCGTGCACGGGGCGCGTCAGATCCTCGCGCGGCCCGGGCGGCCGACGGCCGTCATGGTGGGCACCGACGGCAACGCGCTCGGCCTGATGCGGGTGCTCGCCGAGGGCGGGATGGTGCTCCCGGGGGACCTCGCGATCATCGGCTACGACAACATCGAGCGTGGGGCCTTCAGCCTCCCGGGGCTGACCAGCGCCAACCAGCGGTTCGAGGAGGTGGGCGCCCTCGCCGGCCGCCTGGTGGTCGCTGCGATGAGGGGCGACGAGGTCGCGGACGGCGTGGCGACGCCGCAGTCGGTCGTGCTCACCGTCCGGTCGTCCTGCGGCTGCCCGACCGGCGGGCCCGAGAGGGTCTCGGTCACGGGCACCCGATCGGCGTGGCCCCCGGCTGCCCTCCTGCGTGCGGAGCTGCGGGAAGTCCTCCTGAGCGCGCTCGACTCGGCCGACCGGCGAGCCGATGCGCGCACGCGAGACGCGGTCCTGGAGACCGTCCGCGCAGCTGAGCAGCTGATGGAGTCGACGGCAGAGGGTGTGGAGGCGGGGATCCGCGCGCTGGCGACGTCCCTGCTCCCCCTGACCGAGCGACCGGACCTCATGCGTCGTGTCATCGCGGCGGTCGCCGTCTTCGTCGAGGAGGTCGCAGCGGTCGCAGCCGGCGCCCCGGTCGTCGCACCCGCTCGCGTGGTGGCTGAGATGTGGAAGGTCCAGGCGGGGGCCTTCCTTCGTCGCGCAGAGGTCGCGGAGCTCGCGATCTTCGAGCAGTACGCCGTCGACGGCGGTCTGCTCGACACGGGCGGGACCGACCCCCGTGGGCTGGAGTGGCTCGCCGGCACCCACGTCAACGCCGGCCTGCTTGCGCTATGGGAGGGCGAACCCTCCGCAGGCAACCTGGTGATCGCGGGGGCGTACGACCGGACGGGGGCGCTGTCCGAGCTGACCGGCACGCGGCTGACGGCGGAGAGCTTCCCGCCGGAGCCGCTCATCGCCGCCGTCGTCTCGGCGGAGCAGGAGGTCTGCGTCGTCGTCCCGGTGCGCACCGCGACGCGCGAGTGGGGTCTGTTCGCGGTGGTCGGCACGATCGACACGACCTCCGACCGGGAGACCTACCAGCACTGGGCAGCCCTGCTCTGCGTGGCGCTGGAGTCCCAGCGGCTCCAGGAGGACGTCCGACGGAGCGCGCTCTACGACACCCTCACCGAGCTGCCGAACCGCCGCCTCTTCCTTGACCGGCTGGGTTCGGCGATCGCCCGGAACCGTCGTTCGGGGACACCCTTCGCCGTGCTCTTCCTCGACCTGGACGGTTTCAAGCGGATCAACGACTCGCTCGGGCACCAGATGGGTGACCGCGTGCTGGCGGCCGTCGGCGAACGGCTCGGGCGCGAGCTCCGCGCCGTCGACACGGGCGCGCGATTCGGCGGGGACGAGTTCGCGATCCTGCTGCACGACACGGATGCGGACGGAGCGCTGACCGTCGCGCACCGGGTGCTGGCCTCGATCGCCGCGCCGCTCGAGCTCGACGGCGCCGACCTGTCGATCAGGGCGAGCATGGGGATCGCGACCAGCGGCGGCGACGACCTGTCGAGCGAGGACATCCTCGGCTACGCCGACGCGGCCATGTACCGGGCCAAGGCCGTGGAGCCGGGGGCGGTCGTGCTCTTCGACGACGAGATGCGGTCCCGCGCCGCGCGCGAGCGCGGGCTCCATGCCGAGGTCCGCAGCGCCCTCGACGACCAGCAGTTCGAGGTCTACTTCCAGCCGATCGTCGACCTCGCCTCGGGGGAGGTCCGGGGTGCGGAGGCGCTGGTCCGCTGGAACCACCCCGAGCGGGGTCTTGTCCTGCCCGAGGAGTTCCTGCCGGCGATGGAGGAGGCCGGGCTGGTCGTCCGGCTCGGGTACCTCGTCCTGGACGAGGTCTGCCGGCGGCTGGTCGAGTGGGGCCCCCAGGTCCCCCGGGTGAGCATCAACCTCTCCGACCGCCAGTTCTGGCAGCAGGGGATGCTGGCCCACCTCACGGGCACGCTCGCGACGCACGGGCTGGGCACCGACCGGCTCACGGTGGAGATTGCCGAGGGCGTCCTGCGCCGACTTCCGGACCGCGCCCTGCAGCTGACTCGCGAGATCCACGATGCCGGGCTGCTGCTGCACGTCGACGACTTCGGCTCGGGGTCCTCCTCGGTCGAGGTCCTGCACCGGTTCCCGGTCGACGGCTTCACGATCGACCGTTCCGTCGTGCACGGCCTTGCGGGCCCGGACCGTTCGGGCGAGCTCGTCAGTGCGCTCCTCGGCCTCGGCGCTGCGCTGGGTATCGGGGTGGTCGCGGAGGGCGTGGAGACCGCCGCGGAGCTCTCCTTCCTGCGGGGCGCCGGCTGTGCCACGGGGCAGGGGAACCTCTTCGCCCCCGCGCTCACCGCCGCCGAGCTCACGGGGCTGCTCGAGCAGTGGGCGGCCGGGCGGCGGTGACGGCACGTCCCCTGCACGGGGAACGGCCGCGCCGCGGTGCACCTGTGCCACCATCGGAGGGAGCGCGCAACGTGGCGCGCGCCTTGTCGGGCCGGCGATCGGTGGGCGTGGCGGGGCATCACCGTGTGGCCAGCGCCGGGCGAGGGTCACGGAGAGGGCCCTCATGTCCGCCGCCACTCAGTCCGCAGATCCGCTGGTCCCGACCACCGTCAGGCACCAGGGGCTGATCTCGTGGGTGGCGACCGTCGCCGACCTGACGAAGCCCGATGACGTCGTCTGGTGCGACGGGTCCCCGTCCGAGTACGACCGGCTCTGTGAGCTGCTCGTCGAGCGCGGCACCTTCGTCCGTCTGGATCCTGAGCGCCGTCCGCGCAGCTACCTCGCGCGGTCGACCCCCGACGACGTCGCGCGGGTCGAGAGCCGCACGTTCATCTGCTCCGAACACGAGGAGGACGCCGGCCCGACCAACAACTGGCGCGCACCGGGTCCGATGCTCGCCGAGCTCGAGGGGGTGTTCGCCGGCTCGATGCGTGGGCGGACGATGTACGTCGTGCCCTTCTCGATGGGGCCGATCGGCTCCCCGCTCGCCCGGATCGGCGTGGAGCTGACCGACTCGCCCTACGTCGTGGTGAACATGCAGATGATGACGCGCGTCGGGACCGCAGTGCTCGACGAGCTCGGCACGGACGGCGTCTTCGTGCCGGCGGTGCACAGCGTCGGCATGCCGCTCGACGGCGCCGGAGGCAGCGCGATCCCGGACTCGCCATGGCCGGCCAACCCCGTCAAGTACATCTGCCACTTCCCCGAGACCCGGCAGATCTGGTCCTACGGCTCGGGCTACGGGGGCAATGCGCTGCTCGGCAAGAAGTGCTTCGCTCTGCGCATCGCCTCGGTGATCGGCCGGGACGAGGGCTGGTTGGCCGAGCACATGCTGCTCCTGCGGCTGACGTCCCCGCAGGGTCGGGTCTTCCACGTCGCCGCGGCGTTCCCCTCCGCGTGCGGCAAGACGAACCTGGCCATGCTCGACCCGACGCTCCCGGGCTGGACCGCGCAGACCGTGGGCGACGACATCGCGTGGATGCGACCGGGAGGGCCCGGTACCGACGGTCGGCTACGGGCGATCAACCCGGAGGCCGGCTTCTTCGGCGTCGCTCCGGGGACCGGCCCGGCGACCAACCCCACCGCTGTCGAGATGGTCGGCAGCGACACGATCTTCACCAACGTCGCCCTGACGGACGAGGGCGACGTGTGGTGGGAGGGACTGACCGACGACGCCCCCGCGCACCTGATCGACTGGCGCGGCGAGGACTGGACACCGGCGTCGGGACGTCCTGCCGCCCACCCCAACTCACGCTTCACCGTCCGGGCGTCGGCCTGCCGCTCGATCGCTGACAGCTGGGAGGACCCCGCGGGGGTGCCGGTGGACGCGATCCTCGTCGGCGGCCGGCGAGC
The DNA here is from genome assembly GCA_038223605.1 of Actinomycetales bacterium. Lineage (GTDB taxonomy): Bacteria > Actinomycetota > Actinomycetes > Actinomycetales > Cellulomonadaceae > Actinotalea. The sequence goes on along the minus strand of JBBRGX010000061.1, from coordinate 9,619 downwards.
GAGCAACGTGCCGCTCGTGGCCCAGGCGCGGGACTGGGCGCACGGCGTCTTCCTGGGGGCGACGATCTCCTCCGAGCAGACGGCGGCGGCCGAGGGGACCGTCGGCGCGCTGCGCCGCGACCCCTTCGCGATGCTGCCGTTCTGCGGCTACCACATGGCCGACCACTGGGCCCACTGGCTCGAGATCGGCGTGCAGCTCGGGGAGGCGGCTCCGGCGATCTTCGCCGTGAACTGGTTCCGCAAGGGCCCGGACGGGCACTTCCTGTGGCCAGGGTTCCGGGAGAACTCCCGGGTGCTCGCCTGGGCGATGCAGCGGATCGATGGTTCAGCCGAGGCGGTGGACTCGCCGGTCGGCCTGCTGCCGGTCGGCCTCGACCTGACCGGGCTCGACGTCTCGGAGCAGGACATGGCCGAGCTCTTCCGGATCGACACCGAGGCATGGCTCGCCGAGGCGGACGGCACGGCTGCCTGGTTCGAGACGTTCGGCGACCGGCTGCCGGTCGCGATCGCCGAGCAGCTTGCCGGGCTGCGCGAGCGGCTCCGGGCGTCCGGGGGCCGCTCGCGCTGAGGGTCGACAGCGCTCGTCCGGCTCGCCGGGCGGTCCCGGCCGACCGCTGCAACCATGGGGACCTCGATCCCATCGTCCTGGGGAGGTGCGCTCGCCATGGCGACGCAGCAGGCCTACGTGATCATCGGTGCGGGCCTCGCGGGCGCGAAGGCCGCCGAGACGCTGCGCGAGGAAGGCTTCGACGGGCCGATCCGCCTGCTCGGCGACGAGCCCGAGCGGCCGTACGAACGACCCCCGCTGTCGAAGGGGATGCTGCTGGGCGACGCCGAGCGTGACTCCGCCTTCGTGCACGAGGAAGGCTGGTACGCCGAGCACGACGTGGACCTGCGCACCGGCACCGTCGTGATCGGGCTCCACCCCGCTGAGCACGTGGTCGAGCTCGAGGGTGGGGAACGCCTCGCCTTCGGCAAGGCCCTCCTCGCCACGGGCTCGTCTCCGCGGCTGCTCTCGGTCCCGGGCGCTGACCTCGAGGGCGTGCACTACCTGCGCCGGCTCGCGGACACCGACACCCTGCGGCCGCGTCTCGCGGCCGGGGGTCGCACGGTCGTGGTGGTCGGCGGTGGCTGGATCGGTCTGGAGGTCGCGGCCGCCGCGCGCACTCTCGGCAACGACGTCACGATCGTCGAGCCGGCACCGACGGTGCTGCGCGCAGCGCTGGGCGACGAGCTCGGGGCGATGTTCGCCGATCTGCACCGCCGGAACGGGGTGCGGCTGCTGCTCGGTGACGGGGTGCGGTCCATCGCGGGAGCCGGGGGAGCCGTCCGGGAGGTGGAGACGACGTCGGGTGAGCGGCTGCCCGCCGACGTGGTCGTCGTCGGCATCGGGGCGCGACCGAACACGCAGCTCGCCGAGGCGGCGGGCCTCGATGTCGACGACGGGGTGCTCGTCGACGCCTCGCTGCGTTCCTCGCACCCGGACGTCCTCGCCGCCGGCGACGTGGCGAACGCCGTGCACCCGCTGCTGGGTCGACGCCTGCGCGTCGAGCACTGGGCGAACGCCCTGCACGCCGGCCCGGTGGCTGCGCGCGCGATGCTCGGCATGGACGTCGTGCACGACGCGGTGCCGTTCTTCTACACCGACCAGTACGACCTGGGGATGGAGTACCGGGGCTCGATCGGCCCCGACGGCTTCGACCGGCTCGTCCTCCGTGGCGACCGCGCCGGTCCCGAGCTCCTCGCCTTCTGGCTCAGGGACTCACGCGTGGTGGCCGGGATGAACGTCAGTGTCTGGGACGTCGGCGAGGCCGTCGAGGGGCTGGTGCGCTCGGGCGCGGTGGTGGACCCCGCGCGTCTCGCGGACCCGGACGTCCCGCTCGGCGAGGTGCGCGGCTGAGCGGCGCTCATCCATGGGTCGCGGCGAGGGTCGTGAGGCACAGACCCGGGCGAGCAGCAGGGAGTTGCGGTCGTCCGGCGCCGCGGCTGTCGCCCGGTAGAGCTCGCGCGGCCGCCCGGGGGTGCGGCGCCGGTCGGGGTGGCGGCTCGCCGCTCCTGCGTTGACGAGCACCTCGAGGTGTGCCCGGACGGTGTTCGGGTGGAGACCGGCGAGAGCGGCGAGGTCGGCGACCGCCAGCCCGTCGCCCTGATGGGCCGCGAGCAGGCGTTGCAGCTCGGCCGGGCGCGCACCGTGCCGGCGTCGCGAGCCGTCGGTGCGGGTGACGGGCACGTTTGCCGTGTCCACCGAGAAGGGAGTAAGAACGATGCGGACCCGCTCGGCGCCGCCGACGGCCGGTACCCCAGGAGCCCTCATGGACATGCTGCCCCTCGTCTCCTCAGCCCCCGTCCCGACCGAGCCGGTCGGCGAGAAGGCCGGCGGCTGCGGCTGTGGCGGGTGCGGCTGTGGCGGCGGTGGAGCTGCCGGGACCGCCGAGGTGCTCGCCACCGACCTCGACGCCCGCCTGCTCGACCGCTCGGTGCGTCATGACACGATCATCGCCGCGGTGGCGGCGCTGGCCCCGGGGGAGTCGCTGGTCCTGGCCAACGACCACGACCCGACGCCGCTGCGCGCCCAGCTCGCCGAGCGCGAGCCCGGTCAGCTCACCTGGGACTACCTGGCCGAAGGCCCCGAGATCTTCCGCATCGAGATCGCTCGCGTGGTGGGCGCCTGCTGCTGAGCACCGGACGGCGGTGACGGCTGCGCACGGCGCCATCGCCAGAGGTGCAGAGTCCGATCGGATCGAGTCGTTGGACAGGTTGCCGCACTCGCGCCAGGGTGGTGGTGCCGCTCGCGCCGCCCGGCCGGTCCGCGGCAGAGCCACGCGATCTGAGGAGCAGCAGCATGGAGTACCGCCAGCTCGGCCGATCCGGCCTCCGGGTCTCGACCTTCACCCTCGGCACGATGGGCTTCGGCGGGACGGGCTGGGCGAGCGTCATCGGGCAGATCGGCGTCGACGGGGCGCGCGAACAGCTCGACCTCGCGCGCGACTCGGGGGTCAACCTCGTCGACACCGCCGATGTCTACTCCGACGGGGCCTCGGAGGAGATCCTCGGCAAGGCGCTCGGCTCGACCCGCGACGCGTGGCTCATCGCGACCAAGGCGCGGATGGCGATGGGCACCGGCCCCAACGATGCCGGCCTGTCGCGGCACCACCTCGTTCGCGCCGTCGAGGCGAGCCTGCGCCGGCTCGGCACGGATCACATCGACCTGTACCAGGTGCACGAGTGGGACGGCCTCACCCCGCTCGAGGAGACCCTCAGCGCCCTCGACGACATGGTGCGCAGCGGGAAGGTCCGCTACATCGGCGTCTCCAACTACTCCGCCTGGCACCTGATGAAGGCGCTCGGCGTCTCCACCCTGCGCGGCTACGAGCGCTTCGTCAGCCAGCAGGTCTACTACTCGCTGCACAACCGCCACCCCGAGGACGAGCTGGTGCCGGTCTCGCTCGACCAGGGGCTCGGGATCCTGGTGTGGAGCCCGCTCGCCGGCGGGCTGCTCTCTGGCAAGTACCGCAGGGACGGCTCAGCCCCCGAGGGCAGCCGACACCTGACCGAGTGGTCGGAGCCGCCCGTGCACGACGAGGCCAAGCTCTACGACATCATCGAGACGGCCGTCGCGATCGGCGCCGACCACAGCGTCTCTGCGGCGCGCGTCAGCCTCGCGTGGACGCTGACGAAGCCCGGTGTGACCTCGCTCATCGTCGGCGCGCGGACGACGGACCAGCTGCGCGACAGCCTCGCCGCTGCCGACCTCGTGCTCGGCGACGAGGAGATCGCCCGGCTCGACGCGGTCAGCGCCGAGCCGCTGCGCTACCCGCTGTGGCACCAGGCCCAGACCTCTGCCGACCGCCTCGGCCCGGCGGACCTGCCGCGGCTGCGGCCGTACCTCGGCTGAGGCGGGCATCCGGCCCGAGGTGATCCCGACTGGGTCGGGCCGTGCGCCGGTACGGTGCATCGAGAGGCGCGGGCGGGCGCAGCGCCCTGCGACCTGACCGTCGCCCGTTCGTCACGAGGAGTCCGATGTCCGAGGAGCACGGCTCGGCTGCGGCGCGTGCGGGCGCCGAGCGGGCGACGACGTCCAGCGGCCAGCGCAAGCGGGAGCAGATCCTCGACGCATCGGTCCGGGTCTTCGGCACGGGCGGGTCGGGAGCCGTGACCCATCGCGCCGTCGCGAAGGCCGCCCGGGTCCCGCTCGGCTCGACGACGTACTACTTCACCGACCGTGACGACCTGCTGCTGCAGACGATGGCGCACGCCCGTTCAGCGGAGTCGGACCGGCTGCACGCGATCGTGGACGCGGTCCGGGGCGAGGTCGACCTCGACCGGTCGATCGCGCTGCTCACCGAGATGTTCTTCGACAAGACCACGGCCGACCCCCTGTACGACCTCGCCCTCTTCGAGATGTTCATGGAAGCGACCCGCAACGCGACGGTGCGCGAGGAGAGCCGGGCCTGGTCGTCCATGATCGGCGAGCTGACCGACCGGGTGCTGCCGCCGAGTGACCCGTCCCTGCCGCGGGCTGCTGTCGTGCAGGTCGTCGCCTGCCTCGTCGACGGTCTGATGCTCGAGGCGGTCGCGAACGTCGAGCTCGATGTCGCCGGCCTCGCGGCCCGGCTCAGGCTCGTCCTCGAGCGCCTCTGCCCGCCGGGGACGTAGGTCCCTTGGTCTCCTCGGATGAACTTGTACGTTCGTACACATCGAAAGTTGTACGTTTGTACACATCGAACCTGAGCCACAGGGGCCAGGGCGCGGCGGGTCAGGCCCGCCGGGTCCGGCACCGGGGCGGCCCGATCCGATGCAGGACGTCCGACGGTCGAGCCCGAGCCCCCCGCGGCACGCCCAGCAAAGGAGCAGCAATGACCGCCAAGACCGACCGCCCGCCGACAGAGGGCCGGAGCGCCACGGCAACCGGACGCCCCGCGTTCCGACTGTTCGACATGGTGCTCTTCTCCGTCGCGGCGATGCTCCTGCTCTCCCAGCTCACGGTGACCGCTTCCGTCGGCCCGACGGCCGTCTTCTGGACCGTGCTGATCATCATGGTGTTCTTCGTCCCCTACGGGCTGGTCACCAGCGAGCTCGGCTCGGCCTACCCGGACGCCGGCGGGATCTACGCGTGGGTCGTCCGCGCTTTCGGGAACAGATGGGGCAGCCGGGTCTCCTGGTGGTACTGGGTGAACGTCGGCCTCTGGGTCCCGAGCGTCTACCTGATGTTCTCCGGCGCGATCTCGTCGATGTTCTTCAACGGTGAGCTGAACTTCTGGGTCCAGGTGGCCATCACCGTGACACTGATCTGGATCAACTTCTGGGTCAACGTCCGCAGCCTGGAGACGGGCACCTGGGTGTCCAGCCTCGGCGCCGGCATCACGATCGCCGTGATCGTCGCCCTCGCGGTGGCGGGCGGGATCTACGCCTCGGCCCACGGCTCTGCGACGCAGTGGACGGCGAGCGCGATGCTGCCCACGAACGCGCTCCCTGCCTTCGCAGCGGCGCTGCCGATCATCATCTACAACTTCCTCGGCTTCGAGCTGATGTCCTCGGCCTCGACGCAGATGGAGAACCCCAAGCGCGACGTCCCGAAGACGATCGGCATCGCAGGGCTTCTCATCGGTGGCTTCTACCTCATCGCCACGGTGGGCATGCAGCTCATCCTCCCGGCCGACGAGATCTCGCAGACGACGGGCCTCATCGACGCCCTGCAGCGGGGCTTCGGCGAGTCGGCGGTGGCGCACGCCGTCGTCACGGCGCTCGGGATCGGTGCCCTCTTCTGCTTCTTCGCCAGCCTCGTCCCGTGGACCATCGGCGCCAACATCGCGGCTTCGGAGTCGGCGCAGCAAGGTGACCTGCCGAAGGTCTTCGCGCGGACGCACAAGGACCGTGGGACGCCGATCGGCGCGGCCATGCTGACGTCGCTCGTCGGCACGGTCTTCACCGTCGGGTACGCGGGACTGTTCTCGCTCACGGACGGCGCCATCGACGACGTCTTCTGGAACCTCTTCGCGTTCTCCTCGGTCATCTTCCTGCTCCCCTACATCGTGATGATGCTGGCGTTCGGCAAGCTGCGTCGGGTCGACGCGGACCGCCCGCGGCCCTACCGCGTCCCGGGTGGCGCACGGGTGACCTGGGCAGTGATCTGGGTCCCGACCGTCCTGCTCGGGCTCGCAGCGGTGTTCTTCGTCTGGAACCCCTGGGACTTCTCCGCCGCTGTCACCGGCTCGATCCTCGTCGGGCTGGCCGTGACGGTCGGGCTCCAGGAGTACTTCTGCTGGAAGTCGCCGCAGTGGACGCGTGACCGCGCCCTCGAGCGAGGCGAGGCACCCGACACCGTCCGTCGCCAGTTCGCCGACGTCGAGAACTGATCACGAGAGGCTGACCCATCATGGTTCGTTCCATCGACTCGACCCCTGCGGCTGACGGTTACCGGATGCCAGGGGAGTGGGCTCACCACCGTGGCGCCTGGCTCATCTGGCCCGAACGGCCGGACAACTGGCGGCTCGGCGGCAAGCCTGCGCAGGCGGCCTTCGCTGCCGTCGCCACGGCGATCGCGCAGACCGAGCAGGTCACGGTCGCGGTGTCCGCCCGCCAGTACGACAACGCACGCAGCGAGCTGCCCGCGCAGATCCGCGTCGTCGAGATGTCCAACGACGACTCGTGGATCCGCGACTGCGGGCCGACGTTCGTGGTCAACGACGCCGGCGACGTCCGCGGCGTGGACTGGGACTTCAACGCCTGGGGCGGCCTGGTCGACGGCCTGTACTTCCCCTGGGCGCAGGACGACGCCGTCGCCCGCAAGGTCTGCGAGATCGAGGGCACCGACCGCTACAAGGCGTCCTTCGTCCTCGAGGGCGGCTCGATCGACGTCGACGGCGAGGGGACCCTCCTGGTCACCGAGGAGTGCCTGCTCTCCGGCGGGCGCAACCCCGACAGGAGCAGGGGTGAGCTCGAGGCGCTGCTCCGCGGGTACCTCGGCGTCGAGGTCATCATCTGGCTCCCGTCCGGGGTGTACCTGGACGAGACCAACGGGCACGTCGACAACTTCTGCCGGTTCACCCGGCCCGGCCAGGTCATGCTGACCTGGACGGATGACGAGGACGACCCGCAGCACGAGCGGTCGGTGGCCGCCCTCAGGGTCCTCGAGTCGGTCCGTGACGCCAAGGGCCGCACGCTCGAGGTCGTGAAGCTCCAGCAGCCGGGGCCGGTCTTCATCACCGCTGAGGAGGCGGCCGGGGTCGACTCGGTCGAGGGCACCCTCCCGCGCGAGGAGGGCGATCGTCTCGCCGGCTCGTACGTGAACTCCTACATCGGCAACGACATCGTGGTGCTGCCCGTCTTCGGCGACGCGCACGACGATGCCGCAGTGGCCGCCTACGTCGAGATGTTCGCGCCGCGGCGGGTCGTCACCGTCCCGGGTCGGGAGATCCTCCTCGGCGGCGGGAACGTGCACTGCATCACGCAGCAGGTGCCCTCCGGCCGCTGAGACCGCCGGCAGCCGGACCGGCGCCCCCCCCGCCCCCGGCTGCCGGCCTCTGCAGCCCGCTCCACCACTCCGCCCGACCCCTGCACCGGTCCCGTCACGGCCCCGCCGCGACCCGGCCGTACCCCGCCCTGCCCTCATCCGGGCCACACCGGCCCCACGACACCCGAAGGACATCTCATGACCGTCCGCCACTTCATCGACACCACCGACCTCAGCAAGGACGAGGTGCTCGACATCGTGCACCTCGGGCTGACGCTCAAGAAGTGCGTCCAGGTCGGCTACTTCCCGCCGCTGCTGCACGGTCGCACCCTCGGGATGATCTTCGAGCAGTCCTCGACCAGGACCCGCGTCTCCTTCGAGACGGCCATGTCCCAGCTCGGCGGGCACGCCCAGTACCTGGCACCCGGGCAGATCCAGCTCGGTGGCCACGAGTCCGTCCAGGACACCGCGAAGGTGCTCTCGCGCCTGGTTGACGTCGTGATGGCACGCGTGGCCCGGCACCAGACGATCGTCGACCTCGCCGCCCACGCGACGATCCCGGTGCTGAACGGGATGTCGGACTACAACCACCCGACGCAGGAGATCGGCGACCTCATCACGATGGTCGAGAACCTGCCGAAGGGGAAGCGGCTGGAGGACTGCAAGGTCGTCTTCGTCGGCGACGCGACCCAGGTGTGCGCCTCGCTGATGATGATCACCACGAAGGTCGGCATGGACTTCGTCCAGTACGGCCCGGAGGGCTTCCAGCTCTCGCAGGAGCTGCAGGAGATCGGGCGCAGCAACGCCTCCGTCTCCGGCGGTGGCGTCTTCGTCACCGACGACATGCACAAGGCGCTGGAAGGCGCAGACTTCGTCTACACCGACGTCTGGTACGGGGACTACGAGGCCGAGCTCGGCGAGGCGGAGCGCCTCGCGGTCTTCATGCCGAAGTACCAGGTCAACGCCGCGCTCATGGCCCTGGCGAACCCCGGTGCACGCTTCATGCACTGCCTGCCTGCCACCCGCAACGAGGAGGTCACCGACGAGGTGCTCGACTCCGGCTACTCCGTCGCCTTCGAGGAGGCAGGCAACCGCCTCACGGCCCAGCGCGCGCTCCTCGTCTACTTCCTGCGGCCCGAGGTCGCGAACCCGATCAAGGTCGATGCCGCCAAGGCTGAGCTCGAGCAGCTCCTCGCCGGGATCCTCTGAGGTCGGCGGATGTCACGCATCGTCATCGCACTGGGCGGCAACGCGCTCGGCCGCACGGCCCAGGAGCAGCGGGACTGCATCGACGCCGCGACGCCGTCGCTGGTCGGCCTGATCGCCCAGGGGCACGAGATCATCGTGTCCCACGGCAACGGCCCGCAGGTCGGGGCGATCAACCTGGCCTTCGACATCGCGGCGCAGCACACCGACCACGTCACCCGGATGGACCTTCCCGAGTGCACGGCCATGAGTCAGGGCTACATCGGGTACCACCTGCAGCAGGGCCTGGCCAAGGAGCTCCGCCGCGTGGGGATGCCGTGGCACGTGGCGTCCGTCGTCACCCAGGTGGAGGTCGCGGCGGACGACCCTGCCTTCGACCGGCCGACCAAGCCGATCGGTGCCTTCTACGACGAGGCGGCTGCCGCCGCGCAGATGGCGGCAACTCCGGGACTTGTCATGGTGGAGGACTCCGGGCGTGGCTGGCGACGGGTCGTCGCCTCCCCACGTCCGGTGGACATCGTCGAGCGGGACTCGATCCTCAACCTTCTCGACCACGAGTTCATCGTGGTCGCCTGTGGTGGGGGCGGGGTCCCGGTGGTGCGCGACGAGAGCGGTGACCTGCACGGGGTCGCGGCCGTCATCGACAAGGACTTCGCCTCCGCGAAGCTCGCGGAGGTGGTGGGGGCCGACTACCTGTTCATCCTCACCGCCGTCGACCGGGTCGCGATCGGCTTCGGCACCCCGGAGCAGCATGAGCTGGCGGACCTCGACCTGGTGACCGCGCAGCGGTACGTGGACGAGGGCCAGTTCGGCGCCGGGTCGATGCTGCCGAAGGTCCAGGCGGCGATGGGGTTCGCCGCCAGCGGCCCTGGGCGTCGTGCGGTGATCTGCTCGCTGGCGAAGGCTCCGTTGGCCATGCGCGGCGAGAGTGGCACCGTCGTCCACGGCTGAGGGCTGTGC
>JBBRGX010000060.1:0-15242 GCA_038223605.1 Actinomycetales bacterium | reverse complement strand
GTTGGCGAAGGTGGAGAAGGCCAGCGGTGCGGTGACGCTCACGGTGGTGGTGGTCGTCGTGCTCCAGTTCCCGGCCGCGTCGCGGGCCCGCAGGGTCAGGGTCGTGGTGCCCTCGTTCCAGCTGTCGGAGGGGATCGTGGCGGTGGCTGTGGCGGTGGTCGGGCCGGTGGCGGTCAGGGTCGTCGCGGTCGCCTTGCCGGGGCCGGGGTCGGTGCCGGTGAACCATTCAACCCGGCTGATCGCACTGGCCGTGTCGGCAGCGGTGGCGGTCAGGGTCACGGTCCGGGCGCCCTGGGTCGGGCTCGGGCTCGCGGCCGCGCCGCTGATCGTGGGTCGGGTCTTGTCGATCAGCAGCACCGTGGACGAGACCGGACCCCAGTTGCCCGCCGAGTCCCTGCCGTGCACGAACACCGTGTGCGCGCCCTCACCCAGCAGCACCACCGTCGACAACGGAACCTCGGCATAGCCTGCCTCGGTCGCCGTGTTGAAGATGCCGTCGCTGGCCGAGAGGACGATGCCGGTGCCGTTCGCACCGACGGTGTCGAGGAAGACCTCGGCCCCGCTGATCGTCCCGGTGACGCCGTTCGACTCCGGGTCGGTCAACGTTGCAGCGACGACCCGGACCGACGGGGTCCCGCCGTTGAAGCTCAGGGTCCCGTTGTTCGGCGACGGGTTCGCCGAGAGTCCTGCGGCCGTCGGCGCCGTCGTGTCGAGCTTGAGCTCGGTGCTCGCGCTGGCGCCCCAGGCTCCGGTGGCGTCCTTGGCGTGGATGAGGACGGTGTGGATGCCCTCCGTGAGCGTGCCGACGGTCGACGCGGGGATGACCGCGTCGAGGCTGGCGACCGGTGCGGCGAGGTTGACGGTCATCGCAGCTCCGGAGCCGTCGGCACCTGCGGTGTCGAGGAAGTACTCGGCCGCGACGATGTTCGACCCCCCGCTGGCGCTGTCGTCACCGGTCGCGTGGAGCGTCACGGCTGCGGTGCCGTTGGTCGGGCTGGGGCTGAGGGTCGGGAACGTCGTGGCCGGGCCGCTGCCGTCGCCGCCGTTCACGAGCACGGAGCTGAGCACGCCCCAGCTCCCGAGCGCGTCCTGGCCCCGGACGTAGAGGATGTGGTGGCCCGAGGGCACGCTCGCGGCCGCCGTGACGTCCTCGGTCGTCGAGTCGAAGGCGAGGTCGCTGGCGGTCATGGCTGTGCCGGGACCGGCCATCGAGTCGAGGTAGAACTCGGCGCCCTGGATCGCGGTGCCGCCGGTGGTGGACCCGTCGAGGTGTGCGGTGAGCACTCCCGCCGCGAAGGTGACCGCTGACGGGACTGGACCCGTCGCGCTGCCGCCGCCACTGCCGGTGACGTCGAGGAAGGTGAGCATCCCGCCGGCGCCGGCGAGGGCGCTGTTGTGCTGCACGAAGCTCGCGTCGTAGACGCTCAGCGTGGCGTCGACGGCCGAGCTGGGCGCGGTGACGAGGGCATCGGCCGTCTGGCCCGGCCCGAAGGTGTCGGCGACGTAGCGGCTGGCGTAGGTCAGCGGGCTCCCGTCGAGCGCGATGACGCTCTGGTGCGCGCCGAGGACGGCCATCGAGTGGTACTGGTTGCCGGCGTTGAGGTAGCGCAGCAGGACCGTGTGGCCGGCGGCCGTCGGGATCGGCGCCGTGTTCGGGTACGCCTTTCCGTTGACGAGGAAGTACCGCGGCGCGTACTTGCGCATGTCGAAGACGGCGGGGTTGGCCGCGTTGTTCAGCGTGGGGTCGATCTCGCTGAGGACGAGGACCGCCTCGTCGTCGTAGGAGGTGCTCGCGGCGTCGTAGGCCTGGCCGGCCGCAGCCGGGCGCACCACGAGGGCGCCGTAGAGGCCCATCGAGACCTGGTACTCGGCTCCGGGGATGAGGCCCGCCTCGTACAGGTAGGTTCCGGGACGGTCGGCCGTGAAGGTGTAGGCCTTGGTGCCGGCCGGTGCGGCGCCGGCCCGGTCGGGGACCATGGCCTGGCCGCCGATGAGCAGGGAGGTGGCGACGGTGAGCTGGTTGTGCAGCGTGATCGTGACGGTGTCGCCCTGGTTCACCACGAGGGTCGGCCCTCCGGGTGCGGTCGCGGCGGTGTTCGTCGTCGCGTAGCCCCAGACCTTCACGGACTGGCCGCCGGTCGGGAACGTGGTGAGCCCGGCGACCGCGTAGAGGTCGATCGGCACGGCGGCCGCGGTCGCGGCGCCGGCCGGGACGACGAGCGCGAGCAGCGCGAGCCCGCCCGCCGCGAGGAGCGAGGTGGTCGTGGTGGCCAAGGTCCTGGTTCGAGTCATCGTTCCGCCCGCCTCTCGTGCTAGCCGCAGGTGTTGGGGGTCGGCGGGTTGATCCGCATGTATGTGATGGGGCCGGTCATGTTCGTCCCCCATGACGTGATCTGGAACAGGGCGTGGTTGTGCGAGATGATGTAGTACTCGCCGCACTGGTTGACCGTCTGGACTCCCGGGGGCAGCGGTGCCTTGGTGCCGAGGTACGGGCTGCCGCTGTAGAACACCCCGATGACCTCGTTCGCGAGGCTCGGGACCTGGACCGGGACGGGGTTGCTCACAGGGTCGTAGCCCTCGGCGTCGTACCACTTGAACAGGACGTCCCAGGTCTGGCCCGGTCCGATGTTGATGGCGAACTTCTCGAAGGAGAGGTCCTCGCCCGCGGGGCCCTCGAGCGGTCGCCCGTCCCGAGCGATGACGTTGCCGTTGTTGCCGTGCGGGTGGAAGGGATAGTCCTCGGTCCCGACGTTCAGGTAGCGCGCCAGCCCTGGGTAGGGGTGGTCGGTCGCGTCGTAGGGCAGGACCGCAGCGAGGGAGCCGTAGGGCTGCGTCGGCAGCCATGAGGCGTAGTTGTCGGCGATGCTGTCGGGGAACCCGCGCCCGTTGATGAGCCAGTAGCGCGGGTGGTAGCTGGTCAGGTTGAACGGCTTGCCCTGCTCGACGGCCTGATGCTGGTAGGGGTCGATCTCCGAGAGCAGGACCATGAACTCCTCGGTGGGCGTGAACTGGCTGTCCGCACGGTTGTAGGCGTGGTCGGCGCCAGCGGTCGGCCGGACGATCAGGGCACCGAAGAGCCCCATCCGGACCTGCTTCTCCGGGTTCGTCCCCGACTCGTAGAGGTAGGTCCCCGGGTCGCTCGCCGTGAACGAGTAGGTGACCGTCCCGGTCAGCGCCGCCGCTGTCGTCGTCATCGACGTCATCACGCCGCTGCCGTTGACCTCGGGCGCGGCGAGGACGCCGTTGGCGAGCACCCCGGTCTGCCCGGGGAAGACGATCGACGCGGCGTCCGGGAGCGTGTTGTGCAGGATGACCGTGACCTGGTCGCCCTCGTTCACGCACAGCACCGGACCGGGGTGCTGGAAGGAGTCGAAGCCGCTCGAGTAGCCCCACATGAAGGTGGTGTTGCCGTCCGGGAGGCTGATGTAGCCCGTGCTCGTCGTGAGGTCGAAGACGGGGTGGTCCCCGACGCCTGCCGTCGAGGTGGTGCAGGCGATGCCGATCCGCGGCGGGGCGGACGCCGCCGCCGGCGCGACGGACATCGCGGCGAGGACCCCGGCGACCGCGACCATCGCGAGCTGGATCGGGCGGCGTGAGACGGAGCCGCGCATCCGGCTCTGCAGCACTGCTGTGGCTCGGGACATGGCGCTCAGATCCCCCAGTCGTTCGGATATGCCTGCGCGTTCAGCCCGCCGCTCGGGTAGACGTGGATCTCGGTGGCCGCGCCGCCGAGCCCGCCCGGTGCACGGTTGTTGGACCGCGTGTAGTTGCGGTTGTAGAGCAGGTAGGTGTCGTAGGCGCCGGGCCCCTGGTGGGCCGGTGCGGTGAAGACCACGTCGTAGCTCTCGCCGGGTCCGATGTTCAACGTGTCGGTCTCGTAGGAGGTGTCGGTGCCGTCTCGGCCCCGCATCGGCGTCGCATCCCGCCCGACGACTCGCATCCGGATCCCCGCGATCGACATGGCCTGCTCGCGGAATCCCAGGTTGGCGAACCGCAGGGCGACCCGCTCGCCCTGGATGCAGGTCACCAGCGACGAGTGCGGCTGGTACTGCAGCTGCTCGAACCCCGGGACGGGGACGAGGTCACCATTGGCGTCCGAGACGGGGTGGAACGCGTCGACGGAGCCGTTCGGCGCGATCGTGTCGGGATACACCCGCCCGTTGAGGAGGCTGAAGTCCGCCTTGTAGTCGCTCCACTCCGGGAGCTGGATGTGTGCGTCCGCCCAGTGCGCCTCCGCCCAGACCTCAGAGAGGAACATCGCGAACTCGAGGTCGTAGCCGGTCGAGCCGTCGCCGTCGTTGTAGAGGTAGCGACCGCTCGGGTAGTACGAGGTGTTGCCGTCCTGGAGGGGGTGGACGAAGACGAGGCCGGTCATGCCCATGTGCACGTGCTCCACGTCCTCGACGTGGCAGTGGTACATGTAGGTTCCCGGGTCGCGTGGTCGGTAGACGTAGGTGAACTCGCGACCGCTCGGCACGGCGACCGAGCCAGACGGCTCCCCGTCGAAGAACGGGATCACGTTGCGGAAGCCGTGCCAGTGCAGCGTGTGGGCGTCGAAGAGGTCCGGCCGGAGCGCGAGGCCGAGGTTCGTCAGCTTGACCGTGAAGTCCACCGGGTGCGCCGGGTCGAACTGCTTGACCCAGAACAACGGCGCCGAGTGCTGGGCCTTGTTCTTCTGGTTCGACCGCTGGGTGGTGTCCATGCCCGTGAGGTTGCGGAAGCCGAAGATGTACGTCGTGAGCGGCGACGGGGCGAGGACGTCGGGATGGAAGGGCGGGATCGCCGGTGTCGGCGGCAGGAAGATCCAGCCATCGGTCCCCCCGAAGTACAGGTCGGCGACGCCTGGGGCTGCCGCGGCCGCGACCGGCTCGAGGACCCGGCCGGCCCAGGCGAGCCCGCCCGTGACGGCGACGACACCACCGGCGACCTTGAGGAACCCGCGGCGGTCGACGCCTGACTGCTCGGTCATGGTCATGTCTCCCTTGAGTACGTCCGTCGGGTTGAGAGCTCGGGGATGCCGGCGGTCACGGGACATCGAAGGCGTCCACGTCCTGGTTGTCGGCGATGAGGCCCTGGGCCGTCCCGTCGAAGTAGACCGACCAGGTGCCGGCGCCGTAGGCCAGGACGTCCTCGTCCTCGACGGCCCCGAGACCCGGGACTGTCGTGGTGACGCCGCTGAACGAGAAGTAGCCGTGGGTGGCGTCGACCCGCACGTAGCCGTCGACGTTGGCACTGGCGGGCAGGCCGTACGGGGCAGCGCTGGCGTCGATCACGCGGGCGTAGCTCGTCCCGTTCCAGCTGTAGACGTCGGCGTCGTCCGCCGAGCCTCCGACGCCGGGGGGGTTCACGTTGCCGAGGGTGGAGAAGAAGAGCGTTCCACCGCTCCCGTTGACCGCACCGGCGACGCTGACGGCATCGAGGTCGGCGCTGCTGCTGCCCCCCATGCCGTGCAGGCTCCCGTCGAAGTACATCGACCAGGTCCCGGCGCTGTAGTACACGACGTCCTCGTCCTGCACGAAGCCCAGTCCCGTCAGGAAGGTCAGGTCGCTGAACGAGAAGAAGGCGTGGGTCGCATCGATCCGGTCGTAGCCGTCGACGTTCGCCAGCTGACCCAGCAGGATCCCGGAGGTCGACGCCGTGAAGCTGCGGCTGTACCCGCTCCCGCTGCCGACGTAGATGTCGGCGCCGCCGAACGGACCGGCGACTCCCGGAACGGCTCCGGCCCCGGCCGTCGAGAAGGTCAACGGCTGGAACGGCGGGAGCGGCGGTGGGGCAGCGGGCGCGAGCGCCCCGCTCGCGAACGAGATCGCGTCCAGGTCGAGGGTGCCGGAGGTGCCCAGCCCTGGAGCGGTGCCGTCGAAGTAGACCGACCACGTGGGTCCGTCGAAGTACAGGACGTCCTCGTCCTGCACCGGGCCGAGTCCAGCGAGGGTGGTGGTGGTGTTGCTGAAGGACACGTAGAAGTGGGTCGCGTCGATGACGATGAGTCCGTCGACGTCCGGGTTCGTCGACCCGCTCGCGGAGCCCGAGTTGGGCAGGCTGAACGGCGCCTGGCTCGCGTCGACGACGCGGGTGTAGGAGTTGCCCGGCGCGGCGGCGTTCCACCGGTAGATGTCCGCGTTGTCACCGGTCCCGCCGGCCCCGGGTGGGACGGCGGTGTTGTTGGTCGAGAAGTACAGCGTGGTTCCGACGACGCTCACCGCGCCGAGGTCGATGGTTCCACCGACACCGTGCACGCTCCCGTCGAACCACATCGACCAGCTCGTGCCGTTGAAGTAGACGACGTCCTCGTCCTGGACGAGACCGGAGATGCCGGGAAGCAGGGTCGTCCCGCTGAACGAGGCGTAGAAGTGGCTGGCGTCCACCCTCGAGAAGCCATCGAGGTTGGCGAAGCCGAGAACGCTGTACGGCGCGACCGAGAGGTCGAGGGCGCGGGTGAAGGCGGTGCCGTTCCACCGGTAGATGTCGGCGTCGTCTGCGGTGCCGGTGACCCCTGGCGGGTTCGTGTTGCCGAGCGTCGAGAAGTACAGGTCGCTCGCCGGGGGCGGCGGGGGAGGCGGTGCGGCACCGAACTCGTCGGCCCCGCTGTCGAAGCCACCCAGGGCCGGGCGCGACTCGTCGTCGATGTCCGTCGCCGGCGCGGTGATGCCGGCTGTGCTCGCCGCGCCGAGGTTGAACGCGGGGGAGGCGGCCGTCAGGTGGTAGTTGCCGAGCTGGCCCGGCGGTGCGTCGAGCGTGACGAGCGTGGCGTCGACGAACGAGGGGTTCTGACGCCAGGTGGCGAAGGAGACGGAGACGTCGTACGCCGACACGACAGCCGGATCGGCTGAGCTGTTCGTCGGGCTCGCCGTGTACGGGTGCGCTGCCGCGCTCTGCTGGACGACCGAGCTCGTCGGCGCGAGCACGCCGGTGCCGTCGGCGACGCCGAGGTCCCAGCGCTCGACGGGGCTGGCATCGGCGGGCAGGCCGAGGCCGGTCACCGTCGTCCCGGCCCTGGTCCCGGCGCGGTTGTCCCAGAAGATGTTGTTGAACAGCGTCGGGTTGCTGAAGCTCGCTGAACCGCTCGGCAACGTCGCCTGGAGCTGGTCGCTGTTCGCGGAGGTCGCGAGCCCGGCGGGGGCCGGAAGACCGTTCGAGGTCACGGCGGTGGCCGTCGTGAGGTTCTTCATGATCGTGTTGTTGAAGACCCGCACGTCCGGGGCGTCGTTGATCGCGATGCCGCCGCCCTCATGGGTCGAGACGTTGTCCACGACCATGTTGTTGTAGACGTTCATCGGGTAGTTGCCGGCCATGAGGAAGCGCAGGCCGCCGCCGTCGTCGTTCGCCATGTTGGACTGGATCTGGTTGGCGTAGATGCTCACCGGGCCGGTCCCGGGGGAGAGGGCACCAGGCGTCGCCGGGAGCTCGCCGGCGATCATGACGCCGCCGCCCTCGTCGTTGGACTGGTTGAGGTAGATCCGGTTGTGGTGGATCGCACCGTTCGGGCTCAGCCCGTAGACGGTCATGCCGCCGCCGTACTCGACGGAGAAGTTCCCGCAGATGTCGTTCCGCGCGACCTCGTAGCCGTCGGCGCCCGAGTAGATCCCGATGCCGCCGGCCAGGTTCGTCCCGGCGTTGGCGATGATGCGGTTGTCGGCGATCCGCAGGTTCTCGTTGTGCTGGTTGGTGGCCGGTGCCGGTAGGTCGGGGGTGCCGATGCGGATCGTGCCGTAGCCGCTGCCGTTGTTCTGGACGACGTTGTTGGTGATCTGCAGGTTGCGGGCGTAGGCGTTGGCGAAGATCGCGCCACCCTGGGTCGTGATGTTGGGCGGGAGCCCGGTCGGCGCTCCGGTGAGGTTGTTGATGTTCCCGGGGAAGCCCTGCTCGACACCACCACGGATGTCGAAGCCGTCGATGGCTGCCGGGAAGCTCGAGGTGAACTGGCGTGCCCGTCCCGTCGCGGTCGTGGCGTTCTGCGAGGCGAGGACGTAGATCGCCTCGGCGTCGTTGACGTTCTGGTTGCCGTCCCAGGTCAGCGTGCCGACCTTGGTGAACCAGGCCGCGGCCAGATCGGTGTCTCCACCGAAGGCGCTCGCGTCGATGATCGACCCGGGGACGAAGGTGCTGCCCTGGAAGCCGCCGGGGCCGACGCCCTGGAGCTTGACGGGCGACGCCATGATCAGGTTCTCGTAGTACGCGCCGCGGGGGTTGATCCGCGGGTTGCTGAGGTCCGGGGTGCCGGGGTAGACGACGACGAGATCGTCGGCCGATGCGGTGAAGGCCGCATCGAGAGCGCCCTGGATCGTGGCGAAGGCCTTGCCCGGCCCGACCTCACGGACGGCGGGGCTGTAGCCCGTGCCGAGGACGTGGAAGGTGAGGCCGTTGATCGTCGTCCGGCCGGCGGCGGACGTGATCTTCAGCTGGTGCGGTCCGACGGGGGTTCCCGGCGGGACCGTCACGGCGATCGCCGTGTCGCTCCATGCCGTGGTGGGCAGGGCTGTGCCGTCGAGGGTGACGGAGCCGGTTCCCTTGCTCGCGCCGAAGGCGACGCCGTTGACGGTGAAGGACCCGCTGCCCGTCACGTACGGCTGGGAGACGGCGAACAGCTGGGGTGTGGCCGGGTCCGCGGGGCAGGAGGCGGTGCTGGTGATGCTCGAGGTCGGTGAGCCGATCGTCACGCCGACCTGGGTCGGGGCAAGGTCGGTCGGGATGATGAGGCCGGGAAGTGCCTCGAACTCGGTCGAGATGGTCCGGAACCGCGGGTTGAAGTTGGGGTTGAGCCGTCCGGGGATGCCCGGGTCGTTGCCGACGAAGCGGTACATGTTCGCGCAGACGCCGGAGGGCGTGGGGCAGCTGATGTGGTTGGTCGACGGCAGGAGCACGTCGTACATGCCGTTGTAGTCGGACTCGACTGTCTGCACGAGCCGGTTCGCGAAGTCGTAGATGCCGACCGGGGCGAAGGGGACACCGGCCTTCTCACCGAAGACCGTCGAACGGGGGTCGGTGGAGAAGTTGATGTCATCGACGATGAGGCCGCGCAGCCGGGTCGGGATCGGCACCTGGGTGAAGACGTTGAACATCGGGACGATGGACTTGCCGTTGTTGACCCGCACGAGCTTGGTGTCGCACAGCGGCTTCGGGGCGCCCTCGAACGGTGAGCCACCGATGTCGAGGAACGTCGAGTTGGTGACTGGGGTGGAGGCCGGAACGGTCACTCCGATCGGCACGTCGTTCGCCACGCCGCCGTCGCCGACGACCTCCGGGTAGCTGCTCGTGGCGTCGCCGGCGAGGTCGACCGTGTGCAGCGCGCCTGCGCAGGCGGGCGGGGGCACCTGAGGAACGATCTGGTCACCGTTGCCGATGTTGATGTCCTCCTCCCGGGTCACCTGGTAGCTGGGGTTCCCGTTCGCGTCGGGCGGGATCGCGACGGTGACGAGGTAGTCGGCTGCACCGAGTGCCGTGAAGGTCCCGCCGATGCAGACGGGGGCCGAGGGGTCGGTCGCATCGAGGGTTCCGTCGAAGCAGCCGTCACCGAAGCCGTAGTTCCCGTCGACAGCGGCACCGAAGTTGGCGTCGGGGGTGCCCTGGTCCGTCGGGTACGGGGAGACCTGAACGCTCTGCAGGAAGGCCGAGATGCACTCGCCGGTGGTCGCCTGGTTCGGCGTGAGCACGTTCTCGTCGACACCGTGCACCAGCGGGACACCGTCGACGTCACGGGCGACACAGCCCGTCGGCCGGGTCCAGTGCTCGGTCAGGTAGGTGTTGAGGAGCTTGCCCTTGGCGTAGGAGCCGTCGGGCGCGAGCTCGTAGCGGAGGTCCGCATCACAGGGGGCCGCGGGGTTCGTCCCGCAGTCGACGGTCTGGTACAGCTCGACCGGCAGGTCGGAGACGCCCGGCTGCCAGTCCTCGGCGGCGGCGTACTGCGGGTTCAGCTCGTTGCGGGTCGTGTCGTAGCTGACTGTGCCGACGATCCCGCCGTTGCGGGGGTCGATGCCGTTCGTCCCGGCTGCGTCGTAGGTGTGCACACCCCAGTCGACCGTCGCGCTCAGACCGATGATGGGGAGCACGCTCAGGTCCACGCCGGCACCCTTGACCGTCGTCGGGGTGGGCTGGTTGTCGGCCTGGTACGTGAGGCCCGTCGTGTAGAAGGAGTCGTTGTACGCCTCCATGACGTTCCACTCGCCGAGCGGGTAGGCGGAGGTGAACGAGTAGTAGCCGGTGCTGTCGGTGGACACCGCGACCATTCCGCGGTCCATCAGCGAGTTCTCCTTGCGGCGGATCGTCAGGTTGTAGTTCGGGATGCCGGGCTCGCCCGGGTCCCGCACGCCGTTGCGGTTCGTGTCGTTGAAGACGAACCCGGTGTAGGTGGTCCACCAGCCGTTCAGGGGCATCAGGCCCATGTCGACGGTCTCGCCGTTGGTGACCGTCACGTTGATGAGGTTGAGGAAGTAGTCCTGGGGCTCGTCCCACCAGCTCAGCGTGTAGTTGCCGTCGGGGACCCCGGCGATGTCGAAGGTGCCGTCGGCGCCGCCGCGACCGATCCAGACGGCGTTGTCGCCCGCCTGGAGGTCGGCGAGGGCGATCCAGGGGTGCACGATCGGCTTGTCGATCTTGCTGCCGGTCATGCCGAGCCAGAAGTTGACGTTCCCGCCGCGGGGCGGGGTGTACTGCTTGACGGCCTCGACCACGCCCGTGATGTGCCCGACGGCGGACGCGGTGAGCGGCTGCCCGTCGTGGATCGGGGGGACGAAGCCGAAGATCGGGGTCGGGACGGGCTCGCCGGCGACAGCGAACTCGGTGTCGTAGCCCGTCGCACCCTCCATCAGCCAGGTGTCGAAGTCGTGGTTGCCCTCGAGCGTGGTGGTCTGGATCCAGGTCTGGCCGTCAGGCGGGGTCGCGGTCAGCGTGTACCTGTTGCTGCCGAGGTGGGGGATCGTCAGGAGGCCGTCGGCGTCGCTGATGCAGCTGCCGCCCGTGACGGCGACGACAGGGAGCATCGCGGCGTCGAGGCTCGCGAGCGGGATCAGATGGTCGATCGGGTCCTCACCGACGTAGGTGGTGCACAGCGGGTTGCCGTACACGTCCGTGCTGACCTCGCCGAGGGTGTCGTTGATGTGGCCGACGAATCCGGCGAGGCCCGGCTCGCCGTTGTCGATGGTGCCGTTGGTGGAGGCCGTGTCCTGGAAGACCTGGGCCCGCAGCGTCGAGTCGGGGAGCGGGTTGGGCTGCAGCTCGACCGGGACGAGGCCGGTGCCGGTGAGCGGGACGGTGAAGTGGGCGCCGTCGATCTTGTACCCGTCGGCGATCACCGAGATCAGGTAGCGCCCGTCGGGCAGGTCGAGACCGTTGCCCCCGGTGAGGTCCGTCTGGTCGCCCTGTGCGTAGATCGGGCTGGCGTGCGGCTCCTCGGAGATGGACGGCCACCTGCAGCTCGCGGGGTAGCCCGGGTCGTTCGCGGAGCATCCGGTCCCGGGTGCAGCGCTGCGCTGCTCCGTCGTCCCGGTGGTGTCCTCGTTGATGAGGTACTGGAAGGAACCGACGGGATCGCCGATCACCACGCCGGTCCCGCCGAGCGCGCGGGGTTCGGTGCGCGCGCTGGAGACGACCAGGGTGAGGTGGTTGGTCGTCGCCGCATGCGCCGGGGCGGAGGGCATGGCTCCCACCATCGCGACGGCGGTGCTCAGCGCGAGGGCGGCAGCTGCCGCAGCGTGCCTCGGTCGGCGGATCGCCCGCCGGAGCCGCTCGCCGACGCGTTCGGGACCCGTCGGCGAGGCCGACGAGCCCCCGGTCAGGTACCCGGCTCCGGTCGAACCACTCAGTCCACGCATCTGCTTCACCTTCCAGGCGAGCCCAGCCGTTGGGCCAGAGCGTGCGCTGCCATGTCCGTTTTGCGCGGTTTGTGGCGTAGCTGTCACCGGGCCGTCATCTCATGGTCATCTGCTGCCGACTACCGTGGTGCGCTGGCGCACCTCGTCGGGAGGACGGCGGATCGGGGAGTGGCATGAGCGCTCGGCTCGAAGAGCTCGACTGGCGGACCACGCCGATGGGCGTCCTCAGCCTGCGCAGGCGGCGCGACCCGCTCTCCGGGGTCGACGTCTTCGAGGTCAAGCTCGACGACGACTACCTCATGTCGAGCCTCTACACGGTCGCCGAGGTCGAGGTCGCCCGACTCGCGCTGGCCCAGGTGCTCGGGGCCGAGCTGGATGTCGCCGTCGGCGGCCTCGGGCTCGGCTACACGGCGCAGGAGGTCCTCGCCGATCCCCGGGTCCGCTCGCTCACCGTCGTCGAGCGGCTCGGTGAGGTCGTCGACTGGCACCGCCGCGGGCTCGTCCCGGTCGGGTCCGTCCTGACCGCCGACCCCCGCTGCAGCATCGTCGAGGGCGACTTCTTCTCGCTCGCCGGCTCGCCGGGAGGGCTCGATCCCCGGACCCCCGGCCGCCTGTTCCACGCCGTCGTCGTCGACATCGACCACTCACCCAGGCACCTGCTCCACCCGAGCCACGCGCCCTTCTACGAGGTCGAGGGCGCTCGGCGGCTGGCGGAGCAGCTGCACCCTGGCGGCGTCTTCACGCTGTGGTCCAACGACCCGCCGGACGAGGAGTATCTCGCCGTGCTCCGGGAGGTCTTCGTCGACGTGAGTGCGCAGGTCGTGAGCTTCCCCAACCCGCTCCAGGGACGTGACGCGACCAACACCGTGTTCCTGGCCAGGACTGCGTCGCTCTGACGTGGACGCCTGGCTGCTCTCGATCGCCGCGTCGCCATGGGTGTACCTGGGGATGGCCGTCTTCGCCGTGATCGACGGGTTCTTCCCCCCGATGCCGAGCGAGGCGGCTGCCGTCGGCCTGAGCGCGCTGGCGGCGGCGACCGGCCGTCCCGACCTCGCGCTGACCATCGTGGCCGCCGCCTCCGGTGCGTTCGTCGGCGACCAGGTCGCGTTCGCGATCGGTCGCCGGATCGACGTGCACCGGCTCCCGCTGCTGCGCAAGGGTCGGGGCCGTCGGACACTGAGTCGCGCGGAGGACGCGCTGACCCACCGGGGTACCTCCTTCATCCTCGCCGCACGATTCATCCCGGTCGCCAGGGTGGCGGTGAACATGTCTGCCGGCGCCCTGGGCTACCCGCGGCGTCGGTTCGTCGCGCTCGCAGCGATCGGCTCGGTGACCTGGGCGCTGTACTCCGCGGCGATCGGGATCGGGGCCGGCGCCTGGTTCAAGGGCCACCCCTGGGGCGCCGTCGTCGTCGGGGTCGTGGGCGGGACGGTGATCGGCGTCACGCTCGACTGGGTCCTCACCCGTCTGCAGGGCGGTCAGGGTCGAGCGCCGCTGCCCGACGCGGCGGCTCCGTGACGAGCGTGCTCGAGTCGCGAGGGACGACGTGGACCTGGTGGCGCGAGGCCTCGGCGGCCGTCGCCGACCTCGGTGTGCTCGTCCCGCTCGCTGTCGTGCTCGTCGTCGGGAACGGGCTCTCCGCGACGGCCGTGCTGCTCCCGGTCGGACTGACCTACCTGCTGGTGAGCGGCGTCTACCGGGTGCCGGTGGCGGTCCAGCCGCTCAAGGCGTTCGCCGCCGTCGCGATCGCCGCCGGCGCCGGCGTCGACGTCATCGCCTCGGGCGCGCTGATCATGGGCGTGCTGTTCCTCGTGCTCGGAGCCACCGGCGTGCTCGACCGGGTGGCCAGGGTCTTCCCCGTCGCGGTCGTCCGCGGGGTCCAGCTCGCGGTCGGACTGACCTTCGTCCGGATCGCCTGGGGCCTCGTCGCGCACCCTCCAGGGGAGTTCGGCGCTGCACCGACTCTCGGCCTCGCGATCCCTGCCGCCGTGCTGCTGACCGCCGCCCTGCTGCGCTGGCCGAGACGGCTCGTGCTCGTCGTGGTCGTCATCGCCCTGGTCGCGGCATTCGTGACCTCCGCGGGCTCCGACGCGTCACCGTGGGGCCCGTCCGCGATCACCGTCCCCCATCTGTCGATCGCATCGTTGGCCACCGCCGCGACGCTCCTCGTGCTGCCGCAGGTACCGCTCACCTTCACCAACTCCTGCCTCGCGCCCGCGGACGCAGCCCGGGTCTACTTCGGCGAGCGGGCCCGGACCGTGACGCCCGGTCGTCTGGCGCGCACGCTCGGGGTGGCGAACCTCCTCGTCGCCGCCGTCGGCGGGATGCCCGTCTGCCACGGTGCCGGCGGGATGTCGGCGCACTACTCCTGCGGCGGACGGACCTGGCGCACCCCTGCGCTGATCGGGGGGGCGCTCGTGCTCGCGGCGCTCGTCGGCGGTGCGGGGCTCGCGCGGGTGCTGACCGGCTTCCCGCTGGTGGTCCTCGGCGCGCTCCTGCTCGCGGCGGCCGTCGCTCACGTCCGGCTGCTCACCGACCTGCGCGGCTCGAGTGCATGGGTCATCGCCATCGGGGTCGGGGTGATCGGCTTCCTGACCACTCTCGGCTGGGCGGTCGTCGGCGGGGTCCTGGTGCACCTCGCGGTCGACCGGTGGCGCCGGAGCGCACGATGACCCCGGAGCGGGGTGCACGCGCCGACGACCGGGGCCCGGCCGCCGGAGCGGTACCGGCTCTCGTCGAGCCCGGCGCACCGCTGTCGCCTGCCGACCTCGACCGCTTCGCCCGGCACGTCCTGCTCCCTGCGCTCGGCGAGCTGGGCCAGCGGCGGCTGCGCAACGCCCGGGTGTGCGTCGTCGGCGCCGGAGGGCTCGGCTCGCCGGTGCTGCTGTACCTGGCAGCCGCCGGCGTCGGGACGATCGGGATCGTCGACCCGGACTCGGTCGAGCTGTCGAACCTGCACCGCCAGGTGGTCCACGGTGTCGCCGACCTCGGCCGGCTCAAGGTCGTCAGCGCCGCCGAGTCCGTCACCGCGATCGATCCGGGGATCGTGGTCGTGACCCATGCCCTGAGGCTCACCGCGGCAACGGCCTCCCTGCTGGGCGACGACGACCTCGTCGTGGACGGCACCGACAGCTTCGAGAGCCGCTACCTGGTCAACGACGCCTGCGTGCGCCTCGGCCTTCCGGAGGTCTGGGGATCGGTCCTGCGATTCGACGCCCAGGTGAGCGTCTTCTGGGGGAGACCGCCACCGGGGTCCGGCGTCGAGCCCGTCCAGCTGCGCGACCTGTTTCCGCATCCGCCCGACGCTGGGTCCGTCCCGTCCTGCACCGACGCCGGTGTGCTCGGCGCGCTGTGCGGCCAGGTCGGCGCACTGATGGCCACGGAGGCGATCAAGCTGATCTCCGGTGTCGGCCGTCCGCTGCTCGGCAGGGTGCT
>JBBRGX010000059.1:0-15599 GCA_038223605.1 Actinomycetales bacterium | reverse complement strand
GCTGTTCCTGGCGAACTTCTTCGCGCAGACGAAGGCGCTGGCCTTCGGCAAGACGGCCGACGAGGTCCGCGCCGAGGGCACGGCCGAGGAGATCGTCGCGGCCCGGGTGTTCCCCGGGAACCGGCCGACCACCTCGATCATGGCCCCGGCCCTCACTCCGTCGGTGCTCGGTCAGCTCATCGCGCTCTACGAGCACATCACCTTCGTCCAGGGGATCGTCTGGGGCATCGACTCCTTCGACCAGTGGGGCGTCGAGCTGGGCAAGAAGCTCGCGACCCAGATCGCACCGGCGGTCGCCGGGGACACCGCTGTCCTGGCCGAGCAGGACGCGTCCACGCGTGGACTGATCGAGTACTACCTCGCTCATCGGGAGCGCTGAGCACGCACGCAGCACGCGCACGTCCTCAGGGCCCCGGTCTCGACCGAGGCCCTGAGCGCTGTCCGGGCGGGCGCGCCCCCGTGAGCGTGTGGCACCCTCGACCTCGTGCGCTACGTGATCATCGGGACAGGGGCGGTCGGCGGGACGATCGGGGCTCTGCTGGCCTCGGCCGGGCGGGAGGTCGTGCTCGTCGCCCGCGGGCGCCAGCTCGAGGCGCTGCGCGCTGACGGGCTCGACGTCTGGACCCCGCAGGGCAGCCATCACGTGCACCCGCCGGTGGCCGCGGGGCCGCAGGAGGTCGAGCTGCGGTCCGACGACGTCCTGGTGCTCGCGGTCAAGGGTCAGGACACCGGTGCCGCCCTCGCCGACTGGGTGGACCGGCCCGTCGCGGGCGGCACGACCGCTGGCGAGTCGCTCGCCATCGTCTGCGCGCAGAACGGCGTGGACAACGAGCGCGCAGCCCTGCGGCGGTTCGCCCATGTCGTCGGGATGTGCGTCTGGCTGCCGGCGACCTTCCTCGAGCCCGGGCACGTCCAGGCGATCGGCGCTCCCGTCTCCGGAGTGCTGCCGCTGGGTCGCGCGGGCGCGGTTCGCGCCGGCACCGGGAACGGCGCCTCGACCCTCGACCCGCTCGCCGCGACGCTCGCGGGGATCTCGGCCGACCTCACGGCCGCCGGCTTCCGGGCGCCCGTCGTTCCGGACGTGGGGGCCTGGAAGCGCGCCAAGCTGCTGAGCAACCTGCCCAACGCCGTCGAGGCCTTGTGCGGGACCGAGCGTGACGAGGCCTGGCGCACGCTGGCCGCCCTGGCGATCGACGAGGGCCGGGCCGTCCTCGACGCGGCGGGTCTGCCGCCCGTCGCCGCGCAGGAGCAGGAGGCCATGCTCGCCGACTTCGAGATGCGGCCGCGGCCAGACGGCCGGCGCGGCGGCGGCTCCTCCTGGCAGTCGCTCCAGCGCGGTTCGGGCTCGATCGAGAGCGACTGGCTCAACGGGGAGATCGTCCTGCTCGGAGGGCTGCACGGCATCGGCACACCGGTCAACGCCGTGCTGCAGCGTCGTGCACGGGAAGCGCTGGCGGCCGGTGGCGGCGCCGGATCGGTCACCGCCTCAGCCCTGCTCGCCGAGCTCGAGCGCGCGGTCTGACCGCTGCCCGCGCTCCCGATCATGGAGCACGCCGACGGCCGCCGACCCCGCTCCGAGGTCGGTTCGACGAGGCGGTCGCTGCGTCATCTCGACGACATCTGCTGCCGCTAGCGTCAGGGACCGTGAGACCACGGATCGTCTGCCCGAGTGCCGAGGGCGAGCTCGCTGCCCTCTTCTCCGCCGCACCGCTGCAGGGACGGCTCGCGGCCCTGGGCGAGGTCGAGATCGCGACCGACACCCCCGACCGGCGGGAGCTCGTCCGCCGGACGGCGGATGCCGAGGTCGTCCTGCTCGCCACCCACCTTCCCGACGAGGCGCTGCGGGCGGCAGCCGGGCGTCTGCGCCTGGTCTCGTTCACCGGGACGGGCGCGGCCTCGTACGTGAACCTCGCCCTCGCCGCCGAGCTCGGGGTCGCGGTGACCAACGTGACGCACTACGGCGACCAGGCGGTGGCAGAGCTGACGATGGCGCTCATGCTCGGGGCGGCACGCGACATCCCGGCCGGCGATCGCGCGGTCCGGGGCGGCGACTGGTCCGGCTGGTCCGGGCGCGAGCTGGCGGGCTCGCGGCTCGCCCTGCTCGGGCTCGGTGGGATCGGTCGGGCGGTCGCCCGGCTCGCGCTCGCCTTCGGGATGGAGGTGGGCGCCTGGGACCGCGCGCTGGACCCCGCCACCCTGGCCGCCCTCGGTCTGCGGTCCGGCGGGTGGGACGAGGCCTTCTCCTGGGCGGACGTCGTGAGCCTGCACCTTCCGCTCACCGACGAGACCAGGGCGATGATCACGAGCCGCGAGCTCGATCAGCTGCGACCGGGCTCCATCCTGGTCAACACGGCCCGGGGAGAGCTGCTGGCACCCGGGGCGCTCGCCGCCCGCCTGACCCGTGGCGACCTCCGCGCGGCCCTCGACGTCTTCGACCCCGAGCCGCTCGCTCCAGCGGACCCGCTGCTCGCTGCGCCCGGCACCGTCTTCACCCCGCACCTTGGCTTCCGCACGCCGGCGGCCCTGGAGCGGATGGCTCGAGGTGCGGTCGGGAACGTCGAGGCGTTCCTCGCCGGGACGCCGACGAACGTCGTGGCGTAGGCGACCACCCGCGCGACCTCCGTAGGCTGGAGCGATGGCCACCGATCGGACGAGCACGGCTGCGCGTAGCGGTCCGCCTCCGACGAAGGTCCGCGTCGACGCGTGGTGCTGGGCGGTGCGGATGTTCTCCACCCGCACCGCAGCAGCGAACGCCTGCCGCGCCGGGCACGTCCGCGTCAACGGCGACCGCGCGAAGCCGGCGACCCTGGTCGCCCCTGGTGACGAGGTGCGCGTGCGCGGCGAGCTGGAGCGGATCGTCGTGGTCCAGCGACTGCTGGTCAAGCGGGTCTCGGCGACGCTCGCCGCCGAGGCGTTGATCGACCACACACCACCGCCCCCGCCGAAGACGGAGATCCCCGCGGGGGTCGCGGTCCGGGACCGCGGCGCCGGCCGTCCGACCAAGCGTGAGCGCCGGGAGATCGACCGGTTCCGCGCGAGAGGAGCCGAGGACTGATGGCCGACGAGCGGCTCGACCTCGTCCTGGCTGCGATCGCCGACCCGACCCGTCGGGCGATCCTCGAGCACCTCGCCACGAGCGACGCCACGGTCGGTGAGCTCGCCGAGCCCTTCCCGATCACGCTGCAGGCCGTCTCCCGGCACCTGCAGGTGCTCGAGCGCGCCGGTCTCATCGTGCGGGGCCGCGACGCGCAGTGGCGGACGAGCTCGCTCGACCCGCGGCCGCTGCGCGAGGTGCTCACCTGGCTCGGCACCTTCGCGCGGTTCTGGCAGGACCCGCCGGCAGCCTGACGACCGGTCCGTGGCGCACAATGGGGCTCGACCCTGCCCCGCTCCGAAGGTGACCCGTGGACCAGCCCCGCATGAACGTCGAGTCCTTCAACCTCGACCACCGCACCGTCCTCGCCCCGTACATCCGGGTGGCCGACCGCAAGGTCCTGCCGGCAGGCGACGTGCTGACGAAGTTCGACGTGCGCTTCACGCAGCCGAACGTCGCGCACCTGGAGATGCCCGTCGTGCACTCGCTGGAGCACCTCTTCGCCGAGCACTCGCGCAACCACTCGGCTGCTGTCGTCGACTTCTCCCCGATGGGCTGCCAGACGGGCTTCTACCTGATCCTGTCCGGCGAGTGGACCCAGCAGGCCGTCGAGGAGCTCGTCGCGGCCACGCTCACGGACCTCCTCTCGGCGACCGAGGTCCCCGCCGCCAACGAGATCCAGTGCGGCTGGGGTGCGAACCACACGCTCACCGGCGCGCAGGACGCCGCGAGAACCTTCCTCGCGGCACGGGCCGAGTGGTCAGTGGTGACGGCGTGACGGAGCTCGTCCTGGTCGTCGCGATGGACGACGAGGCCGCGCCGTTCCTGTCCCGAGCCGACCGCGTCGGCAGGGCCCAGGACGTCGGCCACGCTCAGCGCACGGCGCTCGTCCTCGCCGGGCGCGACGTGCTGCTCGTCCGCAGCCGGATCGGGCACGTCGCGGCCGCGACGGCGGCGGCGCGTGCGCTCGGTGACGTGGGCCCGGTGCCCCTGCTGAGCGCTGGCTCTGCCGGCGGACTCGGCGCCGGCGTCCGGGTGGGCGACGTGGTGCTCGGCGACCGCTACCTCTTCGTCGGCGCCGATGCACGGGCCTTCGGCTACCAGCTCGGGCAGGTGCCCGGCATGCCCGAGTCCTACACCGGCGACGCGGAGCTGCTCGCGGCGGCGAGCGGAGCGGGCCTGGCGGACGCCGCGGTGCACGTCGGCACGATGCTCTCCGGTGACGCCTTCGTCCACGCGGGGATCGTCGACCGCGTGCGTGCCGACTTCCCCGGCGCCCTGAGCACCGACATGGAGACGACGGCGCTCGCGCAGACGGCGCACCTGCACCGATCCGCGTTCCTGTCGGTGCGGGGGATCTCCGACCTCTGCGGCCCGGCAGCCGGGGACGACTTCCGTACCCATGTCGACGATGCGGCCGACCGTTCGGCCGATGTGGTCCTGGCGCTGCTCTCCGCCTGGGGCTGAGCGTTCGCTGCCCGGTCAGGGCTCGACCGCGAACGAGGCGGCGCCCTCGTCCGCGGCGGCGGTGACCTCCACGTGGGAGACCCGGGCGAACCGCGGGCCGACCCGTGCCCAGTCCACGACGGCCTGGACGGCGTCGAACGCGCCCTCGAGCTGTGCCTCGACCGTCCCGTCCTCCCGGTTGCGCACCCAGCCGTGCACGCCGAGCCGCTCGGCCTGGGCGGCGAGCGACCAACGGTAGCCGACACCCTGGACGAGGCCGTGGACGAGGATGCGTCGTGCCGTCATGGCGCCAGTCTGCCCAGACCGGTGCCGTCGGTCACCCCGCACGGCGGACCGATGTATCCCTCTGGTCGGCTCCTGCGTCCATGTGATGTGCCGATGGCCGGCACCCGTGACCTCTGGAGGACCTCATGACCATCAACGAGAGCAGTACCGACCGCATCCTGCGCGGGGTCGTGGGCGCCGTCGCGCTCGTCGCGGCCGTCCTCGCCGGCGTCTCCGGTGGCAGCACCGTGCTCGCCGTCGTGCTCGGCGTGGTCGGCGTCGTCCTCGCGGGTACCGCCGCTGTCGGCTTCTGCCCGCTGTACCGGGTCTTCGGCATCTCGACCTGCAAGGTGCCGGCGGGACGCAGCTGAGCTCACCTTCCCGCACCGGCACGAGGCGACCGCGACTAGCGTCGTCCTGTGGACCGTTCAGCGCTCGCCGAAGCCCTTCCGTCCGCCGTCCCCGGTCTGCTCCGCTTCACGCGGAGCCTGACCAGGGACGAGGACGCGGCCGAGGACCTCGCCCAGGAGACCGTCGCACGGGCGCTGGAGAAGGCGGACACCTTTCGCGGCGACGCCGCCGTGGGCACCTGGCTGCACCGCATCGCCTACCACCTCATGGTCGACCGCTCCCGGCGCGACCGCGAGGACCCGCACGAGGACATGGTCTCCGTCGTGGAGGCGCAGTGGCGCGAGGACTCGTACACCGTCGACGCGGTCGAGGTCGTGGCCAGGGCCCAGACGCGAGTCGAGCTCGAGGACGCCCTCATCCGCCTGCCGGCGCCCTACCGGGTGATGGTGGTGCTGCACGACGCCGAGGGCTGGACGGTCGCCGAGATCGCCGACCTCTGCGAGGTCGGGCTCCCGGCTGCCAAGCAACGACTGCGCCGCGGTCGGATGATGCTCGTCACCGCACTGGCGAGGGGTGCCGAGCGCGCGGTGGCCCGGACAGGGGTCCCGATGCGTTGCTGGGATGCGCGCCGACAGGTCAGTGACTACCTCGACGGCCTGCTGCCGGTCCCGGCCGCGCGCCTCGTGGAGGCCCACCTGGCCGACTGCCCGACCTGCCCGCCGCTGTACGCCTCCCTCGTCGGCGCGACCGATGCGCTGGCGCGGACCGGGATGCGGGACCCTGACTCGGTGCTCACCCCCGATCAGGTCGCCCAGGTGCACCGGCTGCTCGGTGCCGTCGGCACCGCAGGACGCGCCTCGCGCTGACCCGGGTCCCCGCTAGGCGCTGACGTCGGCCGAGGTGAACCGCGCCCAGGCTGCCGCGCCGAACACGGCGACGTAGGCCACCGCGCACAGGGCGCCCGGCCCGAGGGGCGCGAGCGAGAGCGGGTCGCGCAGCAGCTCGCCGAAGTCCATCCAGTAGTGCGTGAGAAGGTACGGGTGGATCACGCTGAGCTGGGAGAGCGCGTCGAGGATCTGGCTCGCCAGGGTGAGCACCAGGGTCGCGATCGTCGCGGCGATCGGCTGCTCGGTGAGCGTGGAGACGAAGAGGCCGACCGCGCCGAGCGCGACGAGGTTCAGGGTCAGGTACGCGCAGACCAGGACCAGCCGCAGCAGTCCCTCGGCGAAGCCGAGCGTCGTCCCGGAGACCGTGAGCACGTCCCCGCCGCCGAAGATCGCGAGCCCGATCGTCGCGCCGACGGCCGCCACCAGGAGCGTCGCGACGGCCGCGAAGACCGCGATGGCGGTCATCTTCACCACGAGGAGTCGGGTCCGGTCCACCGGGGTGACGAGCAGGTAGCGCAGCGTCCCCAGGTTGGCCTCGCCGGCGATCGCGTCGGCGGAGATCGCCGCGACCGCGATCGGCAGGAAGAACGGCAGCTCGACGGTGAGTGCTGCGAGCGCGACGAAGAGGCCGTTGTCGGTGATCTGGCCGAAGATGAACGAGTCCCCGCTGGAGGAGCCGGCCACCTTCACCGCGATCGCGATGAGGACCGGGACGCTCGCGAGCACGAGAGCACCCACCCAGTTGCGCCGCCGGCCGAAGATCAGCCGGAGCTCCGACCGCAGCAGGCGGCCGCGGCCGGCCCCCTCAGCCCGCGACATCGAATCCCTCCCCGGTGAGCTCGACGAAGGTCTCCTCGAGCGTCGCGGCCTCGACGGCGAAGCCGCTGACCGGCACCCCGGCGCCGACGAGGGCGGCGACGAGCTCCTCGGGAGCCGCATCGCCGAGCAGCGCGCCGGCCCTGCCCGCTGCGGCCCGACCGTCCGCGAGGCCGGCGGCCGTGAGCACGGCGAGCGCGCCGGCCGGGTCGGTCGTCGTGACCACGACGCGCGGGGCGTGCCGGGTGCGCAGCGCGGCGAGGGTCTCCTGGGCGACGAGCTTCCCGCGGTGCATCACGCCGACATGGCTGCACACCTGATCGACCTCGGAGAGCAGGTGGGTGGACAGCACGACCGTCGCCCCGGCGGCCGCGACCTCGAGCAGCAGCGAGCGCACCTCACGGGTGCCTTGCGGGTCGAGCCCGTTGGTCGGCTCGTCCAGGACGAAGAGCTCGCGCGGCCGCAGCAGCGCAGCGGCGAGCCCGAGGCGCTGGCGCATGCCGAGCGAGTAGTGGCGGTACCGCTTGGCCGCCGCGTGCCCGAGACCCACCCGGTCCATCGCCTCGCCCACCCGGGCTCGCGCGGTGCGCCCGTCGACCGTGAGATCGGCCGCGTCGAGCCGAAGCAGGTTGTCGCGGCCGGAGAGGTAGGGGTGGAAGGCCGGGCCCTCGACCAGGGCGCCGACCCGCGGCAGCACGGTCGCGCTGCCGCGCGGCATCGGTTCGCCGAGCAGCGTGTGCTCTCCGGCGGTGGGGTGCAGCAGGCCGAGCAGCATTCGGATCGTCGTCGTCTTGCCCGAGCCGTTGGGACCCAGGAACCCGTAGACAGCGCCCGTCGGGACGGCCAGGTCGATCCCGGCGACGGCGACCTGGCCGGAGGCGAAACGCTTGGTCAGACCGCTCGAGGAGACCGCGAGCGTCGAGGTGGGGCCCACCCGTCAGCCGAGGGTCGCGGCGACGCGCTCGAGGCTCGCACCGTCGACCGCCCCGATCAGCAGGTGACCGTCGTCGGTGAGCAGCACGCTGACGAGCGCGGACGTGAGCAGGTGTCCGCTGCCCCAGCTGCCGCTGACCTGCGGGAGCATGGCCAGCAGGGACGTCAGGTCCTGGCTGCCCGCCGGGCCGCCGGCGTTCGGGCCCGCGGTACCGATGGCGTCGAGGTTCACGCCCTGGACGACGAGCACGCTCGCCCAGCCGGTTCCGACGACGGTCGGCGCACCGAGCGCCGAGGTCGCCGACGGGTCGAGCGGGCCGGTCGGCAGCGTCGGGACGCCGGACCAGCCGCCCAGGTCCCCCCCGAGGAGGCCGTGGCCGAGCTCGCTGCCCGAGCCGAGCGGCTTCTCGGTCACCGTGGCCCCGGCGGGCGGCGTGAAGGTGAACACGCTCTCGGCCGGAGCGGTGAAGCTCACCGACGTGAACCCGACGCTGAGCGCCGGCGTCGCCGAGGTGGTCGAGATGATCTCGACGCGGGTGGGCACGCGCTCGCCGGCGTCGATCGCGATCCGCACCTGGGCTACGAGGGATCCCGGCTCGCTCGGGCTCAGCACGAGCTCGTAGGCCGGGCGGCCGGCGACCCGGACGTTCGCCCCGGTCGTCACCGTCGTGGTGGGGGAGACCGTCGCCAGCACCGCCGCGCTGAGGGCGTCGGGGGTGAGCATCTGCGCCGGGTCGAGCGCCGGAGGCGTGGCGCCGCTCGGCGCCTGCCCGAGGGTCGGCAGGGTGGTGTGAGTGACACTCATGCTGTCGCTCGACCACGTCCACAGCTGGGTGCCGTCGGCGACGAGGTCGCGCTCGCCGACGTCGCCGTGCACGGCGATGCGTGCCTTGGTCCCGGAGGCCCAGACGCCGACGGTCGTGCGGCCGCCGAGCACGGACAGCAGGTCCGTCCCGGATCCGCCGCCCATCCCGCTCGGCGCTCCGCCGGGAAGGCTGAGCGAGGGGAGCCCGAGCCTGGCGTCGACGAGGACCGTCCCGCTCAGTGCCGTCACGTCGGCGCCCTGCAGATCCGTGAGCAGCTGCGCGGCCGTGCGCTCGGGCAGGTCGGCACCGGCCGATGCCGCGAGGGTCGGGCCGAGGATGCTGCCACCGACGACGAGGGCAGCGATGCCCACGGGGACCCCCCAGCGCAGCGAGGGTCGGCGGCGTGGCGCGGCGGGTGCGACGGTGCTCATCTCCCCATCCTCTCCCCGCGCGCGGGGGGCGTCGAGGCGAGGGCTTGTGGAGACATCGTGTGCATCGTCGGCGGTCGACCTCCGGCCGGCCCGAGCTGCTCGAGGAACGCCGATGCTGCGGGGCTGGGGTTGTCAGGGACGGCGACGGCGACCTCCCATGGTGGCACGTCGCCGGTCAACGGGACCCCCGCCAGCCGGTCCGAGCGCTTCGCTGCGATCGGTGCGGGCACCACGGCGACGCCGAGCCCGGCCTCGACGAGGTCGAGCAGGCTGTGCACGTCGTTGACCTCGAGCTGGACGTCGTGCCGGACCCCGCGCGTGGCGAAGGTCCGGTCGGCCAGGACCCTCGCTGCCCAGTCCGGCTGGAAGCTGACGAAGGTCTCTGCTGTGAGGTCGTCGACACCGACCGACGGCTCAGCGGCGCGCGGGTGGTCGTGGCGGCAGAGCAGCACGAGCTGACGCTCGGCGAGCGTGTGCAGCGTGACACCGGATGGGGCCGTCGCGCAGACCGCGACGATCGCGAGGTCGAGGCGACCGGAGGCGACGTCGGCCACCAGCGCGGTGGACCCGGCGAAGCCGAGCTGGATCCGCACACCGGGGTGCGCTGCCCGGAACCTCGCGAGCTCCTTGGGCACGTCGATGACGCCGAGGCACTGCTCGGAGCCGACGGCGAGGGTGCCGCCGACGACTCCCCGGACGGCGAGCACGGCATCGCGCGCCGCCGCTGCACTCGCAAGCGTGCGGTGCGACTCCTCCAGCAGGGCGCGGCCGGCCGCGGTGAGCTCGACGCGGCGGGTGGAGCGGAGGAAGAGCGGAGCGCCGAGCTCGGTCTCCAGCGCGCGGATCGATGAGGACAGGCCCGACTGCGAGATCTGCAGCAGCTCGGCCGCATGCGTGAAGTGCCGCTCGGTGGCGACCGCGACGAAGTGCTCGAGCTGACGCAGCTCCATGACGTCTCCTCATCTCCTCAGTCGATGGATGTCATCGATCTGCGCTGTTGGACTGATGGATCGGATCTGGCGCACTGTAGACCGCAGACCCACCGACGAGATGGAGAGAACTGTGCAGACGTCCCTGACCACCGCAACCCTCGGCCGCACCGGGATGGACCTCACGCGGGTCGGCTTCGGCGCCTGGGCCATCGGCGGTGGCGGCTGGCAGTTCGCCTGGGGCGAGCAGGACGATGCAGCGTCGGTCGCGGCGATCCGGCACGCCGTCGAGCGCGGGGTGAACTGGGTGGACACGGCGGCGGTCTACGGTCTTGGCCACTCCGAGGAGGTCGTGGGCCGTGCCCTGGCCGACCTGCCCGAGGCCGACCGACCCTACGTGTTCACGAAGGGCGGCCTGCGCTGGGACGACGACGACCGTTCGGCAGCCACCCGTCGGGTCGGCGACCCGGCGAGCCTGCGGCTCGAGGTCGAGCAGTCGCTGCGGCGACTCGGCGTCGAGCGGATTGACCTCTACCAGATGCACTGGCCGGCGGCCGACGGGACCCCGATCGAGGAGTACTGGCCGGTGTTCCGATCACTGGTGGACGAGGGGAAGGTGCGCGCGGTCGGCCTGTCCAACCATGACGTCGCTCAGCTCGAGGTCGCCGAGGCGCTCGGTCATGTCGACAGCGTGCAGCCCCGGCTGAGCCTGCTCCACCAGGCTGCCGCCGGTGACGTGCTGCCGTGGTGCGCCGACCACTCGACCGGTGCGATTGTCTACAGCCCGATGGCCTCGGGCCTGCTGACGGGTTCCTTCAGCGCCGAGCGGGCCGTGTCACTCGGGGCGGGGGACTGGCGCAGTGCTGCCCCCGACTTCACCGGCGAGGCGCTCGTGCGCAACCTCGCGCTGGTCGACGCCCTGCGGCCGGTCGCCGAGCGGCACGGCGTCTGGGTCGGCACCGTCGCGATCGCCTGGGCGCTCACGGTCCGCGGCGTGACCGGGGCCATCGTCGGTGCTCGCAGCCCGGAGCAGGTCGACGGCTGGGTGGGCGCAGGCGAGGTGCAGCTCACCGAGGGCGACCGGGCGGAGATCAACGTTGCCTTGTCGGCGACGGGGGCCGGGGACGGTCCGGTCGGGGAGTAGCGGTCCGGCCGGGACCGGGAAGACCGGCGGGCGTCGTCAGGCGCTCGCCACCGCCAGCACCGCGGCCTCGGCGTCGCCGGAGACGCCGATGTGGGTGTCGATGCCCATCTTGCCGAGGGTGTTCACCATGGGCGGGCCCATGTGCTCGGCGATGACGGTGGTCACGTGGTGGTCGAGCAGGAAGCGCACGACCCGTGCATGGTGGGAGCCGCCGGTCCCGGCGTCGTGCGAGACGTCCCACCCGACGGCGTGCTCCGTCCAGTCCGTGATGACGCCATCGCTCACCGTGACCACGGCGACGCGCGGCGCCTTGCCCCAGCTGTGGCCCATCTGCCGGTCGGTGCTCACCGGGATGCAGACGACGAGGTCCTTCGCGGTCATGGTGGGCTCCTTGTGGACGACGGCAGGTGAGGGTGGTGCGCTGACGGGGTCAAGCCTGTCACGCCTCGGGCCTCGAGGATCGCGTCGGCCGCGAGGCCAGGGGCGCTCGGCTCAGTGAAGCTCGCGCCGCATCAGCCACCGGGCTCGGCCGCCGCTGTGCCCCGTGGTCTCGAGCACGCGCTCGAAGCCGGCGGCCTCGAAGAGCCGCGTCGTCCCGACATACCCCGAGATCAGGTCGACCCGGTCCTGCCCGACGTCGACTGGGTAGCCCTCGACCACCTCGGCGCCATGTGCCGCCGCGTGCTCGACGGCCCCGGCCAGGAGAGCGTGCATGAGACCCGTGCGGCGATGGGCGGGCCGGATGACGAAGCAGACGGCACTCCACGGGTCGCGCTCGTCGACGAGGGGAAGGGTCCTGGAGCGCGTCAGGCGCCGGTAGCTGCTCCGCGGAGCAACCGAGCACCATCCGGCGACCTCGCCGTCGACGTAGACCAGGACACCGGGACCGGGGTCGGCGGCGCACTCCTCGGCCATGTGCCCCGGGCGGTCGAACGGCTCGACCCGGCTGTCCCGGTAGCTCATGCACCAGCAGCCACGCGCGTCGGCCCGCGTGGTCCCGACGACCGTCGCGAAGTCCTCGAAACGTCCGACGGCTGACCGGACCTCGATCCCCATCTGCCGAGCATAGGGCGGGCTCTCCGCGACGGCCGAAGGCCCACGGTCACGACACCGGAGATCTGCCGGACGACCCGTGCGGTCGGCCTGCTCAGCGGCGCCGGAAGAGTCCGCGGAAGCCTCCGCGGCCGACGTCGACCATGCCAGGGGGCGTGGACGTGCTGCGGGTCTCCGGGTACCGGATCGGGCCAGCGGTTGCGAGGCTGGGAGCTGTGGCAGCGAGGCCGGGCTCCGGTGCCTCTCCGCGGTCGGCGACGGCAGACCCGACGCGGTCGAGGAGGGCGTCGACGTCGTCCTGGTCGTAGCCCTCGCGGAGCTTCGTGGCCCGGAAGCGTGTCGCGGCGATGTCATCGGCGGTCAGCGCCGTCGGGTCGGGCGTCCCCGCCTCGCGCGCACGAAGAGTGTGGACGACCCGGTCGAGAAAGTCGTCGACCTCGTCCTGGTCGTAGCCCTCGCGGAACTTCGTGGTCTGGAACCTGGAGTTCAGTACCTCGTCGGCGGTGATCACTCCGGCATCCTGGCACGCCTCGGGCCCGGCGTCAGGTGCCGGCTGCGGCACGCTCCGGGAGAGGTCCCCCGGAGGGCGGAGCGTCCGAGCATCTCGCCCGAGAGGATGCTGCCGGGTGCCGCTCGTCCGAGGGGTGAGATGCCCGGCTCCGGACGCTTCCGCTCGGGCACCCGGAGGAGTAGCACGGAGTGGAGAGCGGATGATCAGGCCTGGAGGCCGTCATGGAACGTCGCACCGTCCGGCTCCTCACGGCCGCAGCGACAGCGAGCGCGCTGATCCTCGGTGGCGTCGGAGCTGCCTCCCAGATCCTTGCTGCGGTCCCCGGCGAGCAGACCGTCCGGTTCGCTGCTGCCGCCGACTTCTCGGCCAACGCGGACACCCGCGCGGTGCTCGACACCCTCGCGGCCACCGGGCCAGATCTCGCCGTCGCCCTCGGTGACCTGTCGTATGCCGCGACCGGAGCCGAGCAGGCCTGGTGCGACCTCGTCACCCAGTCGGTCG
The DNA here is from genome assembly GCA_038223605.1 of Actinomycetales bacterium. Lineage (GTDB taxonomy): Bacteria > Actinomycetota > Actinomycetes > Actinomycetales > Cellulomonadaceae > Actinotalea. The sequence continues at coordinate 2,412 of JBBRGX010000059.1, read as the reverse complement.
GTGCCGGCTTCCCGTTCGAGCTGGTCGCGGGGAACCACGAGTCCAACGGCGTGAACGGGAACATCAACGACTTCTCCGCCTGCCTTCCCAACCAGCTGCCAGGACTCATCGGCACGTATGGGCGCCAGTGGTACGTCGACGTCCCAGCACAGGCCCCGCTCGTGCGGTTCGTCATGATCTCGCCGGCGCTCACGTTCCCCGACGGGAGCTACCAGTTCACCGCCGGCAGCCCCCGCTACGCGTGGACGGCGGCCGCGATCGATGGCGCGCGCGCCGCCTCGATCCCGTGGGTCGTCGTCGGGATGCACAAGCCGTGCCTGTCGCTCGGCGAGTACGGCGGCGACCCGGGGACCGACCTCATCGACATGCTCGTGGGCAAGAAGGTCGACCTCGTGCTCACCGGCCACGAGCACCTCTACCAGCGGACCGCGCAGCTCGCGCTCGGCGCCGGCTGCCCCGGTCTGACGCCAGGGACCTTCACCGCGGCCTGCGTCGCCGACGGCGACTCGAGCCTGGTGCGCGGTGCAGGCACCGTCTTCGCGACCGTCGGGACCGGTGGGCAGACGCAGCGGCCGATCCACCCCGACGACCCCGAGGCACCGTACTTCGTCGCCACGTCGGGCTCGGCCACCGCGACCTGGGGTCTGCTGGACGTCCAGGCGACGGTCTCGACGCTCACGGCCGCATTCGTCCGGGCCTCCGGCGGCACGTTCACCGACGCGTTCACGATCGGCGCCCCGGGGGCGAACACGCCACCGACCGCCTCGTTCACTGCGTCCTGCACCGACCTCGACTGCACGGTGGACGGCTCGGCCTCGGGCGACCCCGACGGCACGATCTCCGGCTATGCCTGGGCCTTCGGCGACGGGTCGACGGGCTCGGGCCCCACCGCCTCGCACGTCTTCGCCACGGCCGGGACCTACCCGATCGTCCTGACCGTCACGGACGACGACGGTGCGACCGCGACGAGCACCCGTTCGGTGACCGTCACCGCGCCCGCCACGGGAGCCCTTGCTGCTGACGCCTTCGAGCGCTCCGTCACCAACGGGCTCGGGACGGCGGACGTCGGTGGTGCGTGGCAGACCACGGGCAGCGTGTCGAGGTTCTCGGTGGCGGGTGGAACCGGCAACCTCAACCTCGCCAGGGCCGGACGGCTCGACGCAGCCCTGCCGGCGGTCACCTCCACGAGCACGGACCTGGTGGTCGGGATGTCCATGGACAAGAACCCGACCGGTGGGGGCCTGTACGCCTCCCTCGCCATGCGGCGGCTCACTGGCGTCGGGGAGTACCGGACGAACCTGCGCCTGAACGCCGGGGGTGCCGTCGTCCTCGGCCTCGCCCGCACGGCGGGCAGCACGGAGGTCAAGATCGGCGGGACGCTCGTGGTACCCGGCCTGACCTATCGCGCCGGCGACCGGCTCATGGTGCGGATGCAGGCGTCCGGGACGTCGCCGACAGTGCTGCGCGCGCGAGTGTGGGCGGCGGGTTCGTCGGAGCCGTCGACGTGGCAGGTCGGCTTGAGCGATTCCACGGCGGGGCTCCAGGCTGCCGGCTCGATCGGGCTGAACCTCTACCTCTCTTCGTCCGCGACCGACGCGCTGGTGACCGTCGCGCTGGACGACCTGGTCGCCACCACACCGTGAGTCCTCGGCTGGTCACCACCGGTCGCCACTCCAGGAGCATCGCGCTCGCGCCGGCACCCACGCGGTCGGCGCGCGACCTCAGACCGCGAACGGCACCCCGCAGCGCAGGATGACGTTGGAGTACGCCGTGTCCTCGCCCGTGCGGATGACCAGCTGCGCAGTGTTCACCATCGCCTTGAAGTCCAGGTGTCCGATCCGCTCGGCCGGGGAGTCGAGGCGCTCGTCGACCCAGGAGCCCGCTGGCCAGTCGTCGGCCGGCGCGCTCACCCAGGCGTGCTCGAACACCATCTCCGCGACGAGGGCGTCGAGCACGTCGGCGAACCGCGGCTGGCCGTACACGAGCGCGAGGTCCACCACGGGGACGTGCGCAGCGACCGGAAGGCCTGCGTCGGCGACGACGACCAGGTCGGTGTGGCCCAGCCTCGCGAGGTGGCCCGAGAGCGGGGCGTTGATGATGCCGTGACGCTTCATGGCAGGGGTTCGTCCTTCCAGGGGTAGGACGCCTGGGCTCCCAGGCGCTGGACCGAGTACGCCGCGACGCGCGTCGCGGTGAGTGCAGCGTTCTCGACGGACTCGCCGCGCGCGAGGCCCACGGCGAGCGCGCCGACGAAGGCGTCACCGGCGCCGGTGGAGTCGCGCGCCTCGACCCGACGCGCCGGGAGAGACCACGCGCGGCCGTCGTCGATCCCCAGGACGCCGGCGGCGCCGAGGGTGATGACGACCGACCGCACGCCGAGGGCTGCGAGGCGCTCGGCCTGGCGCGCGGGGG
>JBBRGX010000058.1:0-15740 GCA_038223605.1 Actinomycetales bacterium | reverse complement strand
GGACCAGCCCACGAGCATGTCCTGCTCGGCGCGCGACAGCGGGATCGCCGAGTTCAGCTTCGGCATCTCCGCCGGTGGCAGGCCACCGCAGATGACCATGCCGGAGCGTTCGACGAACCCGGCGGCCTTGAGCCGGTCCTCTTCGCTGGGTAGCGCCAGCAGGTCGCTCATCGTGTGGGAGACCATCGCCATGACCACCCCGCGCTGCCGGTTCAGGCGGGTGAGGGCGTCGACGCGGTCGACCATGCCCTTGCCCGAGCGCAGGGCGCGCCACAGCTCGTCCAGGATCACGAAGTAGTGCCGGCGGGGTTCTAGGCCGGCGGTGGCCAGGGAGTCCGCGACGGTGACCGACCCGAAGCCCGCGGACCAGCACGCCAGCAGGGCGGCGGCCTGCAGGTCGCCCTCGGAGTCGTCGATCGCCGAGACGTCATAGACCACGGGCCGATCGCGGCGCATCGGGTTCGTCGTCTGCTGGGAGAACGTCTCGCCCAGGCGCCCGCCACCGACCAGGCCGATCAGGGACGCCTCCAGGTCCTCGGTGATCTCCCCGTAGCGCTGGTCCGAGCCACGGTCCAAGGCGACCGAGCGCACCTGCTCGGGTGCGCTGCGGATCACCTCAAGAAGGTCGCCCAGCACGGGCGTCCCGACGTGCCGGTCGTCCAGGACCTTCAGGGCCCGGTCGATGATCGTCTCCTCACGGTCCCCGGGCGGGTTGCCGCGCATGATCGTGATCAGGGCGGCGACCATCGTGTGCCGGCGGCCGTGCGCGTCGGCCAACAGCTGGGTGCGCGCCGTCCCGGTCAGCCGCTGCGCGGCCTGCGTCGCCTCGCCCGGGTCGAGGACGTTGAGGTAGCCGCGGCCGCGGCCCAGGGTGATGACCTGCCCACCCAGGGCCTCGATCAGGTCCACGTAGTCCGGTTTCAGGTCACCCAGGACCAGCGGCATGACCCCGTACCCGGCCAGGCCCGTGGCCATCCGGCGCATCAGCGTCGACTTACCCAGGCCGGGTTTGGAGAACACGAACGCGGACGGGTTGGAGATCAGCTGAGCACGCTGGAACCAGCTGATCGGGTCGTAGCAGACCGTGGCACCGGTCTGCTCGTGCCGTCCCAACGGCGCCCCGACCATGGGGCTGCCCGAGCCGACCGCGTACGGCCACAGGCCGCAGACCTGGACGCTCGTACCGCGCCACTCATCGGCCGCCTGCACCATGAACGCTTCCCCGGCCCCGCGCCCGAGCCACCCGCGCATCGTCGGGCGCATCGGGCGCACCGGTGCCGGTGTGGTGTGCCGTCCGGCCCTCACAGGCGTTCCCTGAGCTCGACCGGGACCTTCAGGTGCCGGGGTAGGACCAGGCCGAGCGGCAGCGCCGCGGCGAAGGCACTGTCCTGGGACCCGTAGACCGGGCGCAGGCGTAGGCGTGCGGTCGCCGCGAGGTTCGCGACCGCTACCCGTGCTTCGGGCAGGCCCGCCGGGTCCAGGACGCTGGCCGTGAGGAGCAGGCCGAAGTTCACCAGGCCGGCGCCGGCCGCTTCCTCACTGGCGGTGGCGGCTGCGGCCCGCACCGCGACGCTGTCGCGCGCCGAGGGCTTGGCGGTCGAGGTCTGGGCGAACTCGGCGGCCCGCAGGTCGGACTCGACGATCGCCGCCGCCCGGGCGGGGTCGATCGGCCGGTAGAGCAGTGTCACGCGCTTGCGGGTGATGCCCCGGTGCGGGGCCAGCAACCGGGCCAGGACGCCGGACTGCACGGTGCCGTGCGGGGCGGAGGTCATCGACCACGGCACTGAGCCCGGATCCGCCGGTGAGGTCGGGGCTGGGTGTGGGTCGTGAGACGCGAAGGCCCTACTCACGCGAAGATTCACTGGGTGAGCGGGTTGGTGGTGGCCCGCGGGGTCAGTGGTGACGTCGTGGCCGATGGCGCGGAGCTGGTTTAGGGCACGGTTGTGGGTCTTGTCGGGGTTGAGCCGGGTGTAGTAGTCGGGGCCCGGGTCGGCGTAGGGACCTGCAGTGACGGCCAACGTCGTCGGCGTTGGGAGACTCCCTCCCGGACGGCCCGGATACTTGGAGGCGAACTGCGTGCGTCAGATCGTCAAGAGCTCCGTCCGCGGCTCCGCCGAGGACCTGCTGCGTCCACGTACGTGCGCGGGTCGCGGTGGTGTTCGCGTAGGGACGGAGCGGAGAGCCACTCCCGACGTCGCCGCGCAACTCTCGGGCTGCTCACGTGCAGAGGGATCGCGCGCCTCAACTCGTGACGTAGCGGGTGGGCGCGGTGGACTCGCTGGCCCGCCGTGGTGACCATGCAGGCATCGTGATCACCCGACGGCCGCATCGCGCCTTCGGAACTGGAGACGGCACACGCAGGACCAGGGAGGCGCGCGGTGACTACTCGCGGGTCGTACGTCATGGCGGACCATCCAGAGGATGAGCCCAGGCTCGTCGAGGTTGCACGCGACCACGTTGCCGTCGCGAACCCGGACCCGCTGCTCGACCGCGTGCAGCTGGCGGCCTACCTGGGCATCTCCGAGCGGCAGGCGCGCTCCCTGATGGAGCAACGCCGTGTCGAGGTGGTCTCCATCGGGCGGTCGATCCGAGTCCGGCAGTCCACGGCGGATCGCCTCATCGACGCCTGCACCATGCCGGCTGCCCGACCCGTCCGGGTCGACTCCCTCGGCCGGGAGACGTGGCTACGAGTGATCGCCTGACGCGTCCTCGCGGGCGACGAGCTCGTCCATCGCCGCCGCCACCCGCCGGTCGCCGTCCTGGACGCTGTGGAGGTAGCGGACGGCGGCCGTCGTAGTGGAGTGCCCCGCCCGAGCCTGCAGCTCCTTGATGCCGGCACCCGCGGCGGCTGCGATGCTCTGCCCGGTGTGGCGCAGATCGTGCCACCGGAGGTCGTCGCGACCCGCCGCAGCGCGCGCCCGGGTCCAGTGCTTGCCGATCCGGTCGGGATAGATGATTCCGCCGGTCGAGGTCGTGAAGATCAACGACTCGGGTGCCTTGGCGGTGAACTTCTCGAGGTGCTCCTCCAGCGCCGCTGCGGCCAGCTTGGGCGCGACGACTGTGCGCAGTGACGCCGACGCTTTGACTTGGCCGAACGAGTCGTCGGCGGCCTCGAGCTCGACGGCCCGCTCGATGCGCAGCGTGTGTCGCTTCGGGTCCCAGTCGCGTCGGCGAAGCGCGAACAGCTCGCCGCTACGGACAGAGGTCAGGGCTGCGACCCACACGGCGGCTCGATAGCGCGCGGGCATGGCACCCGCGGCGATCCGCAGCTCGGCCACGCTCGCGGGAGTGCGTTCGAGCGTCGCCACGGCCCCCGCGCCCCGGATGGTCGCCGGGTTCTCCCTGATGAGGCCGTCTCGGCGAGCGCGTTCCAGAACTGCGTGCAGCAGCCGGTACACCTGTGCGGCCTCGGTCGCGCCTGCAGTCGGCGGGAGATCGACGACCAGCGCCATGCGGCCGCCGGCGGCCTCCCAGCTGACTCGGACCGCTGCCGGGATGCGCCCGGTGGCGGCGACGGCGACGCCCGCGTCCTCGGCCCATGCGCGAATCGTGGCGTTCACGGCCTTGGGAGACGTCGCAGCCCGCTCATGTCGCGCTGCGGCGCGCCGACGTGACTCGGCGGCGACCGCAGCGTGCCACAGTCGGACGTCCTGAGCCGTGATCGAGGACAGCGGCCGATGTCCCAGGGCGATCGCGTGGCGACTCGCACCGACGGTGATGAACTGGGTTGTCGTGATCCACTGGGCGAGGAGTCGTTCGTTCAGCGCACGGGACCGTTCGCGATACCCGTTGGTGGCGATGAACGTCGCCGCGTAGTCGCCGAGGCTCACCGCTCCGCGGTCGGGGTCCACCCAGGTCCCGGTGACGATGGAGCCGCGCTCGATCGCCAGCGCGTCTTCGGCGGCTCTCTTGGTCGGGAACGTGCCGATCGACCGGGTCTTGCCGCCGCTGTCCGGGATGGGCACGCGCACCGTCCAGCGGCCCGAGGGCCTCTTGCGGATGGACCCGAAGAGGCGCCGTCCCTTCCGGTTGGCCACAGTGCCCCCCAACTCGTAATGGCCCGTAATGGCCCGTGCCGAGGGTTCGAGAGTACCTGTGGGCGATCGAGCGGCACAAGAGAAAGCCCTTGACCTGCACGTTCACTATGGAGCGGGTGACGGGAATCGAACCCGCGCTATCAGCTTGGGAAGCTGAAGTTCTGCCACTGAACTACACCCGCGAACGCGGCCGGGGCCGACGTGCGGCCACGATCATACCTGGCGTCAGGACTCCGCGAGCTCCGCCTCGTCGGGGTGCCGTCGCACGTACGCGGCGACGAACGTGCACACCGGGACGACGCTCAGCCCGCGCTCGCGGACATCGGCGAGCGCCTCGCGGACCAGGAACGTCCCGAGCCCGCTCCCGCCGGAGTCCTTGGCGATGTCGGTGTGCGTGAACAGGACCTTGCCCTCGTCCAGGATGAACTCCGCCTGCCCGGCCTCGCGGTCGTCGAGCCTGAGGACGTAGCGGGAGGTGGCGTCGTCGCGCACGACGGAACGGGTGGCCTCGTCGGGCGTGGCGGCTGGCTCGGTCATGGGATGAGGGTACGGGGCGAGCGCGGCGACGTGCTCCCGCAGGGGACTGGCCGAGGCACGCCGTTCGGGTGAGGATGACGAGGCGGGATCGCCCCGTGGTCGTCGAGGGCAGGAGGAACCGATGAGCACCTTCACCGACCCGGCGACGGCTGCACCACGCGGGATCGAGCGCCGCGGCCCGCAGGGCCTCGAGATCGTCACCCCCCGCGACGTCCCGCTCGGCGGCCTGCGTGCGATGACCGTCCGTCGGACCCTCCCTCAGCGTGGCCGCTCGCTCATCGGTGCCTGGTGCTTCGCCGACCACTACGGGCCGGACGACGTGGCGGTGACCGGAGGGATGGTCGTCCCGCCGCACCCGCACACCGGGCTGCAGACCGTGAGCTGGCTGTTCACCGGGGAGGTCGAGCACCGCGACAGCCTCGGCACCCACGCGATGGTCCGGCCGGGCGAGCTCAACCTCATGACGGCGGGTCGGGGGATCGCGCACTCGGAGGTCTCGACGGCCGCGACGACGGTGCTGCACGGGGTCCAGCTGTGGACGGTGCTCCCGGCCCACGCACGGGGGAGGGAACCTGCCTTCGACCACTACGCGCCGCCACCGCTCGAGCTGCCGGGCGGGGTGCTGCGGGTGTTCCTCGGCACCCTCGCGGGCTCGGCCTCGCCGATCGCGACGGCGACCCCGCTGCTCGGCGCCGAGCTGGTGCTCGACGGCGCGCTCACCCTGCCCGTCGACCCGGCGTTCGAGCACGGGGTCCTGGTCGATGCGGGTCCGGTCGAGGTCGACGGGGTGCGGGTCGAGCGCGGCGAGCTCGCGTACCTCCCGCCCGGTGCCGAGCGCCTGACCGTGCGGTCGCTGACCTCGCGCGCCGCCCTCGGCCCGGCGCGGGTCATGCTGCTCGGCGGCCCGCCCTTCGGCGAGCCGATCGTCATGTGGTGGAACTTTCTCGGCAGCACCCACGAGGAGATCGCCGCCGCGCGCGCCGACTGGCAGGCCGAGCTCGACGACGGAGGTCACCGGTTCGGGGTCGTGACCGGCTATCCGGGCGCCGCCCTGCCGGCACCGGAGCTTCCCGGCATCCGTCTGGTTCCCCGCGCGTGAGCGCAGCCCACGGCACGAGGAGGATGCAGGCATGAGCGATGTGCTGTGGATCTCCGAGCCGGAGGAGCACGACTTCCCGGCAGCGGCGTCCTACCTCGGGCTGATCGCCGGGCCGGCGGAGGTCGAGGCCCTCGTGGCCGCGCTGCGGGGCACGCCGACGACTCATGCCAAGGCCAAGGACATCCTGCGGGCGGCCGGCCTCCCTCTGCTGAGCGACGACAACCCGCACGTGCGCGCCGACCTGCACAAGATCACCAAGGGGACGGCGCTCTCGCCCGTCCTGCTCGTCCGCGGTGACCTCGTCGAGGGACGCCCGCTCCAGGTCGCCGACGGCTACCACCGCGTGTGCGCGAGCTACCAGGTCGACGAGAACACCGACATCCCCTGCCGCCTGGTCTCCTGGACCGAGATCGGGGTGGCCGCGCCGGGCGCCATCGCCTCGGCCGACGCACAACCGTGAACCTGGTCCCGCGCCCCGTGCGCGGCTACCGGCGCGAGTGGTGGACGGGCGACGTCCTGGCCGGCCTCACCCTCGCCGCCGTGGCGATCCCCGAGGTGATGGGCTACACCTCGATCATCCACACCCCCGTGGTCACCGGGCTCTACACGATCCTGCTGCCGACGGTGCTCTTCGCCCTGATCGGCTCCTCGCGGCTGCTCGTCGTCGGTGCGGACTCCGCGACGGCCGCCGTCGTGGCCGCCGGGCTGACGGGTCTCGCCGTCGCTGGCGTCACCCCCGGGTCCCCCGAGTGGCTCGCCTGGTGCAGCATGATCGCGCTGGTCTGCGGCGGGCTGCTGCTGCTCGCGCGCCTGCTGCGCCTCGGCTTCCTCGGCGACTTCCTCAGCTCCTCGGTGCTGATCGGCTTCCTCACCGGGGTCGGGATCCAGGTGCTCACCGGCCAGGTCCCGGCCCTTCTCGGCATCGACGGCACGACGGGGTCGTGGTTCGCCGAGCAGTGGGGAGTGCTCACGGGCCTCCCGCGCACCAGCCTGACGACGCTTGCGGTGGGTGGCGGCACCCTCGCGCTCATCCTCGGCTTCCGCCGCTTCGCCCCGCGCATGCCCGGCGCGATCGTCGCCGTCACCCTGGCGATCGTCGCCGCGAGCCTGCTCGACCTCGGCTCGCACGGGGTCGGCCTCGTCGGGACGGTCAGCGGCGGCCTGCCGCGCCTCGGGCTCCCGCGCGGCGTGACCTGGGCCGAGGTCCCGACGGTGCTCGGCATCGCCGTCTCCTGTGCCGTCCTCGTGCTCGCGCAGAGCGCGGCGACCTCGCGCAGCTTCGCGCTGCGGCACGGCCGCAAGGTCGACATCGACCAGGACCTGCTCGGGCTCTCGGTCGCGAACCTCGCCGCCGGGCTCTCGGGGACCTTCGTCGTCAACGGCAGCCCGACGAAGACGGAGATCCTCGACAAGCAGAAGGGCCGGACGCAGGTGGCCAACCTCACGATGTCGGCCGTCGTCCTGCTGGTGCTGCTCGTCGCGACCGGGGTCCTCGCGCTGATGCCGAGGGCCGCGCTCTCGGCGATCGTCTTCCTCATCGGCGTCGGGCTGATCGACCTGCGCGGGCTGCGCAACCTCTGGGCGCGACGGCGCAGCGAGTTCGTCATCGCCTGCACCACGGCGGCAGCGGTGGTGGGGATCGGGGTCGAGCAGGGGATCCTGCTCGCGGTCGTGCTCTCCGTGCTGGAGCTCGTCCGTCGCCAGTATCACCCGAAGAACTTCGTCGTCAGCGTCGACGAGGGCGGTCAGCCCGTCTACCGGCCGGCCGCCCCAGGGGTGCAGAGCCTTCCGGGGCTCGTCGTCTTCCGGTACGACGCCGACCTGTTCTACGCCAACGCGCACCGCTTCGCCGACGACGTCGAGGGGGTCGTCCAGCAAGCTCCCGACCCGGTCCGGCTGCTCGTGCTCGACTGCTCCTCGATCGTCGACGCCGACTACTCCGCGAGCCTCGCCCTGGACGGCCTGATCGACTTCGTGCACGCGCACGAGGCCCACTTCGGCATCACGCGCGCCGACCCCGCGCTGCTCGCCTCGCTCGCGACCTACGGCCTGCTCGACAAGTTCGGGCGGGACCACGTCTTCGGCAACCTCAGCGACGTCTTCACCGCCTACCGCAAGGACCCGAGCCGGTACCGCGGGCCCGCCGGTCACCGGTGAACCGGACACGGCTCCCGCTGTGCCACCCGGCCCGCTAGCGTGACCACGTGCTGCTCTCCGACCGTGACATCCGTGCCGAGCTCGACTCCGGACGCATCGAGCTGAACCCCTACGAGCCGACGATGATCCAGCCGTCGAGCATCGACGTGCGGCTCGACCGCTTCTTCCGGCTGTTCGACAACCACAAGTACGCCGTCATCGACCCGGCGGAGGACCAGCCCGACCTCACCCGGCTCGTCGAGCCCGAGGGCGACGACCCGTTCGTGCTGCACCCCGGCGAGTTCGTCCTCGGCTCCACCTACGAGTCCGTCACGCTGCCCGACGACGTCGCGGCGCGGCTGGAGGGCAAGTCCTCGCTCGGCCGGCTCGGGCTGCTCACGCACTCGACCGCCGGCTTCATCGACCCGGGCTTCACCGGGCACGTGACCCTGGAGCTCTCGAACGTCGCGACGCTGCCGATCAAGCTCTGGCCGGGGATGAAGATCGGGCAGATGTGCTTCTTCCGGCTGTCCTCTCCCGCCGAGGCCCCCTACGGCTCCGGCGCCGCCGGCTCGCGGTACCAGGGCCAGCGCGGCCCGACGGCCTCGCGGTCGTTCCAGAACTTCCACCGCACGAGCGTCTGAGGCGCCGCCGCGGTCCGTAGCGTGGCCGCAACACGATCGACCTAGGCTCGCTGCATGGCAGGCCACCCCTTCGACCCACAGCAGGCAGCGACGGCTCACCTGCTCGCGCTCGCTGCGGACGTCCCCGCGGAGGAGGTCGAGGTCCTCGCGGCCAGCCGATTCGTCGCCGCCGCCTGGGAGGACGACGCGTCCGCGCCGGTGACCCGTCGGGGCCGCGGCAAGGGACCGTCGCCCACCGTGCTCCGCCTCTCGCGGCACAGCTCCCTGCACGGACCCTTCCAGCTCGACCGGCCGATGGCCGGCGCGCTCGGTCTGCCGAGCGGAGCCGGTCTCGTCTGGGTGCTCCGGGCTCCCGTCGAGCGGGGTGAGGCGCCGTGGCCCGGCGCCGGCGACCGCGACGGGATCGGGCGCGCCTTCCCCGACGGCCTGCCCGTCCGCGAGGAGGGCCGGGTGGTCTCCTGGCTGGTTGCGGCGGCGCGGCGACTGGGAGGTGCCGTCCGGATCGCGCCGGGGGCGACGGGTGCGGCGACGGTGCTGGTCCCGGACCCGGCGGCAGCGGTCGACCTCATCGTCTGGTCCGACATCTGGCTCGGTCCCGAGGCGGCGCTCGCCGTGGTGCGTCAGGCGGTGCCGCGCGCTCGACACGAGGTCGGGACGCCGTGGCAGGGACCGCCCGCCGGGACGGGGGCCATCCCGGTCATCGGGGCGGAGGACCTCGACCCGCGCGAGCGCGCCGCCCTGCACGCGGCAGCGGAGGAGCGGGACCTGCTGGCCCTCGCGAACCCGGCGCCGCCGAGCTCCTTCGGCCTGCTCGCGGACCTCGACGTCGACGGGATGCTCGCGGTCCAGGTCGCCGGGGAGACGGAGATCCCCCAGTCGCTCGCCGGTGTCCCGTGGGCGAGGCACGGCGCGGTGGCGTACCGCGTGACCTGGGAGCCGGAGGACCTCGGCGAGCTGGAGGCGGAGAGCCCGTCGATGGCCCACCGCGTGGCCCGCGGCCGGGCGGCGCCCCTGGTCAACGCGGTGGCGCGGTCGCTGCACGCTGCGGTCGCCGGGGAGATCACCGACCAGATGGGGTTCATCGTCGATCCGGTCGACCTCTGAGGCTCGGGCCCGGCGCAGGTCGAGCGGCCGGCCGAGCGGCCGGTCCCCCCGCTCAGTCGCGCGGGCGCACCGCGTCGAGCAGCACCTGAGCGACGTCGACCACCTGCGGCCCGCCCTCACCCGGCTGGGCGGCGACCCCGTCGGTGAGCATCACCGTGCAGAACGGGCAGCCCGTCGCGATCACGTCGGCCCCCGTCGCGACGGCCTCGCGGGCGCGCTCGGAGCCGATCCGGGTGCCCGTCGTCTCCTCCATCCAGACCCTCGCCCCGCCGCCGCCGCAGCAGAACGAGCGCTCCTTGGTGCGCGGCATCTCGGCGACGCGGGCGCCGCTGGCCCGCAGCAGCTCGCGGGGCGGGGAGTAGACCTCGTTGTGCCGGCCCAGGTAGCAGGGGTCGTGGTACGTGACGGTGCCCGCCGCGAGCCCGTCGGCGCCCGACGCGCGGTCCGCCTGCGGCACCGGGACGAGCCGCCCGTCCGCGACCAGCTGCTCGAGCAGCTCGGTGTGGTGCAGCACCTCGTACACCCCGCCGAGCTGCGGGTACTCCCGGCGCAGCGTGTTGAAGCAGTGTGCGCAGGTCACGACGATGCGCGTGACCTTGGCCTGCCCGAAGGTCTCGATGTTCGTCCTGGCGAGCATCTGGAAGAGCGCCTCGTTGCCTGCCCGGCGAGCCGGGTCGCCGCTGCAGGTCTCGCCGTCGCCCAGCACCGCGAAGCTGACCCCCGCCTGGTCCATCAGCTCGGCGACGGCGCGGGTGGTCCGCTTGGCGTTGTCGTCGTAGGCCCCGGCGCAGCCCACCCAGAAGAGGTGGTCGACGGTGCTCGCGTCCTCGAGGTCCACGCCGATGACGGGGACCTCGAAGGGCAGGTCCTTGGCCCAGGCCAGGCGCTGGCGCGCGGGCAGCCCCCAGGGGTTGCCGCGCTTCTCGATCTTGGTGAACATCGCGCCGAGCTCGGCGGGGAAGGTCGAGGCGACGAGCACCTGGTTGCGGCGCAGGTCCACGAGGTGGTCGACGTGCTCGATGTCGACCGGGCACTGCTGCACGCAGGCCCCGCACATCGTGCAGTCCCACAGCGCCTGCGGGTCGATCACGTCGCCGACGAGGGTGAGGACGTCGATCGTGGCGTGCGAGCCGGTCGTGGCGCCCGGTGCGGTGCCGGCCGACGGTGTCCCGGCCGCGGTGCGGCCGATCGTCAAGGGGACGTGCCCCGTCGTGCTCGTGTGCCCCGCGGGCTCGGTCGAGTGGTTCGCGGCCGCCTGCAGGTAGGGCGCCGAGGCGTAGGCGTGGTCGCGCAGCGCCATGACGACGAGCTTCGGGGACAGCGGTTTGCCGGTGTTCCAGGCTGGGCACTGCTCCTGGCAGCGCCCGCACTCGGTGCACGTGGAGAAGTCGAGCAGGCCCTTCCAGGTGAAGTCCTCGATCGCGCCGACGCCGAGGCGCAGGTCGTCAGGGATCTCCTCGAGCTCGGTCAGGTCGACGGGCCTGCCGCCGGCCGTGACGGGGGCGAGCGGGCCGAGCGCCGGCTTGCCGTTCGTGTCGCGGCGCGCCCAGACGTTGACGACCGCGAGGAAGCGGTGCCAGGAGACGCCCATCGCCGGGCGGCGTCCGACGACGTACATCCACGTCATCGACAGCACGATCTTGGCGAGCGCTGTGAGGACGATCGCGTTCTCGATCCCCGCGATCGAGGCGCCGTCGAGCAGCCCGCCGATCCACGCGGTCAGCGGGAAGTGCGCGAGGATCGCGGGATCCGTCGGGTCGACAGCCGCCGACGTGACGGTCAGGCCCGCCGACGTGGTCGCCATCCAGTACGGCGCGGCGAGCACCGACTCCAGCCCGCGCAGCAGGATCACTGCGACGACGACCCCGAGCACCACGGCCTCGACGAAGGAGGCCTGCCCGGCGTTGGACCCGAAGAACCGCGAGGCGCGCGCGCCCTGCGGCGCTGACCCGCCTGCCGCCGAGACGCGCGAGACCGCCGCCGCACCACGCCGCGGGTGGCTGCGCTGGCGCACCACGATCAGCAGCAGGATCCCGACCAGGCTGAGCCAGGCGAAGATCTCCGTCAGCCACTCCACCGGCGGCCAGTGGCCGATCAACGGTAGCGAGTAGTGCGGGTCGACGATCTGCCCGTACCCGCTGACCAGCGTGAGGAAGAGGATCGGGAAGCTGAGCATCACGGCCCAGTGCGCTGCCTTGACGCCCGCCCGGTGCTGGAAGCGCCCGTGCCCGAGAAGCAGCCGCAGCACGAGCCAGGTCCGGCGCCACGGCTCGGTGGTCCGGCCCGGCGCGGGGCGCCCGAGGGCGACCGTCCGCACGATGGCGCGCGCGCCGAGGACGAAGACGCTGACGCCGACGACGGTCGCCAGGACGGCGAGCACGAGGGCGACGATCTGGAGGGTCGACACGGAGGTCACGGTAGCCGGTGGCCCGCGTCGGACGCCCGGGCGACCTCACCGCGGAGTCCATGGGCCAGGTGCCAGCTCGGTCGGAACGCACCGCGAGCCGCCTCCCCGGTAGACTCTCACCTCGGCAAGAACCGCCCACCCGCCCCCGAACGGACGGACCGGACGTGCTGCTGCTGCTGGCTCTCCACCTCCTGGTGAGCCTCGTCGCGCCCCTCGTCCTGCGGTGGGGCGGCCGACGCGGCTTCCTCCTCCTCGCGCTCGCCCCGGCTGCGGCCGTCGTCTGGGCCCTGGCGCACACCGGCGCCGTGACGCGCGGCCAGGGACCGACGGAGCTCAGGTCCTGGGTGCCGAGCCTCGGGCTCGACCTGGCCTTCCGGCTCGACAGCCTGTCGTGGCTGATGGTGCTGCTCGTCGGTGGGATCGGCGCTGTCGTCCTGGTGTACTGCGCCGCCTACTTCTCCCCGAAGGCCGGCGGGCTCGGCCGGTTCAGCGGGGTCTTCGTCGCGTTCGCCGGGTCGATGCTCGGCGTGGTCACCACCGACGACCTCGTCATGCTCTACGTCTTCTGGGAGCTGACCACGGTCACCTCCTACCTGCTCATCGGGCACTACGCGGACCGCAAGGCCTCCCGTCGCGCGGCGATGCAGGCGATCATCGTCACCACGGCCGGCGGCCTCGCGATGCTCGTCGGGTTGCTGATCCTCGGGCACGCGGCAGGCACGTACCGGATCTCCGCGATCCTCGCGGCGCCGCCGAGCGGGACGGCCGTCTCGGTCGCCGTCGTGCTGCTGCTCGTCGGCGCCGTGAGCAAGTCGGCGCTCGTGCCCTTCCACTTCTGGCTGCCCTCGGCGATGGCCGCGCCGACGCCCGTCTCGGCCTACTTGCACGCGGCCGCGATGGTCAAGGCCGGCGTCTACCTCGTGGCGCGCTTCGCCCCGGCCTTCGGCGACCGGCTCGAGTGGCAGGTCGTGGTGCTCGGCCTCGGCTCGGCGACCCTGCTGCTCGGCGGCTACCGCTCGCTTCGGCAGCACGACCTCAAGCTCGTCCTCGCCTTCGGCACCATCAGCCAGCTCGGGCTGCTCATCGTGCTCGTCGGGTACGGCTCGCGTGCGGTGGCCCTTGCGGGGATCGCGATGCTCGGGGCGCACGCCCTGTTCAAGTCGACGCTCTTCCTCGCGGTGGGCGTGGTCGACGCCGCGACCGGGACGCGTGACCTGCGGAGGCTGAGCGGGATCGGTCGGTCGCTCCCGGTCACGGCGGCGGCCGCCGGGCTGGCGACGGCCTCGATGATCGGTCTCCCGCCGTTCGCGGGATACGTCGCCAAGGAGGCGGCCCTCGACGCGCTGTGGCACGAGCCGACCGCTCCGGGCCGGGTGGTGCTCGCGGCGGTCGTGGTGGGCTCGATGCTGACCGTCGCCTACTCGCTGCGCCTCTGGTGGGGGGCGTTCGGTGCGAAGCGGGTGGCCCCGGCCGCCGCCGCCACCCTCGTGCACCGGCCGGCTCCGCTTCTCGTCGCCCCGGTGGTGGTGCTGGGCGTGCTCGGCCTGCTGGCCGGGCTCGTCCCTGCGGTCGGTGAGCGCGTGCTCGGCCCCTGGGCGGCGACCCTGCCGGGCGAGAAGGGCCACCTGACGCTGTGGGGTGGCTTCACCCCGGCCCTCGGCCTCACCCTGCTGGTCCTCGCCGGCGGTGGTCTGCTCTTCGCCGGGCGCTCGGCGGTCGAGAGCTGGCAGGCGCGACGTCCTGCCCCGCCCGACGCCGACCGGCTCTACCGCCGCTCGATGCGCCGCCTCGACGACGTGGCAGCCGATGTGACCGCGTTCACCCAGCGTGGATCGCTGCCGCTGTACCTCGGCACGATCCTCCTGGTGATGGTCGTGTCGGCGGGCGGCGCGATGCTCACCGGGACACGACTGCCGGGCCTGGACCAGGTACGGCTGTGGGACATGCCGACCCAGCTGGTCGCCGGGGCGGTCGCGGTGACCGGTGCCGTGCTGGCGGCCCGCGCGCGCCGCCGGCTCAAGGCCGTCGTCCTGCTCGGGATCAGCGGCTTCGGCGTCGCGACGCTCTTCCTGCTGCAGGGTGCCCCGGACCTCGCGCTGACCCAGGTGCTCGTCGAGACGGTCACGCTCGTCGTCTTCGTGCTGGTGCTGCGTCGGCTGCCGTCCTACTTCTCGGTCCGTCCGCTCGCCGCCGGCCGGTGGGTGCGGCTCGCCGTGGGGATCGCCGTCGGGCTGACCGTCGGCGCCGCGGCCCTCATCATGCCGACGGCGCGGATCCATCCGCCGGTCTCCGTCGACTTCCCCGCCGAGGCGTACACCTACGGCGGCGGGAAGAACGTCGTCAACGTGACCCTGGTGGACATCCGGGCCTGGGACACCATGGGCGAGATCGCGGTGCTCCTGGTCGCCGCGACCGGGGTCGCCTCACTGATCTTCCTGAGCCGTCGCAGCGGGGCGATCCTGCGCAGCGGCGCGGCGGGCGAGCGGGCCGTGTGGCGCGCCTCGGTCGATGCGATGGCGCCCTTGCGACGGGCGGCCGTCGAGCGCCAGGAGCGCACGCGCGCCGCCGGACGCGAGCCGCGCCGGCACAGCGAGTGGCTCTCGGGGGGGAGCACCCTGGCCCCGGAGCGGCGATCGGTCATCTTCGAGATCGCGACGAGGCTGCTCTTCCACACGATGGTGGTCTTCGCCGTCTTCCTGCTGTTCTCCGGGCACAACGCCCCGGGTGGCGGCTTCGCTGCCGGCCTCGTCATCGGCATCGCGCTCGCGGTGCGCTACCTCGCCGGCGGCCGCTACGAGCTCGGTGAGGCCGCGCCCGTGCACCCCGGGCTGCTGCTCGGCACCGGGCTCTTCCTCTCCGCCGGGGTCGGGCTCCTGGCGCTCCTCGTCGGCGGCGCCGTGCTCGAGTCGACGATCCTGGAGGTGACCCTCCCGCTGCTCGGGCAGGTGAAGCTCGTCACCTCGTTCTTCTTCGACGTCGGGGTGCTGCTGGTGGTCGTCGGGCTGGTGCTCGACATCCTGCGCAGCCTCGGCGCGGAGATCGACCGGCACCTCGACGGCTCGGCCGACGAGGACGACGGCCCGGACGCGGACCTGGAGCCGGCCGGCTCGGCTCTCGTCGAGCCGCAGGAGCCGGGGGTGCGCCGATGAGGGACATGTCCCCGAGCCTGGTGCTCGTCGCCGTCGTCGTGGTGCTGGTCGCCGTCGGGGTCTACCTCATGCTCGAGCGAACCCTCACCCGGGTGCTGCTCGGCGTCGTCGTCCTCGGCAACGGCATCAACGTGCTCTTCCTCGTCGCCGGCGGGGCCGCAGGCGGGCCGCCGATCGTCGGCCGCACCGCCGAGGGGCAGATGGCCGACCCGCTCCCGCAGGCGATGGTGCTCACCGCGATCGTCATCACGCTCGGGATGACGGCCTTCCTGCTGGCGCTCGCCTACCGGTCATGGCAGCTCAACGAGCACGACGAGGTCCAGGACGACCTCGAGGACCGCCGGGTCGCACGGCGCGCGGCGCAGGATCGCGCCGCCTACGAGGACGTCGACGCGGACGGCGGGGAGCTCAGCCTCGACGAGGCCGCCGCCGAGATGCGTGACGAGACCGACGCGGACGGCGACGCTCGTGCGGACGGGGGTGCCCGCTGATGCAGGACCTGTCCTGGGTGGTCCCCCTGCCGGTGATCGTCCCCCTCTTCGCGGCCGGCCTCGCCCTCGCCCTGTGGAAGCACGGCCGGGCCCAGGGCATCATCTCGCTGGTCGCCCTGAGCGTGGCGCTCGCGGC
>JBBRGX010000057.1:0-15753 GCA_038223605.1 Actinomycetales bacterium | reverse complement strand
GGCGGCTCGGGCTGCGGGGGCAGCTCGTCGCCGCCGGGCTGAGCGTGGTCGTCCTCACGGCCGCCCTCCTCACGGGGCTCACGGCCTGGCAGGTGAACCGGCTCGCGGCCGGCGCCAGTCGTGACGTCGCGGCCCTGGCCGACGACGCCCTGGCGACCACGGCCCAGCAGTCGGCGGTCCTCGTCGCGACGCAGGTCACGACCCTCACGGACCGGATGAAGGCCGACCTGCGGGTCGCCCAGCGGTTCGCCGACGACGCCGGCGCCGTGACCTTCGGCGCCCCCGTCTCGTGGACAGCCGTCGACCAGTTCACGAAGGCCTCCACCGAGGTCTCGCTCCCGCAGCTGCTGTTCGGCGGGACCTGGATCGGTCAGAACCGCGACATCGCCGTGCGGACCCCGGTCGTCGACGACATAGCCGACCTGCTCGGGGAGTCCGTCACGGTCTTCCAGAAGGTCGGCAGCGGCGACATGCTCCGCGTCGCGACCTCCGTGCAGACCGCCGACGGTGCCCGGGCGATCGGCACCTACATCCCGGCGACGATGGCCGACGGGTCGCCGAACGCCGTCGTCGCCGCCCTGCTCGACGGCCAGGTCTTCACCGGGACCGCGACGGTCGTGGGGCAGACCTACGTCACCGGCTACGCGCCGATCGAGGTCGGC
The DNA here is from genome assembly GCA_038223605.1 of Actinomycetales bacterium. Classification (GTDB taxonomy): domain Bacteria; phylum Actinomycetota; class Actinomycetes; order Actinomycetales; family Cellulomonadaceae; genus Actinotalea. Next base: position 15,091 of record JBBRGX010000057.1, on the reverse strand, counting down.
GGCGAGGTCGTCGGGGCCGTCTTCGTCGGCATGCCGCAGGCCCAGATGGACGGACCGTTGCGCAGCACGCTCGCCTCGACCGTCGTCGGCAGGAGCGGGTACGTCACCGTCATGGACTCTGCGGGGAACTGGATGGTGCCGCCGCCCGGAGCCACCGAGGGCTCGAGCGCGCTCGACGCCGTCGACGCCGCGGGTGCCCCCTTCGGCCAGACGATCCTCGACACCGCGTCGGCGCTCGCCGACGGCGCCGCCGGCACCGTGCACGTCGAGCTGGCGAGCGGCGGAGCGACCGTCGAGATCACGCGATTCGCGCCCTGGGGCTGGACGATCGGCGTCTGGGGGATGGACGTCGACCGGATGGCCGCCATCGACCGGCTCTCCGCAGGGACCCAGTCCTTGCTGCGGACCTCGGTGCTCGTCGCGCTCGCCGTCATCGCAGCGGTCGCCGCTGCCGTGATGGTGCTCTCCGGGCACCTCGTGGCGCGGGTCCGTCGCCTCACCGCAGCCATGACGAGGGTCGCCGCGCGCGACCTGTCCGGTGAGGTCGTTCCGGAGGGTCATGACGAGATCGGGCAGATGGGCGTCGCGGTCCAGGACGCCGTGCACGCGATGCGCGCTGCTCTTGCCCGGATGGCCGAGGGTGCGCAGGCCCTGCATGCCACGGGCGGCGCTCTCGAGTCCTCGACCCGTGCCGTGGACGGCACGACCTCGCAGACGCTGCGCGTCTCGGCCGAGGCGGCCAAGGCCGCCGACCTCGTCTCGGCCGAGATGGAGTCCGTGACCGCGGCCCTCACCGAGATGCGGACGGCCATCGAGTCGGTCTCGGGCAACGTCCACGCCGCGACGGACCAGGTCGGCCGAGCGGTCCTCATCACCGCCGAGGCGACCGGCTCGGCGCGCCGGCTGCGCGAGTCCACGGCGCAGATCGCCGCCGTGCTCGCCACGATCACCCAGATCGCCGACCAGACGAACCTGCTCGCGCTCAACGCGACGATCGAGGCCGCGCGCGCCGGGGTCGCCGGCCAGGGCTTCGCCGTCGTCGCGGGTGAGGTCAAGGAGCTCGCCAGGCAGACGGCGACGGCGATCAAGAACATCGCGCCGGTGCTCACTGCTGTCACCACCGACGCCCAGGAGGTCGGGACGGCGATCGAGCGGATCACCGACGCCATCAGCGAGGCGAACGACCACCAGTCGTCGATCGCCGCCATGGTCGAGCAGCAGACCGTCACCACCACCGAGATCGAGCGCAACCTCATGGCGGCGTCCGACGGCAGCCGCGGGATCGCGGAGAACCTCGCCGGCGTGACCCTCGTCGCGGAGAACGGCCGCAGCCAGGTCGATCAGCTGCGCGGAGTGGTGGACGAGATGTCCCTGGTCGCGACCCGTCTCACCGAGGGCGTGCAGGAGTTCGAGCTCGGGGACGGTGCTCGCTGACCGCAGGCTCAGGCCGCGGCGGTCACGTTGATGATGAGCGCGATGATGACGGTCCCGAAGAGGTACGAGAGAAGAGCGTGCCGCAGCGCGTGGCGACGCATCCGCCACGACGCCAGGTCGGTGTCGGAGATCGCGAAGCTCATGCCGACCGTGAAGGCGACGTAGGCGAAGTCGCTGTAGCGCGGCGGGCCGCTCTGATGGAAGTCGATCCCGCGCGCGTCGTCGGTGAAGAAGAGCCGTGCGTACCGGATCGCGAACACGGTGTGGATCGCCGCCCACGAGGTCAGCACCGCAGCCAAGGTCGCGCTCATCGGCAGCACCTCGTGCGAGTGCCCGCCGAGCACGACGCCCGCCACCCCGCCGAGGCTGAGCACCGCGGCCGCGACCAGGACGAGCTCGGCGCCCGGCCGCGTCGGCTCCTCGCGGGTCGCGTGCGCGCGGGTCTCGTCGGCGTCCATCGTGCCGATCGCCGCCCAGGTCCAGGCCACGAACACGGCAGCCGTCGCGGCCCAGCCGGCGAGCACGGCCGGCAGCGTCCCGGGCCAGGGGACCGCGATCCCGAGGCCGATCCCGAGGGCGCCACCGGTCGCGAGCCGCCAGAGCGGGGCGACGTCGAGCGACCGGTCGGAGCGTGCGATGCGGGTCATGTGCCCAGTGAACAGCCGGCGCCACGGACAGCGGTCGCGCCCCGCCGATGACGTGCAGCGGGCGCACCTCGCGGCCACCTCACGCTCGTCCGTAGGCTGCGCGCATGAGCGCCGAGCCCACCCTGATCCAGGTCCCGTGGTCCGATCCGGACACCGCTGCTCTGCGCGACGCCCAGCAGGCCGAGCTCGCGGAGCGCTACGCCGGTGTTGAGGACATCGAGCACGTCCTCGCTCCGGCGGAGATGGTCGCCACCGTCCTGGCCAGGGTCGACGGCGTCGCGGCGGGATGCGGCTCGCTGCGCGAGTCGCCGGCGACGGGCGAGGGTGTCGCCGAGCTGAAGCGGATGTACGTCGCGCCGGCCTTCCGAGGCAACGGACTCTCCCGCCTGATCCTCACCGCCCTGGAGGACATCGCCGTGGCACGGGGCCTTCGACGGCTCGTCCTGGAGACCGGTGTCCAGCAACCCGAGGCGATCGGGCTCTACGTCTCGGCCGGCTACGAGCCGATCGCCAACTTCGGCCGCTACGCGGACGAGCCAGGTTCGCGCTGCTTCGCCCGGACGCTCGTCTCGTCCTGCGAGCCGGGGAGCGCCGCCGGTGGTCCCGAGCCGTCTGGTGCTGCGAGCTCCCGGGAGGCCTGAGATGCAGCACGAGCTCCGCCTGGCCGCCGCCGATCTGCACCTGGTCCCCCTGGCCGTCGAGCACGCCCCCGCCCTCCTCCCGCTGGTCGACGACGCCCTGTGGGCCGGAATGACGACGCCCGTCCCGCGCACCGATGCCGAGTACCTCCGGGTGATCGATGCGCCGCTCGCGAGCCCCGGCACCTTCGCCTTCGCCGTCCTCGGGCCGGACGGTGAGCCGCGCGGCTCGACGTCCTTCTACGACGTCGTCCCCGCGCAGCAGCGCTGCGAGATCGGCAGCACCTGGTACGGGCGGGCGTGGTGGGGCGGGGCGACCAACCCCGCCCGCAAGCTCGCGCTCATGACGCAGGCGTTCGAGGTGTGGGGGATGCATCGCGTCGCGCTGCGGGCCGATGCTCGCAACTCCCGCAGCATCGCGGCGATCGGCCGGCTCGGGGCCACGGCGGAGGGCGTGCTGCGCGGGCACCGGGTCGCCGCCGACGGCTCCCGTGGGGACACCGCCTACTTCTCGGTGCTCGCCGAGGAGTGGCCGCGCGTGCGCGACGGGCTGCGGGATCGGCTCGGGATCGCGCGCTGACCCCGGCCGTCGGGCACCGGCCACCCGTTGCTCGAGTGGCCGGCACCGCTCGTGCTCCCCGGTGCGGTCCGCGCCGGGGCCTGACGGCCCGCGGTCCCGACGGCCCGCGGTCCCGACCGCCCGCGGTCCCGGCAACCACACCGAGTGGACGCACTCAGCCGACCGTGACCCCCAGGTGCGCGGCGAACACCGCGGCCAGCTCGAGCAGCTGCTGCTCGCTGATCCGGGCACCCCTCAGCCCGGCCGGCCCGTCGATCCGGGACAGCTCCGCGCCGCGCAGGTCGGCGTCGCTGAGCGTCGCGCCCTGCACGTCGAGGCGCCGCACGCGGCAGCCCTCGACGACGAGGCCGGCGACACGGGCTGTCGACAGGTCGAGGTCGCCGATCGTGACGCCGACGAGTCGCAGGTTCTCCACCCGGGCGCCGCGCAGGTTGAGGTAGTCGAGCTTGCCGCCGGTGATCGTCACCCGGGTGAGCACCGCGCCGTGCGCCTGGACGGCCCCGAGCCGGCAGTCGCTGACCGTCACGTCGCGCCACTGCGCGTCCGGCGCATGCAGGGTCCCGGCGTGGCAGGCGGTGAAGGACGTGTCGATGACGTGCGCGCGGTCCAGGTGCACCTCGTCGAGGTCCGCTGCCTCGACGGTGCAGTCGATGAAGCGGGCGTCCTGAGCGGTGCCGCCCCTGAGGTCGACGCCGGTGAAGGACAGGAGCTCGTAGTCGCCCTCGGGTTCGAGCTCGCCGACGAAGGGTTCCAGCTCAGCTGCACTCACGACGGCACCCTAGCGTCGGGGTTCGACCCGCACCGTGAGGTTCCGCTTCCCGCTCCTGGCCGACCATCCCTGGACGCTGAACCCGCCCTCGTCCCGTGAGATCGCCGTCGCCACGGTCCCCGGAAGGAAGACGGGCCTCGCGAACCGGACCGCCCAGGTGAAGGCCCCGCCGCGTGCGGCGCCGACATCGGCCAACCCGCGTGCGGCCGTGTGCATCCCGTGCGCGATCGTCCGGGGGAAGCCGAAGACCCGCGCGCCGATCCTCGAGGAGTGGATCGGGTTGCGGTCCCCCGAGATCGCTGCGTAGAGGCGGGCGTCGTGCGGGGCGAGTCGCCACTGCCCGGTCGGCGTCGGCGGCGTCCACTCGGGCTTCGGCTCTCGCTCCGGTCGCTCGGCGCCGGCCACGTGCATCCCGCCGGCGAGGTAGGTCGACACCCCGTGCCAGACGACCTCGGGCCCCACGGTCACGTCGACGACGAGGTCGACGCTCACCCCGGCCCGGTGCGGGACCAGGCGCTCGGCGTGCACGACGACGTCCAGCTTCTCCCCCAGCATCAGCGGGCGGCGCTGCTCGACCCGGTTGGCCAGGTGCACCATCCCGAGCAGGGGCAGCGGGAAGTCCTCGCGCACCATCAGCGCGGTCGCCACCGGGAACGCCATGACGTGCACGAACCCCGCGGGCAGCACGTCCGTCCCCGGCTCGCCGACGAGGTGCTGATAGGCCGTGAGCCGATCCGCGTCGGCTCGGACCTCGCGCACGACGAGGTGCGTGGTCGGCAGGCTCGCCGGGCCCACCGTCGTCTGCCGGGCCGCCGCGAGCCTCGCGGACGCCGCCAGCCCGCGCGCGTACAGCCCGCCGAGCCCCGGCACGGCGGCGAGCTCGATGGTGTCGACGTCGTCCAGGTCCGGGTTCGTCGCCCACGGCTCCTGGGCCGGCAGGTCGGCGCTCATGCCCCGACCATGTTCTGCCCGCAGACCCGGAGCACCTGGCCGTTGACCCCGCCGGCCTGGGGTGAGGCAAGGAAGGCGATCGCCTCGGCGACGTCCCGCGGCTGTCCCCCCTGCTGGAGCGAGTTGAGCCGCCGTGCGAGCTCTCTCGTGGCGAACGGGATGCGTGCGGTCATGTCGGTCTCGACGAACCCGGGCGCGACGGCGTTGATCGTCCCGCCCGCCTCGGCGAGCGCGGGGGCCGAGGCTCGCACCATGCCGATGACGCCCGCCTTCGACGCCCCGTAGTTCGTCTGCCCGCGGTTGCCGGCGATCCCGCTGGTCGAGGCGAGGCAGATGATCCGCGGCGCCGGGCCGAGGGTGCCGGACGAGAGCACCTCGGAGGTGATCCGCAGCGGCGCGGTGACGTTGACCCCGAGCACCGGGTCCCACTGCTTCGGTGTCATGTTGGCCAGCAGCTTGTCCCGCAGCACGCCGGCGTTGTGCACCAGAAGGTCGAGCCGGCCGTGCCGCGCCACGACATGCGCGAGGATCCGCGCAGCGGCGTCGTCGTCGGTGATGTCGAGCTGCAGGGCGGTCCCGCGCACCTCGTTCGCGACGGCGGCCAGTGCCTCCCCTGCCGCCGGGACGTCGACCAGGACGATCGAGGCGCCGTCCCGCGCGAGCGTCCGGGCGATCGCCGCGCCGATCCCGCGCGCGGCACCCGTCACGACGGCGACCTGCCCGTCCAGCGGCCGGTCCCAGTCGGCCGGGATCGCCCCGCCATGACCCGTCACCGTGAGGAGCTGCCCGTCGACGAAGGCCGAGCGCGCCGAGAGCAGGAAGCGCAGCGTGCCGGCGACCGACGGGGCGTCGAGCCCTACCTCCTCGCCGAGGACGATCCCGTTCCCGGTCGCCCCGCCGCGCAGCTCCTTGGCGAGCGAGCGCAGCATCCCGTCGACACCCTGCCGGGCAGCCGCGATCGTGGGGGAGATCCCCGCCTCGGCAGCGGTCCGCGAGACGGTGACGACCCGCCCGCCGGGGGCCAGCCCGCGCAGCGTGGCGCCGACGGCCAGCATCGGCTCGCGCAGCTGCGCCGGTGCGGCCAGCTCGGTCAGGACCAGGACGACGGCGCCGAAGCGGTCGTCCTTCGTGGCGTGCCGGCGCACGTCCAGGTCCCAGCCGAGCATGGTCTCGGCGAGCGCATCGGCAGCGGCCGAGGACGCGTCGTCGTGCACGAGGAGCACCGGCCCGGGGACCAGCGGCTCGCCGGCACGGTGGCGACGCAGCACGGCAGGCCTCGGCAGCCCGAGGCGCGTGGCCAGCGTCTTGGTGAACCCGCTGTTGACGAGGTCGAGATAGGTGTCGGTCACACTGCCTCCAGGATCGCGACGACGCCCTGCCCACCGGCAGCGCAGACGGAGATGAGGCCGCGGCTGCCGGGGCCCCGGGCGGCGAGGGCCTTGGCGAGCGTGGCAACGATCCGGCCGCCCGTCGCGGCGAAGGGGTGCCCGGCGGCGAGCGAGGAGCCGTGCACGTTCAGCCTGGTGCGGTCGATGGTGCCCAGCGGCCCGTCCAGGCCGAGGCGTTCGCGGCAGAAGGTCTCGTCCCGCCAGGCGGCGAGGGTGGCCAGGACGGTGCCGGCGAAGGCCTCGTGGATCTCGACGAGGTCGACGTCCTGGAGCGTCATGCCCTGGCGGGCGAGCAGTCGCGGCACCGCGAAGACCGGGGCCATCAGCAGCCCGTCGGTGCCGTGCACGAAGTCCACGGCCGCAGCCTCGGCGTCGACCACCCGGGCGAGGGCCGGCAGCCCGCGGGCCTTGGCCCACGCGCGATCGGCGATCAGCACGGTCGCGGCGCCGTCGGTCAGCGGGGTGGAGTTCCCGGCCGTCATCGTCGCCGGGGCGGCCAGGCGCTTGCCGAAGACGGGGGCAAGCGCGGCGAGCTTCTCCATCGAGGTGTCGGCGCGCAGGTTGGCGTCCCGCGCCAGCCCGCGGAACGGGGTCACGAGGTCGTCGAAGAACCCTGCGTCGTAGGCGGCGGCGAGGTTATGGTGGCTGGCCAGGGCCAGCTCGTCCTGCGCCTCACGGGTGATGCCCCACTGGGCGGTGGTGATCGCCTGGTGCTCGCCCATCGACAGCCCGGTGCGCGGCTCGGCGGTGCTCGGGGCGTCCGGGGCCAGGTGCCCGGGGCGGATCCGCGCGATGGCCGCGAGCTTGTGCTGCGTGGTGCGGGCGCGGCTCAGTGCGAGCAGGGCGCGTCGCAACGGTTCGCTGACCACGATCGGCGCGTCCGATGCGGAGTCCACCCCGCCGGCGATCGCGCTGTCGATCTGCCCGAGCCGGATCTTGTTGCTCAGCGAGATGACGGTCTCCATGCCCGTCGCGCAGGCCATCTGCACGTCGTAGGCGGGGGTCGTGGCGTCGAGCGAGGAGCCGAGCACGGCCTCGCGGGTGAGGTTGAAGTCCTTGGAGTGCTTCAGGACGGCGCCGGCCGCCACCTCGCCGATCCGCTCCCCGGCCAGCCCGTACCGGGCGATGAGGCCCTCGAGGGCTGCGGTGAGCATGTCCGCGTTCGAGGAGTGCGTGTACCTGCCGCCGCTTCGGGCGAAGGGGATGCGGTTGCCCCCGACGATGACGGCGTCGCGCAGCGGGGGAGCGCCCTCGGGGGTGGTGGAGGGGTGGGTCATGGAGTGTCCTCTCGCGTCGTTGCGGATCGGCCTCGGCGGGTTCCCGGCCGGTCCTCACGATCTGGGACCTGGGTCCCGTCGCCAGTGATCGGTCTCGTGGTAATGCCTGCAACCCACAGTACCTGATACCGTCGGTCTCGTGAGCGACAGCACTCCGGCAACGACGCCGGACCTCGCGAGCGACGGCCGCTCGACCCGGTGGGACGACCATCGGGCGCTCCGCCGTGCCGAGCTGGTGCACGAGGCCCGCCGTGCCGTCCACCGCAACGGCCCCGACATCTCCATGGAGGAGATCGCGACGACGGCCGGCACCTCGAAGTCGATCGTGTACCGCTACTTCGTCGACAAGACCGGACTGCAGGCAGCGGTCGGCGGCGCCGTCGTGGAGCAGATGCACGCCGCGCTCGATGAGGCCTCACGGGCCGCCGTCACCCCGCGCGAGGGTCTGCGATCGATGATCGCGATCTACCTCGAGATGGTCTCCGCCTCCCCGAACGTCTACTGGTTCGTCACCCGTCCCGTCTCGGAGGACGCCTCCGCCCCCGTCGGGCACTTCCTGGAGCAGGTCGCCGGGCTCGTCGCACGCCCCTTCGCCCGCGTCATCAGCGACCGCGAGCCGCTCGTCGACGTCTGGGCCGCCGGAGCCGTCGGCTTCGTCCGCGGGATGGGCGAGTGGTGGCTCACCCACCAGGACGACGAGGACGCCCCGACGCTGGAGGACCTCGTCGAACGCACCACGGCCTGGCTCTGGACGGGACCCGTCAGCGCCCTGGCCCGCACCCGCACTGACGCAGCCCCACCCGAACCCGCCGACCGACCGCAAGCACCTCATGCACCCGAGGAGCCGTGATGACCGCCACGACCAGCCCCCGACCGACCGCCCCGATGAGTGACCCGCACGTCGACGTCCCCGCGCTGCAGGAGGTGCTCCTGGGCCGCTGGGCCGAGATCCGTCGTCAGGCTCGGGCGTTCCTCACCGACGAGCGCCTGCACCGCGTCGAGGGCCTGCCGATGGCTGAGCACCGCGAGCGCATCCTGGCGCAGATCCGCATCCTCGCTGCCGAGGGCGACGTCCTGCGCGCCTTCCCGACGGTCCTCGGCGGCGCCGACGACCCCGGCGGCTCCATCGCCCGCTTCGAGGAGCTGATCGTCGCCGACCCCTCCCTGCAGATCAAGGCCGGCGTGCAGTGGGGGCTCTTCGCCTCCGCGATCCTGCACCTGGGCACGGCCGACCACCACGCCCGGCTGCTGCCCGGTGCGATGAGCGTCGAGGTCCCGGGCGCGTTCGCGATGACCGAGACCGGCCACGGCTCGGACGTCGCGAGCATCGCCACGACCGCGACCTACGACCGGGCCACCGAGGAGTTCGTGCTGCACACCCCGTTCCGTGGGGCGTGGAAGGACTACCTGGGCAACGCGGCGCTGCACGGGACCGCTGCCGTCGTCTTCGCGCACCTGATCACCGCCCCGCCCGGCGGCCGGCCCGTCGACCACGGGGTGCATGCCTTCTACGTCCCGCTCCGGGACCAGCAGACCCGCGCGTTCCTGCCGGGTATCGGCGGTGAGGACGACGGGCTCAAGGGCGGGCTCAACGGCATCGACAACGGTCGCCTGCACTTCGACCACGTGCGTGTCCCGCGGGTCGACCTGCTCGACCGCTACGGCTCCGTCGCGGCCGACGGCAGCTACTCCTCGCCGATCGCCAGCCCCGGGCGTCGCTTCTTCACGATGCTCGGCACGCTCGTCCAGGGTCGTGTCTCGCTGGACGGCGCCGCCGTGAACGTCAGCAAGCTCGCGCTGATCACGGCTGTCACCTACGGCAACCAGCGCCGGCAGTTCACCGGCGGGTCGGACACCGAGGAGGTCGTGCTCCTCGACCGGCAGGAGCACCAGCGCCGGCTGCTCCCGCTGCTCGCCCAGACCTACGCCCAGGCCTTCGCCCACGAGCGGCTGCTGGTCACCTTCGACCGGGTCTTCTCCGGGGCGAGCGATACCGACGAGGACCGCCAGGACCTGGAGACGATCGCCGCTGCGCTCAAGCCCTCGTCGACGTGGCACGCTCTCGACACGCTCCAGACGGCGCGCGAGGCCTGCGGCGGCGCCGGGTTCCTCACCGAGAACCGCCTCACCTCGCTGCGCGCCGACCTGGACGTCTTCGTCACCTTCGAGGGGGACAACACCGTCCTGCTCCAGCTCGTCGCCAAGCGCCTGCTGACGGACTTCTCGAAGGAGTTCGCCGACGTCGACGCCGGCGACATCGCGAGGATCGTCGCCGGCCGTGCGGTGGATGCCGCCCTGCACCGCACCCCGCTGATGCGCGTCGTGCAGACGCTCGCCGACGGCGGCAACGTCCGGCGCTCGGCCGGTCAGCTGCGCAGCACGCAGACCCAGCGCGAGCTGCTCTCCGATCGCGTCGAGGCGATGGTCGCCGAGGTCGCGACGGCGCTGCGGCCTGCGACCAAGGCCAGCAAGGAGCGTGCGGCTGTCCTCTTCGACCGGCACCAGCACGAGCTCATCGAGGCGGCGCGCGCCCACGCGGACCTGCTCCAGTGGGAGGCGTTCACCGCCGGGCTGGAGAAGATCGAGGACCCGGGCACGCGCCAGGTGCTCACCCGGCTGCGGGACCTCTTCGGGCTGATCCTCATCGAGCGCAACCTGGCCTGGTACCTCATCCACGGGCGGCTCTCGGCCGGTCGCGCGCGGACGGTGACCTCGTACATCGACCGGCTGCTGAGCCACCTGCGTCCGCACGCCCAGGACCTCGTGGACGCCTTCGGCTACGGGCCGGAGCACGTGCGTGCGGCGATCGCCTCGGGCGCGGAGGCCGAGCGGCAGGACGAGGCACGCGGCCACGCCCGACGGATGCGGGCGAGCGGCGGCGCCCCGGCGCCGGAGAGGCAGAGCGCCCCGGCGAAGCAGCGACGCTGACCCGGCGGGAGCCCCGCCCGGCGGCCCGGCCCTCGCCGTGCCCAGCGCCGCGCGGACCCGTTCCTCAGCCGCCCAGCACCTCGCCGAGGTCGAACCGGACCGGCCGCTCGAGCTGGGCGTAGGTGCAGGACTCCGCCTGGCGGTCCGGACGCCACCGCAGGAGCTGGGTGGTGTGCCGGAACCGCGGCCCCTCCATGTGGTCGTACTTCACCTCGGCGACCAGCTCGGGCCGCAGCGGCACGAAGCCCAGGTCCTTGCCGTTGTTCCACCGGCTCGTCTCGCCCTCGCGCGGGGTGCGGCCGCCCGCCGACTGCGCCGCGGCGGTCCACGGGTGCGACGGGTCGTCGGTGACCAGGGGAGCGAGCTCGGCGAACAGCTCACGCCGGCGCTCCATCGGGAAGGAGCTCGCGACACCCACGGAGGCAAGGCTGCCCGCCTCGTCGTACAGGCCGAGCAGCAGCGAGCCGACGGCATCGTCGGTGCCCTTGTGCACGCGGTAGCCCGCGACGACGCAGTCAGCCGTCCGCACGTGCTTGATCTTCGTCATCGTGCGCTTGCCCTGCTCGTAGGGCAGGTCGTGGCGCTTGGCGACGATCCCGTCGAGCCCCGCACCCTCGAAGACCTCGAACCAGCGTGCCGCCTCCTCGGGGTCCGTCGTCGCGCGGGTCAGGTGCACCGAGTCACCCGGCCCCGGCAGGATCGCCTCGAGCAGGGCGCGGCGCTCGGCGAAGGGCCGCGAGGTGACATCGTCGTCGCCCAGGGCCAGCAGGTCGAAGACGACGAGCTGCGCGGGCGTCTGCTCGGCGAGGAGCCGCACGCGGGAGTCCGCCGGGTGGATCCGGGCGAGCAGCGCCTCGAAGTCCAGGCCGGCGCCGTCGGCCGAGGCGAGGACGATCTCGCCGTCGACGACGCAGCGCTCCGGCAGCGCGGCGAGCACGGCAGCGACCACCTCGGGGAAGTACCGGGTGATCGGCTTGCCGCTGCGCGAGCCGATCTCCACCTCCGGCCCGTCGCGGAACACGATCGCCCGGAAGCCGTCCCACTTGGGCTCGTAGAGCCGGTCCGGTGGGATCGCCGGTGCGGCCGAGGCCAGCATCGGGGAGACGGGCGGCATCACCGGCAGGTCCATCGAGCAAGTGTGGCCGCTCACGGCGATCACGGCGATCGCGGCGAGGGCTCGGTTCAGGCGAGGAGCACCGCATGCAGGTGGGGTGCCTCGGTGGCGAGCCAGTCCCGGGTGCGGAGCAGTCGCTCGCCCAGGCCCTCGTCCCACCAGCGCCGGAACAGGGGGTCGACCTGCGCGGCCGCCTTCATCCCGACCAGGTTCGCCTCGACGCGCCACCGGGCGACGGGGACCACGAGGGCGCGGCTCTCCGCGTCGAGGCCGTAGGCGTCGACGAGCACGCGGGTGCGCGTCGCGGCGTCCAGGTTCACGAAGGCCGGCGGTCGGTCCGACGGGGCGGCGAGGGGAACCCACCAGGCGATCGCGTTGACCAGGTCGCCGACCCGGGAGGTCGGGCGGCACAGGTCGAAGTCGATCAGGGCGGCGGGCAGCCCGTCGCGGAACACGACGTTCCCCGGGCAGTAGTCCTGGTGCGCGACGATCTCGCCGGCCTCGGCTCCACGAGGCGGCGGCACCGGGCGCGCGCCCGGCCCCGAGCCGTGGAGCGCACCGGGGATGTCGCCGAACACCGCGCCCGGCGGTGGTGCCCAGCCGTCGGCCGCGTCGTGCAGGCGCCGGACGAGCGAGCCGAGCGCGATCAGCACCTCGGTGCCGGCCACGTCGGCGGGCAACGGGTCGACCGGGACCTGGCCGGGGACGTAGGAGAGCACCTCGCGGCCCTTGTCGTCGAGGCCGAGCGGCTCCGGGCAGTCGACGAAGCCACGGGAGCGCACGTGCGCGAGGTAGTGCTGGACGGTCGCGCTGAACGGCCGGGCCGGCCGTCGGACGGTGTCACCTGCTCTGACCACCAGGCTCGGACCGTCGTGCGGGAACGCCGTCTCGCTCACCGCCGACACGCTAGCCGAGCCGTCCGGCCGCGACCTGCACCGGCATCGGCTCGGTAGGGTGCTGGCGTGCGAACGGAGCGGCGATGCCGGCGTTGACCTCGGTGGCTGACCTGGCCGCCCTCCTGGTCTCCCGCGTGCCGATCGTCGTGCTCGAGACCCGTGACGAGACCCGGGCGATGGCGATGATCGTCGCCGCGACCCGGCAGGCCGGGAGCGCGATCCCGGTCTTCGAGTGGACGATCACCGACGGTCTCGGCCGGGCCGACCTCTCCCTCGGCGCCGGGCAGCAGTTCAACTCCGCCCCGCTCGACGTGCTCCGCACGATCCGCGTCACCGACCTGGCCGGCGTCTACGTCCTCGTCGACTTCCACCCCTTCCTCGACGACCCGGTCCACGTCCGCCTGCTCAAGGACATCGGCCAGTCCTACGACCGCCTCGCGCGCACGATCGTCCTGCTGAGCCACGCGGTCGAGGTCCCCGAGGAGCTCGCGCACCTCGTCGCCCGCGCCGAGCTCGCCGTTCCCGGTCGCGAGGAGCGAGCCCGGACGGTCGACGCCGCCGTCGAGGAGTGGTCGCGCACGCACGGGCAGGTCATGGTCGACCCGCGCGCCAGGGACCTGCTCGTGGAGAACCTCGGCGGGCTCTCCCTCGGCGAGGTCGAGCGGCTGGCGCGCGGGGCCGTCGCCGACGGCGCGCTCGTGGTCAGCGACCTCCCGGCGGTGATGGAGGCGAAGTACGCCCTGCTGCACCAGTCCGGGGTGCTCGAGTACGAGCACGACCTCCCGTCGGTCGCCGACCTCGGCGGGATGGCGCGCCTGGTCCAGTGGCTCGAGCGGCGCCGGCCCGCCTTCGACGGCAGCTCCCCCGGCCTCGAGCCGCCGCGCGGCCTCCTGCTGGTCGGCGTGCAGGGCTGCGGGAAGTCGATGGCGGCCAAGGCGGTGGCCGGCGTGTTCGGCGTCCCGCTGCTGCGCCTGGACCTCGCCGCCGTGCACAACAAGTACGTGGGGGAGTCCGAGCGCATCCTGCGCGAGACGCTCGCGACGGCCGACGTCCTCGCGCCCTGCGTCGTCTGGGTCGACGAGATCGAGAAGGCGCTCGCCGACGACGAGTCCGGCGCCGCGCGGCGCGTCCTCGGCACCCTGCTCACCTGGCTCGCCGAGCGGCGCTCGCGGGCCTTCGTCGTCGCGACGGCGAACGACGTCTCCGAGCTGCCGCCGGAGCTCGTCCGCAAGGGTCGTTTCGACGAGATGTTCTTCGTCGACCTGCCGGACCCTGACGCCCGCGCGCACATCCTGCGGGTGCACGCCTCCCGTCGCGGCCTGGCCCTGAGCGACCCCGACCTGCGCGCGCTCGTCCCGGCGAGCGAGGGCTACAGCGGGGCGGAGATCGAGCAGGCGATCGTCTCCGCGCTGTACGTGGCGCACGACGGTGGCGGTCCGCTCAGCGCGACGCACGTGCTCGGCGAGCTGCGCGCCACCCGCCCGCTGTCGGTCGTGATGGCCGAGCGGATCGCCGGGCTGCGCGCGTGGGCCGCCGGACGGACGGTCCCGGCCGCCGGGTGACGGGGCCCGTCAGAGCAGGGTCGAGGCGTGGTCGGGGACGTGGCGCTGGGAGTCCTTCGGCGGTCGGACGTAGCCGGCCGATCCCGGTCGCTTCGGCAGGTGGATCGGCACCCGCTGCACCTCGCGGTAGTCGATGCTCCTGACCAGGTGGCTGATCATGTTGAGCCGCGAGCGCCGCTTGTCGTCGTCGTCGACGACCCACCACGGCGCCTCGGGGATGTCGGTGTGCACCAGCATCTGGTCCTTGGCCTGGGAGTACTCCTCCCACCGGGTGATCGACTCCAGGTCCATCGGTGAGAGCTTCCACTGACGCATCGGATCGTCCTGACGGGACCGGAACCGCGCCTCCTGCTCGTCGTCGGAGACCGAGAACCAGTACTTGCGCAGGATGACCCCGTCCTCGACGAGCATCCGCTCGAAGATCGGGCACTGGTGCAGGAAGCGCTGGTACTCGTCGGAGGTGCAGAAGCCCATCACCCGTTCGACCCCGGCCCGGTTGTACCAGGACCGGTCGAACAGGACGATCTCCCCGGCCGCCGGCAGGTGCGCGACGTAGCGCTGGAAGTACCACTGCGTGCGCTCGCGCTCGTGGGGTGCCGGAAGGGCGACGATGCGGGCGACGCGCGGGTTGAGGTACTGGGTGACCCGCTTGATGGTGCTGCCCTTGCCCGCCGCGTCTCGGCCCTCGAAGATCACCACGACGCGCTTGCCCTCGGCACGCACCCACTCCTGCAGGTCGACGAGCTCGGCCTGGAGCCGGAAGAGCTCCTTGTCGTAGATCTTCACGGGGAACCGCTTGCGCTTGGTGACGTCACTGTCGGCCATGCCTGGCAGCGTAGGCCGCACGGCACGCCTCCGGTGGAGTTCCGGCCGAGGCTGTGTGCGGGTGCGGGATGGACGTCTGCGC
>JBBRGX010000056.1:0-16036 GCA_038223605.1 Actinomycetales bacterium | reverse complement strand
GTGTCGGCGACACCTGACAGACTCCTGCCGATGTCAGCCGACGATCTCCTCGCCGCCCTTGACCCGGACCAGCGCGCGGTCGCCGTCGCGCTGACGGGCCCCGTCTGTGTGCTCGCCGGCGCCGGAACGGGCAAGACGCGTGCGATCACCCACCGCGTCGCCTACGGCGTCCGCACCGGCACGTACCCGCCGCAGAGCGTCCTCGCCGTGACCTTCACCGCGCGGGCCGCCGGGGAGATGCGCACCCGGCTCCGTGACCTCGGGGTCTCCGGCGTCCAGGCGCGCACCTTCCATGCCGCTGCCCTGCGCCAGCTCAGCTACTTCTGGCCGAAGGTCGTCGGCGGCGCCCCGCCGCGGATCCTCGAGCAGAAGGCGATCGTCGTCGGTGAGGCCGCAGCCTCGCTCGGCCTGCGGGTGGACCGTCTCTCCGTGCGCGACCTCGCCTCCGAGATCGAGTGGGCGAAGGTCAGCCTCGTCCCCGCCGACGACTACGTCCGTGCGGCTGCGGCGACGGACCGTCCGCCGCCGGCCGGTCACGACCACGCGACGGTCGCGCGCCTGCTCACGGCGTACGAGGCGGCCAAGGACGCCCGCGGCGTCATCGACTTCGAGGACGTCCTGACGCTGCTCGGCAGCATGCTCCAGAACCGGCAGGACATCGCCGAGACCGTCCGCTCCCAGTACCGGCACTTCGTCGTGGACGAGTACCAGGACGTCTCGCCGGCGCAGCAGTTCCTGCTCGACCAGTGGCTCGGCGGTCGTCAGGAGCTCTGCGTCGTCGGGGACCCGAGCCAGACGATCTACTCGTTCACCGGGGCCACGCCGTACTACCTGCTCGGCTTTGCGCAGCAGCGTCCCGGTGCCCAGGTGATCCGGCTGGTGCGGGACTACCGCTCGACCCCGCAGGTGGTCGACCTCGCCAACAAGCTCCTGGCGGTCACCGGCAGGCGACGCTCGACCGGTGGCCTCGAGCTCATCGCGCAGCGGCCATCGGGCCCCCCCGTCCGGCTCGTGACCTACGACGACGACGAGGCCGAGGCCGAGGGCGTCGCACTCGCCGTCCAGCGGCTCGTCGCCGCCGGCACCTCGCCGCGGGAGGTCGCCGTCCTGTACCGGACCAACGCGCAGTCCGAGGTGATCGAGCAGGCCCTCGCCGACGCGGGCGTTGGCTACCTCGTCCGCGGCGGCGAGCGGTTCTTCTCCCGTCGAGAGGTGCGCGACGCGCTCGTGCTGCTGCGCGGCTCGGCCCGGTCGATGGCCGAGATCCCGGTCGCCGAGGCCGTGCGGGACGTGCTCTCGGGGGCCGGCTGGAGCCCGGAGCCGCCGGCAGCGCGGGGAGCGGTGCGTGACCGGTGGGACGCCCTGCAGGCACTCGTCCAGCTCGCCGACGACCTCGTCGACCGCGCGGGCATGCCGGGCTCCGAGCCCGGCGGTGCCCTCGGGCTGCCGGCCCTCGTCGCCGAGCTCGACGAGCGCGCTGCCGCCCAGCACGCCCCGGCGGTCGACGGGGTGACGCTCGCGTCGCTGCACGCCGCCAAGGGCCTCGAGTGGGACGCCGTCTTCCTCGTCGGGCTGAGCGAGGGCCTGCTGCCGATCTCTCTCGCCGAGACCGATGACGCGATCGCCGAGGAGCGTCGCCTGCTCTACGTCGGCGTGACCAGGGCGCGCGAGCACCTTCAGCTCAGCTGGGCGCGCGCCCGCAACCCGGGGAGCCGGGCGAGCCGCAAGCGCTCGAGATTCCTCGCCGGGCTGCTGCCGGAGGCCGAGCCCCGGACGGGCGTCCGGGCCGGTGGAGCGCGGACTCAGCCGAGGCAGCCGGTCGACCCGGCCGAGATCGACCAGGAGCTGCTCGAGGCGCTGCGCGAGTGGCGGACCCGCGTCGCCCTCGAGGTCGACCGCCCTGCCTTCACGGTGCTCGTCGACTCGAGCCTCCAGGAGATCGCCGCGCAGCGCCCCAGCACCGTCGCCGAGCTCGTGCGCGTGCGCGGGATCGGTCCGTCGAAGGTCGAGAGCTACGGGCCGACGCTGCTCGCGATCGTCGCGGCCCATCGCGCGGTGCGCGGCGAGGGGCCGTGAACCGGGCGTCGCACGCCGCCGACCTCGTCGCCGCCCGCCGCCCGCCGCCGAGGCCGCTCCGCGTTCCGACGAACTCGCCACGAATAATCGGTTGTGCCCGTCGGGACATCGTTCTACCGTTGTCGAGTCCTGACCGAGGTCGACGCCCACGGGCCGTCGGCGAGTGCGAGAGGAGGTGGATGTGCAGATGAAGACGACGACGGGGACCTCCGCCGGCTACGTGCCGCGTCTGGTCGCACCCACCTCCGGCATGGTCCGGGGGACAGGTGCGCCCGCATCGCGACCGCGCAGCCTCGCGATCCTCCCCTCTCTCGCCGAGCCCGACTCCTCGCCCGAGGCGCTCACTCCCTGAACGACTGAGCCCCCTCCAGGCCGCGGAGTCCACCTCGGGACCCGCGGCCTTCGTCTGTCCGACGCAGCCGCCGGTCCCGGTCCACCCACCGGAATCCGCAGGACGAACGAGGAGGAGCCGTGCGGCTCACCACGCTGCTCGACACGCTCACCGAGGCAGGCTCCGGCCCTTGGCCACCCCTCACGGGCACATCGACCGATCTCGGCGCCATCGGTGCGCCCCGCGCCGGGGGGGACCTGCTCACCCTCGGCACCGAGACCGAGTTCGACCAGCTCGTCTCGACGCTGATCCCCTGCCGGGCCAATGACGCGGAGCTCTGGTTCGCGGAGCGCACCGAGGAGGTCGAGCTGGCCAAGGCGCTGTGCGCCGGCTGCCCGGTGCGCGAGGGCTGTCTCGCCGGCGCCGTGGCGCGCCAGGAGCCCTGGGGCGTCTGGGGCGGGGAGGTCTTCGTCGACGGGGCGGTCGTGGCGCGCAAGCGCGGCCGGGGCCGACCGCGCAAGCAGGCGGCGGCCTGACCTCGGCTCCTGGCCTCAGGCGCCCGTCGCCGACACGCCGCCCCCCGGGACGCCACTGGGTGAGCGGACCTCCGATGTCCGGTCGTCGGACACCTCCTCGGCAAGCCGGGCCCCGCACCCGCACCGTGGGTGCGGGGCCCACTGCTGCGCGACGGGCAGCCCGAGCGGCAGGGCGATCTCCAGGGCCCCGCCATGGGTCGTGGCCGGCCGCCCGTCCACGTGGGCGAGGACCTGGGTCGCCGCGCACGCCGCCGCCATCAGCGCGAGGGTCGTCTCCTCGGTCCGTGCCGCGCGGGCGGGAGCCGCGGCGAGCTGAGCGGCGACCGCCGGCCAGCAGGGGTCGGCGTCGGTGCGATGCAGGTCCAGGCACCTGAGGCAGGCGGTGCGTCCCGGCACGACGAGCGGGCCGACCCGCACCGAGGCCTCGCCGATCACGACCGACAGGTGGGCGATCCCCGCATCGAGCAACGGGGCGTGCGCCACCGGGTCGGCGACCCCGCACTCGAGGAGGACCACGAGGTCGGCTGACCGCCCCGCGGGGACGAGGGTGCGCAGCCCAGGGCGGGCCTCGAGCAGCGTCGCGGCCAGCACGGTGCCGTGTGGACGCCCGGTGTCACCGGTGCGCAGGCCGCCGAAGCCGACCTCTTCCGGTCTGGTCGGCCGCTCGTCGTCGAGGTGGAGCGTGCCGATCCCGGCGGCGGCGAGCGCGGCGGCCAGCACCGCTCCGGTGCGCCCGATCCCCACGATCCGCACCACGGCCCTGGCGCGCCGGGCGAGGAGCGGGGCGGCGTCCCCGTCGAGCGCGAGGAGGGCGTGGGTGCGCGCGTCGGCGCGGGTCGGGGCTGCGGGGTCGTCCGTCGAGGGTGCGACGACGAGGTGGGCCGCGCGCAGGTGGTCGAGGACGGCGGCGATCTCGGCGTCGGGCACCGCCTCGGCACGCAGCGCAGCGGTCATCGCCCGGACGGTCGAGCCGGCGGCGAGCCCGGCGAGGGTGCTGGCGGCCGAGGGGGACAGATCAGTCAGCGCCACGGCCCAGCGCGGGTCCGTGCCGACCTGGACCTCGGTCGCGGCCCGCCACAGCAGCTCGAGCGCGCGCAGCTGCACGATGCCCCCTCTCGTCGGGGCAAGCCTCGCGGGGCGCGCGGTCCCGTGGGTCTTGTCCACAACGCGCGAGAGGCGGCTCCCCGAAGGGAGCCGCCTCTCGACGTGTCGCGGGCCGGCGCTGCCGGCTGCTCGCGGGGTCCAGCTACGTGCCGATCGCTCAGGCCTTGCCGAGGATCCGGTTCAGCTTGGTGCCGCAGACGGGGCAGATGCCCTTGGCCATCCGGCGCCCGTTGGCGACGACGACGTTGCCCTCGGCCTCGCGCTTCTCCTTGCACTTCACGCAGTAGAACTCGCCCTTGTAGGTCTCGTCAGCCATGGAAATCTCCGATCGTGAGGCTCTTGCACGGGACCGGTCGACCCGGCTGGTCGGATGGTGCCGACCGTGGTGGCCGGGGGTCTCCGTGCTCAGACAAGGGTAGTGGTGCTCAGCCGTGCTGTGCTCCGCATCGCCAACGACGCGCCGGGGCGCTCGCCTGGGTCCAGCCCGGGCGGGGGCGCTACGGTGCCGTGGTGCACCTGCCGCGACCGCTCGACCAGGCGGTGGCCGAAGCGCTCGAGACCGTCGAGGTCCGACGCAGCAGCCGTCGTGTCCGCACGGTCACCGCCTTCCGCGAGGACGGTCACACGGTGGTCGCGATCCCGTCCCGGTTCACCAGGACCCAGGAGCGGGAGTGGGTGCGCCGGATGGTCACCCGCCTCGCCACCCAGGAGCTGCGCCGACGCCCGTCGGACGCCAAGCTGCAGGCACGCGCCGCGGAGCTGTCGCGCCGCTACCTCTCCGGCCGCGCGACCCCGTCGAGCATCGGCTGGTCGTCCCAGCAGGGCCGTCGATGGGGGTCGTGCAGCCTCGCAGACGGGACGATCCGCATCTCGACGCGGCTGCAGGGCATGCCCGGCTGGGTGCTCGACTACGTCATCCTGCACGAGCTCGGCCACCTGCTCCACGGCGGGCACGGACCGGAGTTCTGGGAGCTCCTGGCGGCCTACCCGCGCATGGAGCGCGCACGGGGCTTCCTCGACGGGGTCGCCTTCGCCGGCCAGATGGGGATCGCCGGGGACGACGAGGACCGTCTTGACGACCCGGTCGACGAGCCGGAACCTCCGCCGGACGACGAGGCCTGACGGCACTCAGCGCGCCGCGTCGCTGCCCGTCGTCGGGTCGGTCCCGTCCGCCTGACCCAGGATCTCGGCCAGCGCACGGTCCACCTCGGACTGCTCGTCGACCTCGGCCGCGCGGCGCCCGGAGCGTCCGGCCGGGTCGTCGAGGTCCTCGGCGGTGGGCAGCAGGTCCGGGTGGTCCCACACGGCCTCCCTGGCGCCGACGCCGCTCTCGGCCAGGATCTGCGCCCAGAGCCGTGCGGCGTCGCGCGAACGCCGGGGCCGCAGCTCCAGCCCGACCAGGGTCGCCATGATGTCCTCGGCCGGCCCGCCGGCGGCTCGCCGGCGGCGCATCGTCTCGCGCAGGGACGTCGTGTGCGGCAGCCGGGCGGCCGCTGCCTGCGTCGTGACCTCGTCGACCCAGCCCTCGACGAGGGCGAGGACGGTCTCCAGCCGTTCGAGGGCCGTCCGCTGCTCCGGTGTCGTGGCGATCGCGAACACCCCGCCGGACAGGGCCTCCTGCAGGGCACTCGGGTCGGTCGGGTCGATCGCGCGGACGGCCTCCTCGAGCGCATCGGTGTCGATCGCGATCCCGCGGGCATAGGCGGCGACGGCCCCGAGCAGGTGCCCGCGCAGCCAGGACACGTGGGTGAACAGGCGGGCATGGGCGGCCTCGCGCAGCGCGAGGAAGAGGCGGACCTCCTCGACCGGCGCATCGAGGCCCTCGGCGAAGGCGTCGACGTTGCGGGGGAGCAGGGCCGTCCCCGGGCCGTCCGTGAGCGGGATCCCGATGTCGGTGGTGCCCAGGACCTCGCGGGCGAGGGTGCCGACCGACTGCCCGAGCTGCATCCCGAAGACGGCGCCACCCAGCTGGCGCATCATCGGTGCGACCGCCGCGCCGAGCTCGTTGGGCGCGTCCTGAGCACCCTGCTCGGCGAGCGTCCTGGCCAGCGCGGCGCTCACCGAGGCGGCGACCGGCTCGGCGATCTGGTCCCAGCGCGCCATGGTGTGCTCGACCCACTCCGCCCGGCTCCACGCCTGCGCAGCACCGCCGGAGGCCGGGAGGTCGGTGGCCTCGTCGAGCCAGAGCTCGGCGACCTGGAGCGCCTCGGCGACGGCCCGCCGGTCCGCGGCACCGACGACGGGATCGCCATCGGCGATCGAGGCCTGCCGCGCCAGGTCGTGGGCCAGGTCGGTGTTCACCGGACCGCTGTCGCTCTGCATCACGGTGCGCATCTGCGCCACGAGCTGCTGGATCGCTGCCGGGTCGTCCGGGAGGCCCATCTGCTTCGCCAGTGCCGTGAGGTCCAGCGGCTCGCCGTCCGGTCCCGTCATCCCGGGAAGCCCGTGCTCGCTGAGCTCGGCGATGACCGCGTCTGCCTCGTCGCCGAGCATCTGGCGCAGCAGCGCCTCCCAGGCGGGCGGGATCGAGGGGTCGGGCGGGGGCGGGGTGCTCATCGCAGCTCCTGAGTCCTGGGGATCACCACGGTAACCAGAGGGCGCGTCGCTCGGCGCCCCCGAGGTGCCCCTGGTGCGTGGGGTTCGCTCAGGGCGCAGCGGCTCCCGCTGCCGGCCGTGGCGGCGGCTGCCGGCAAGCCGCGCGATGATGTGCCGGTGAACGACGAGCCCCGCCCCGCCGCGATGGACGCCCCTGCTCCTGAGACGGTGCCGTCCGCACCGGTGGCCGAGGCCCCTGCGCTCACCCCGCGCGCGATCACGCTCAGCGTCCTCACGGTTGTCCTCGCCGTCCTGATGGCGGTCGCCTCGGCCGTCCCGCTGCCGTACGCGATCTCGGGGCCGGGCCCCACCCGCAACACGCTCGGGGACCAGGCCGGCGTCCCGCTGATCTCGATCACCGGAGCCGCCACCTACCCGGCGACGGGCAAGCTGCTGCTGACCACGGTCTCCACCGCCGGTGGGCCGGGCTACCCGGTGAGCCTCGGTGACGTGCTGCGCGGCTGGGCCTCGAGCTCGCTGTCGGTGCTGCCCGTCGAGGACGTCTTCGCGCCGAGCCAGAGCCGGGCGGAGATCGACCAGGCGAACCAGGCGGACATGATCTCCTCGCAGGAGGACGCCACCGTCTCCGCGCTCCAGGAGCTCGGCTACACCGTGCCGACGACGCTCACCGTCGACAGCACGGTCCCGGAGTCCGGCGCCGACGGTGTCGTCGAGCACGGAGACGTGGTGGCATCGCTCGACGGCACGGCCGTCACCTCCTTCCAGGACCTCTCGGCCGGGATGGACGCCGTCCAGCCCGGTGACACCGTGACCCTCGGCGTCCTGCGGGGCGGCACGCCGACGGACCTGACGATCCACACGACGGACGACGGCACCGGCCGTGCGATCCTTGGCCTGTTCATCGACCCGACGTTCGACTTCCCGGTCGACGTGTCGATCAAGATCGACGACATCGGTGGGCCGAGCGCCGGCACGATGTTCGCGCTCGGCATCATCGACCGCCTCACGCCAGTGGACGAGGCGAACGGGAAGGTCATCGCCGGGACCGGCACGATGGACCTGACCGGGGAGGTCGGGCCGATCGGCGGGATCCAGCAGAAGCTCATCGGCGCCAGGCGGGACGGCGCCGCGTGGTTCCTGGCCCCGGCAGCCAACTGCAGCGAGGTCGTCGGGCACGTGCCGAGCGGGTTGACCGTCGTGCGGATCGCGACGCTGCACGAGGCCCGCGAGGCCGTCGTCGCCATCGGGGACGGGACGGCAGCGAGCCTTCCGCACTGCTGACCGGCAGCTGACCGCCGGCCCTCAGACGAGCGTCGCGGCCACGGCGTCCACGAGGCCCGGCACGAGGTCGGGAGCCCCGGCGACCGCGGAGTCCTCGTCCTGGGCGCGGGAGCGGATGACGCACCACGTGGGCCCGTCGCGCAGCACGCCGACCGCCAGGCGCACGTCCTGACGCTGCGGGTGGCCCATGAGGTACTCGAGCGCCGCATCGGGATCCGGAGGCATGGCCTCCTCCGCCGCCGGCGGCAGCACGACCCGTTCGACGACCACCGCAGCACCGTGAACCGTCGGCGGCCAGGACAGGGCGGCGAGCAGCTCCTCGAGGTTCGCGGCACCGGGCAGGCCCTCCTGCTCGACGGAGGTCAGGTGGAACGGGTCCTCATCCGCCGCCGCCAGGACGTCCCGCTCGAGCTGGGCGGCGAGGGCCGGTTGCGCTGCGATGGCGTCCGCGGTGCGCACGAGGGCGAAGACCCGCACCGGTCCGTCCCAGCCGCCGGCGGCGACGTGCCGCTCGATCTCGCGGACGGCCAGGTCGAGGGCGTGCATCGCAGTCGGCTCCATGGCTCCATGGTCGCAGCCGGAGCGCGGGTCCCATGCGACACGCGCGGCGTCGGCCCGTATGGGAACCTGGGGCGGTGCAGGACCGTTGTCCCTGCTGACCGGCCCGCCGGTACCGACACGACCTGAGGAACACCGCTGTGAGCTCTGCACGACCGGCCCGACCCGTCCGACCCTCGCGTGGCGCCGCAGGGCGCCGCCGTGGCGCCCTGGGCCCGACGATCGCGATCCTCGTCGCGGCCGGCATCGCGCTGACGATCCTGGCGCAGGTGTGGACCGAGGTGCTCTGGTACCGGGCGATCGGCTACCTGTCGGTGCTGACCACGGAGTGGCTCACCCGTGGCGGGCTCTTCGTCCTCGGCTTCCTCATCATGGGCGCAGCGGTGTTCGCCGCCCTCGCCGTCGCGTACCGGACCCGCCCGATCTACGCGCCGTCGACGCCAGAGCAGGCCTCGCTCGACCAGTACCGCGAGATGATCGAGCCGTTGCGGCGCCTGGTGATGATCGCCGGCCCTGCCGTCCTCGGCTTCTTCGCGGGGTCGGCAGCCTCTGCCCAGTGGCAGAACGTCCAGCTCTTCCTGCACGGGGGCTCGTTCGGCACGAAGGACGCGCAGTGGGGTCTCGACCTCTCGTTCTACGTCTTCGACCTGCCGGTGCTCCGGTTCGTCGTCTCGTTCCTCTTCGCCGTGACGATCATCGCCGGCATCGCCGGGCTGGCCACGCACTACCTGTACGGGGGCCTTCGCCTCGGCCAGGGCCCTGGTGACCGGGTCACCCAGCCCGCGCGGCTCCAGCTCGGCGTGACCGCTGCGGTGTTCATGCTCCTGCTGGGCGCGAACTACTGGCTCGACCGCTACTCGCTGCTCACCGCCAACGGCGGGACCATCAAGGGTGGTGCGGGCTTCGCCGACGTCAATGCCGTGATGCCCTCCAAGGCGATCCTCGCGGGCGTCGCGATCGTCGTCGCCGGGCTCTTCCTGTGGGCGGCGTTCCGCGGGACCCTTCGCGTCCCGGCGATCGGCGTCGCCACGATGGTGATCGCGGCCATCGTCGTGGGGGGGATCTACCCTGCGATCGTCCAGCGCTTCCAGGTGGCGCCCAACGAGCAGGCCGCCGAGACCGAGTACATCCAGCGCAACATCGCCGCGACCAAGGCGGCCTTCGGCCTCGATGCCGTCGAGACGACGACCTACGACGCGAAGCTCGTCGCCGAGCAGGGCGCCCTGCGTCAGGACGCGGACACGACGGCCAGCATCCGGCTGCTCGACCCGGCGATCGTCAGCCCCTCGTTCGGCCAGCTCCAGCAGAACAAGCAGTACTACAAGTTCACCGACACGCTCTCCGTCGACCGGTACCAGATCGGTGGCGAGAGCCGCGACACCGTCATCGGGGTGCGCGAGCTCAACCTCGACGGGCTCGGCTCCACCCAGCGCACCTGGATCAACGACCACACCGTCTTCACCCACGGCTTCGGGGTCGTGGCCGCGTACGGCAACACGACCGCCTCCGACGGTCGCCCGGCCTTCTTCGAGGGCGGCATCCCGTCGACGGGATCGCTGGGGGAGTACGAGCCGCGGATCTACTTCGGCCAGAACTCGCCCACCTACTCCATCGTCGGCGCGCCCGAGGGCACCGCCCCGTGGGAGCTCGACTACCCGGACGACGCCGCCGGCGGGCAGGTCAACAACACCTACCCGACGCAGACGGTCAGCGCGGGCCCGAGCGTCGGCTCGCTGTGGAACAAGCTGCTCTTCGCGATGCGCTTCGGCTCGGAGCAGATCCTCTTCTCCCAGCGGGCGACCGCCGACTCCCAGATCCTCTTCGACCGCAACCCCACGGAGCGGGTCGCCAAGGTCGCGCCGTACCTGACGCTCGACTCGCGGGTGTACCCGGCCGTCGTGGACAAGAAGGTCGTCTGGATCGTCGACGGCTACACGACGTCGGACGCGTACCCCTACTCGACGTCGAAGGCGCTCGACGTCGCGACGACGGACTCGCTGACCGCGCGCTCGAGCGCGATCGCCGCTCTCCCGCCCGCGCAGATCAACTACGTGCGCAACTCGGTCAAGGCGACGGTCGATGCCTACACGGGCAAGGTCACGCTCTATGCCTGGGACGCCACGGACCCGGTGCTCAAGGCCTGGCAGGGCGTGTTCCCCTCGACGCTCAAGCCGATCAGCGACATCAGCGGCGACCTGATGAGCCACCTGCGCTACCCGGAGGACCTGTTCAAGATCCAGCGCGAGCTGCTCTCGAGCTATCACGTGAGCGACGCGGCGGGCTACTACTCGGGTCAGGACTTCTGGCTGACCCCTGACGACCCGACGGTGACGGGCAAGAAGCAGCCGCCGTACTACCTGACGCTCAAGATGCCCGACCAGGCCGCGCCGAGGTTCTCCCTGACGACGACGTTCATCCCCGGCGGCAACACCGACCGCAACGTGCTCACGGGGTTCCTCGCTGTGGACGCCGAGCCGGGCAACGTCGCCGGCGTGCGCAGCCCTGACTACGGCAAGCTCCGCCTGCTGGAGCTTCCGCGCAACACCACGGTGCCGGGGCCCGGCCAGGTCCAGAACAACTTCGACGCCAACACGGCGGTGTCGAGCTACCTGAACCTGCTCCGGCAGGGCAGCTCGACCGTTGTCCAGGGCAACCTGCTCACGCTGCCGGTCGGTGGCGGGTTGCTCTACGTGCAGCCCGTCTACGTGCAGTCGACGCAGGACACCAAGTTCCCGCTGCTGCAGCGCGTACTGGTGGCCTTCGGCGACCAGATCGGCTTCTCGGAGACCCTCGCCGGCGCGCTGGACCAGGTCTTCGGTGGGGATGCCGGGGTCGACAACCCGACGCCGGGGACCGACGCCGGCCAGGTGCCGAACGCTCCGGTCGACGGCGGCACGGCGTCGCCGACGCCGTCCGCCCCGCCGTCCGCCTCGCCGAGCCCCTCGGCCTCGCCGAGCGGGTCAGCCACGACGCCGCCGCTCGCCGACGCGAAGTCCCGGCTGAACGCCGCGCTCGCCGACGCGAGCCAGGCCATCAAGGACGGTCAGACCGCCCTGGCCAAGAACGACTTCGCGGCCTACGGAGCGGCGCAGCAGCGGCTCCAGGCGGCGCTCGAGGCGGCCATCGCCGCGGAGGCCGAGCTCGGCTGACCGGGGTCGCCCACGAGGGTTCGCGGGGGCGTCGTCCCAGGTCAGGGGCTAGAGATGGGCGTTGGGGCCGGGTGCGCGTCACGCACGGCCCCAGTGCCGATTTGGCCCCTGCGCGTCGGCAACGTAAGGTTGTCCTACCGACGCGGGGTGGAGCAGCTCGGTAGCTCGCTGGGCTCATAACCCAGAGGTCGTAGGTTCAAATCCTACCCCCGCTACCAACGTAAGTGCAGGTCAGAGGCCCTTTTGATCTTCGGATCGAGGGGGCCTCTGGCGTGATGGAGGGCACGCCGTATGCAATTCTCCCACCTTCGGCCGCAGGAGCGACCTCTGGGTTTCTCGTGGGTTCAGGGCAGTTCGGATGAAGATGGTCCGCGAGTTGGTCGACGTGGAGGTCGCAGCCTCGGACGCGGGCGCGAACCGCTGGCGAGGCGACGTCCCGGTCTGCACCGATGGGGCGGCGCGCGAACCACGGACTGCCAGTGACCGATCCGCGTGCGGTTCGCCCCGACGACGCCGAGACGGCGCACGTTCGCTCCCAGCAGTCGGCGTCGCTACCGTCGCGTTACTTCGCCGGCCCGCAGGGCACGGGTGTCTGCCCTCGGTTGTCGCGACGCCAACTCCGTCTCCCTCGCCGAGGTCGCGCCGAGGGAATGGCATATACTGCCAGCGGAGGTGGTCGCGGTGGCGACGAGGAACGTTGTCTTGAGCCAGCACCAGCATGAACTCGTTGAGTCGCTCGTCAGGTCCGGCCGCTACCAGAACGCCAGTGAGGTGCTGCGCGAAGGTCTTCGGCTCTTGGAGCGCGAGCAAGCCGAAGATGAGGCCAAGGTCGCTGCCTTGCGCCAGGCCGTGGGGCAGGGCTGGTCGGATCTGGCCTCGGGGCGCTTCGACGACGTCGACGACGGGTCCCTCGGCGACTTCGTCGGCCAGCTCGGCCTCCGTGCGGCCCAGACGCACTCAGCGGACTGATGGCGCGGTATCGCCTCACCCACGCCGCCCAGGCGGACATCGTCTCGATCCTTGCCTGGTCGCACGACCGGTTCGGTGAGGAAGCTCGCAAACGTTATGAGGCGCTGATCACGACGGCCATCAGGGACGCGGCAACGCGCGGCGACCTGGGCGGTCGGACGGCCCGTCCTGAACTGGGCGACGGGGTGTTCGCTTGGCATCTGGCGCAGAGCCGCCCTCGCGCGCCCGGTGGAAGGGTCCACCGCCCGCGGCATTTCCTGATCTGCAGGCAAGACGGCGACGTCCTGGTCGTCGGTCGGGTCCTGCACGACGCGATGGAACTACGGCGACACCTCGATTCCCAGCACTCCTGGGAGTAGCGGCCCCGGGCCGAGCCGGTTGGACAGGCGTGGCCGACTCGTCGTTGGGGGCTCACTTGTCGTGTCGTCCGACCGGCACGATCCCCTAAGGTCGCGGGGTGACGCTGCCGCTGTCGCTGGCCGAGGCCGGCGAGATCGTGACCCGGGTCCTCGCCGTGCGGGGCCCATTGACGAGTCCCGCGCTGCTCGGGGTGCTGGGCGCGGAGCCGGCGTTGCGAGGCCTTGACCCGCACACCGTGCTCGAGGGCGTCGTGGATGCCGAGGCGATGCCCGCCGTGGCGCGACTGCCCGACGGGCGCTGGTGCCACTTGCCCGCCTTGTTCGATGGGCGCTGCGTGACGCACCGGTTGACCCAGGACGAGGCCCGCCACGGGTTCGTCCCGGTCTTCCCCGACCTCGCCGTGATGCTCTGTATCGGGGATGCGCTAGACGTCGACGAGGGGTTGGCCGTCGTCTACCCCGATCACGACCAGGCCGAGCTCGCCCGGTTGGGGATCCCGGCGCACCTCGTGCCGGCCAACGGCGCGATCCTGCTGCGGGACGGGTCCGTGCCCGCGCGCCGCCTGCACGCCGGCGACCTGATCTGCCTGTCGTTCGACGAGACGGGCGTCGTCATCGAGCCGGCTCGACGGGTCGTCGCGTTCCCGCCCGGAGCCGCGCCGGCGCTTGCCAGCCTCGTGCACCGTCACCCCGACGGCGACCTGGAGGTCGAGGACGCCGCGCTGGCGTTGTGCGCCGCAGAACCCGAGCTGTTCGTCGGACCGATGCCGCCCTTCTCGGAGCTGATCGCCGAGGTCGGCGTCGTGCAGCACGGCGCCCTGCTCCTCCCGCCCGGCACGGACCTGAGACGTTGGCAGGCCGTCCGTCGCGCCGACTGGATCCGCCGGACCTACGGGGTGTCGGTCGACGACGCGCACGCGGTGGGGGCGCTCGCCGCGCAGTACGAGGAGTTCCTCGACGTGCTCGACGCGGCGGACGACCTGCGGGACTCCGACGGACCCTCGACGGTCGGGGCCCGCGCGATCGCCGACGGCAAGCCCGGGCCGCTCGCCGCCGCGGGCCAGGAGGGCGACCCGGACGCCTGGGCCCAGGCCCTGCGGGACGCCGCGCGCGGCGCAGTGCCACGGCTTGCCGACCCCGGTGTCGCGCTGGCGCTGGTGGCCGAGACCCTGGGCACCGCGGACGGGTGGGCGCCGGTGGCCCTCGGGGTGCTCGCCGACTCGCTCGGCGAGGTGCTCGCGCCCGAACCCGACCCGGACGTGGTCGCGGCACTCGACTGGTTGCGCGGCCGCGCCTACGAACGGTTGGGCCGGGTCGAGGACCAGCAGGAGGCGCTGGACGCGGCCCGGTCCGTGAGCCCGGGCTGGCCGCCGGTGCTCGCTGACCTCGCTCACCTTGCGTCCGACCGAGGCCATCTCGGTGAGGCGCTGGACCTGGCCCGGGCCGCCAAGTTCCCTGCCGACGACCCGTTGATGGTCCTGCTCACCCACCTCGCCGCCGTGCCGGTGCGCGAGCTCGGTCGCAACCAGCCGTGCTGGTGCGGGTCCGGCCGCAAGTACAAGGTCTGCCACCTGGGGCGCGAGACGTTGCCGCTGGAGGAGCGAGCCATCTGGCTCTACCAGAAGGCCGGCGCCTACCTGGACCGGGGCGCGTGGCGCGAGCTGCTGCTCGAGCTCGCCACCGAGCGCTCGATACACCTGCCCGGGGGTCTGCTGCAGGGGCTGCAGGACCCCCTGGTCGCGGACGTCGCGCTCGTCGAGGGCGGCGGCCTCGCGGAGTTCGTCCAGGTCCGGGGCTCTTTGCTGCCTGACGACGAGCGGTTGCTCGCGGAGCAGTGGCTGCTTGCCGAACGCAGCGTGTGGGAGGTCGAGGAGGTGCGCTACGCCCGCGGCCTGCGGTTGCGGGACTTGCGTTCTGGTGAACGCGTGGAGGTCCGAGAGCGCACGGCGAGCCGCATGCTCAAGCCGGGACAGCTGCTGTGCTGCCAGGTCCTGCCGGCCGGGGAGACCTGGCAGCTGTTCGGCGGCGCGGAGCCCGTGACCCTCCGGGACCGTGACGAGCTGTTGGCGCTCCTTGACGCCGGCTCCGAGCCGGTCGAGCTGGTCACGGCGCTGAGCCGGCGGTTCGCGCCGCCGGTCTTGCAGAACACCGACGGCGAGATGATGCTGCTCTGCGAGCTCACGGCCCGTGTGCCCGACCCGGCCCAGGCCGTGGAGGCGCTGGACGCGCGTTTCGAGCGCGACGACGGCCCTGGCGAGGAGCCCGGAACGACCATCTGGCGTGCGCTCGTGGACCGCCCGAACGGGCGGGTCGTGCACGCCACGATGCGGCTCACGGGCCAGATCCTGGTCATCGAGACCAACAGCCCGCAACGGATGTCGGCGGCCTTGGACGCCGTCGCCGAGGCGGTCCCCGGCATCGAGGTCGTCCAGGATCGGCGCCAGCGTCCAGGCGAGGCGCTCCAGACAGGTGCGGGCGCCGGCCACGACGACGGTCCCTCCCTAGACCCCGAGGAGCTGGCCGCGTTCCTCGGCGAGGCTGTCGCCGGTTGGGAGGCAGCCTGGCTCGACGACTCTATCCCCGCGCTCAAAGGTCTGACCCCGCGGGAGGCCGCCGCCGACCCGACACGGCGCGAGGACCTGGTCCGACTGCTCGACTCGTTCCCTCAGGACGAACATCCGGGGCAGATGAGCGCACGGCGCCTGCGGGCGGCTCTCGGCCTCGGCTGAGCAGGGGGTGCGGCCCTCCTCGGTGGCACTGTGGCGACACCGCTGTGGGTCGATCGCTACTTGTTGATCGTCGGAGACGGTCCGGTCGGTGTGCCGCGCGTTGACCCCGTGTTGATGTCGAGTCCGACCTGCCAGGTGCCGCTAGTCGGCGGCCATCCCGTGGCCCCCCGTGCGCAGACTTCTGCGCCCGTCACCACCAACTCGAACGGCTTGGAACGCTGCGAGTGCTTTGTCGTCGGCGTCGGGCTGAAGCGCCCCAGGTTTTCGGCCGCTGCTATGCGGGTTGCGGCTCTCGGTTGAGGGTCGCGTAGTGGGCTTGCTCGTACTCCACTGGCGGGACGTTGCCCAGGGTCGAGTGGAGCCTTCGGTTGTTGTACCACTCGACCCA
>JBBRGX010000055.1:0-16183 GCA_038223605.1 Actinomycetales bacterium | reverse complement strand
CGTCATCAAGGGCGAGCGCAAGGACGTCCTGCTCATCGACGTCACGCCGCTGAGCCTCGGCATCGAGACCAAGGGCGGGGTGATGACCAAGCTCATCGAGCGCAACACGGCCATCCCCACCAAGCGCAGCGAGATCTTCTCCACCGCTGACGACAACCAGCCCTCCGTCCTCATCCAGGTCTTCCAGGGTGAGCGTGAGTTCGCGCGCGACAACAAGCCGCTCGGCACCTTCGAGCTCACCGGGATCGCGCCCGCGTCCCGTGGCGTCCCGCAGATCGAGGTCACCTTCGACATCGACGCGAACGGCATCGTGCACGTCTCCGCGAAGGACCGCGGCACGAGCAAGGAGCAGTCGATGACCATCACCGGCGGCTCGGCGCTGCCCAAGGAGGACATCGACCGGATGGTCAAGGAGGCCGAGGAGCACGCCGCGGAGGACAAGGTCCGCCGCGAGGAGGCCGAGACCCGCAACCAGGCCGAGAACCTGGCCTACTCCACCGAGAAGGTCATCGCCGACAACGCCGACAAGATCCCGGACGAGGTGAAGACCGAGGTCACGACGGCCATCGGCGAGCTCCGCACCGCGCTCGACGGCACCGACATCGAGGCCGTCAAGGCGAAGAACTCGGCGCTGTCGACGGTCGCGCAGAAGATCGGCGAGGCCATCTACGCCGCGGATGCCGCTGCCCAGCCCGAGGCCCCCGCCGAGGAGGCGCCGACCACGGGCTCCGCAGCGGACGAGGATGTCGTCGACGCCGAGATCGTGGACGAGGACGAGGCCAAGTGACGGACCCGACAACCGGACCGGGTGGGGACGAGGAGCTCGACCCCACCCGGCTGCGGTTCACCGACAAGCGACGGATCGACCCGGAGACCGGCGCCGTCCGGGAGCACGCCCCCGTGGCCGACCTCCCGGCGCCGACGGTCGAGGCGCTCGAGCTCGAGACGGCCCAGGCCGTCGCGGCCGAGCACCTGGAGGACCTGCAGCGGCTCCAGGCGGAGTACGTCAACTACCGCAAGCGCGTGGACCGCGATCGGCTCGTCGCCCGTGACCAGACGGTCGTGGCGATGGTCGAGTCCTTGCTCGGCGTGCTGGACGACGTCGAGGCGGCCCGCCAGCACGGCGAGCTGGCCGACGGCCCGTTCGCCGCGATCGCCGAGAAGCTGGAGACGGCGCTCGGGCGCTTCGGCTGGGAGCGCTACGGCACGGCGGGCGAGACGTTCGACCCGACCGTCCACGAGGCGCTGATGCACGCCCACTCGGACGAGGTCACCGAGCCGACGGTCGTCCAGGTGCTCCAGCCCGGCCACAAGGTCGGCGAACGGATCGTGCGGGCGGCCAGGGTGGCCGTCGCCGAGCCGGGCGACAGCTGAGCACGCAGATGACGACCACGGGCACGCTGAGGGCAGAGGCAGGACGATGACCGGCCAGGACTGGTTCGAGAAGGACTTCTACGCCACCCTCGGCGTGCCCAAGAACGCCGACGCCCCGGCGATCAAGAAGGCGTACCGCAAGCTCGCGCGCACGCTGCACCCCGACCACAACCCCGGGGACGCCGTCGCGGAGTCGAAGTTCAAGGAGGTCGGCGAGGCCTACGCCGTGCTCTCCGACGCCGAGCAGCGTCAGCAGTACGACGCCGTCCGAGCCATGGCCGGCGGCGGGGCGCGCTTCTCCGCCGGCGGTGGGCAGAACGCCGGTGGCGCGGGCTTCGAGGACCTCTTCGGCGGGCTCTTCGGTGCGGGCGCCGGCGGTGGCGGGCAGCGGGCGCGGTACTCGACCTCCGGCGGGGCGGGCTTCGACGACATCCTCGGCGGCCTCTTCGGCGGCGCCGGTGGTGGCACGGGCGCCGGCTTCGGTCGCCGTCCGCGCGCGGGGGTCGACCTCGAGGCGACGACGTCGCTGCCCTTCCGGCAGGCGGTGCACGGCTCGACCGTCACGCTCAGCGTCGACGGCCGCACCGTCACCACCCGGATCCCGCCGGGAGTGCGGGACGGGCAGAAGATCCGGCTGCGCGGCAAGGGCCGTCCCGGTGAGGCGGGAGCCCCGGCCGGTGACCTGGTCATCGCCGTCAAGGTCGAGCCGCACCCCGTCTTCTCCCTCGACGGTCACGACCTGCGCGTGACCCTCCCGGTGACGTTCGCCGAGGCCAGCCTCGGCGCGCAGGTCGACGTGCCGACCATCGACGGCAGCACCGTGCGGGTGCGCGTGCCTGCGGGGACCCCGTCGGGCCGCACCCTGCGGGTGCGCGGTCGGGGTGTCGCAGCGCACGGTGCCGGCACCGCAGGCGACCTGCTCGTCGTGGTGCAGGTGGTCGTCCCGCAGCGCCTGTCCGACGAGGCCCGCGCCGCGGTCGAGGCCTTCGCCGAGGCGACCGCCGATGCCGACGTGCGTGCAGACCTGATCGCGCGCGCCACCACCTGACACCCCTGCCGGCCGGTGGCCGGCCCGAGATCCCGCGAGGAGGAGCTCATGTCCTACGACGCTCCGGTGCTGGCCATCTCCGTCGCGGCTGAGCTTGCCGGGATGCATCCGCAGACGCTGCGGCAGTACGACCGCCTCGGCCTGGTCTCCCCGAGCCGGACGAACGGCCGCGGCCGCCGTTACTCGCTCCGCGACGTCGCCACCCTGCGTGAGGTCCAGCGGCTCTCGCACGACGAGGGCATCAACCTCGCGGGGATCAAGCGCATCCTCGCCCTGGAGGACGAGGTCGAGCGGCTGCGCGAACAGCTCGAGATGCTCCGCACCATGGTCGACCCCGGTCGCCGGGTCTTCGCTGCCGGGATGCACGGCGAGGTCGTCGCGGTCCCGCGCGGGCACCGTCCGGCGCGGGTGACCAGCACCGGGGCGCTCGTGGTCTGGCGACCGAACCCGCACCAGCGCTGAGGCGACCCAGACCGTCCCGCCGACCTGCCAGGACAGCCGCACGGCCCGCCACCTGGGGGGAGAGGCGGGCCGTGCGGTCGGGCAGCGGGTCGTCGGTCAGCGGTGCAGGTGGTGCAGCAGGTCGACGGCGCGCTCGTGGGTCTCGGGCAGGGGCTCGATCCAGATGCGGGGCGGCTGGCGCAGCAGGTCGCTGATCTGCATCGTGTGGGCGTGGTCGTTGACCTGGTCGCGCATCCGCTTGACGGTCTGGCCGAGGTCGAAGTCACGCTCGACGAGGACGGCGAACGCGCCGCCGCCGAGGGAGGCCATCGGGTGGCCGGTGCCCAGCGCGGCGCTGAGGGCTCGGCCCATCGCGGCCGACCGGGCCATCCGGCGCCACGGCGGCAGGTCGCCGGTCGCGACGTCGACCAGCACGAGGCAGTGGGTGGAGAAGGCGTGGTGGGCGTGCCGGTGCGCCGCGCCGTAGGTCTCGCCGAGCCGGACCGCGAAGTACTCGACGGTCGGCAGGCCGGACTCGGGGTCGATGCAGGATCCCTGGACGGGCGTCGCGTCGATCGCCTCGGCCCAGCCCTCGCACAGCGCGCGGACGGCAGCCATCGCAGGCTCGCGCTCCAGCAGGTGGTAGAGCACCGCGACGTCGTCGAGGGTCTCGGCGATGCCGACGCCGGCCGCACCGCGGACGCTGCCGAGCCGACGGGCAGCCCCGGTCGGGTCGAGGTCGTGGCTCAGGGCCTCGGTGAGCGCGTCGACGGCGGGGTGGTACCAGTCGCCGGGCCGCAGCCAGACGGACTCGACCGTCTGCTCCTGCCACTGCTCGCGGAGCGAGGGGGCGGGGGATGCGGTGAGCTCGTCCGTGTCCATGCCGGATGAGAGGGGGTTCGGGCGTCCGGATGACGCGACTTCGGCCTGCTGGTCCCCCTTTCACCCGGTCGGCGCATCGAGGCTCGACCTCCTGCTGCCCTCCCGCGGGAGGTGCTGGAGATCGATCACGCGGTCGATCCGTGGCCCGTCTGGGGCATCTGTTCCGCTTTCTCACCCGTTGGGCGGCGTTGTCCCCTGGACGGGCGTGAGATTGTGTGTGGTGGTGACGTGCGGCGATCCACGGGCGAGGACGCCTGGGTCGTGCGCACCAGGGGTCGAGCCGTGGAGAGGAGGGCAGCATGAGCGTCAGCAGCGCCTGGGACATCTCCAGCGACGCCGAGCTCATCACTGCCGTCCGTAGCGGCGAGAACGCCGCCTTCGGCGTCATCTACGAGCGCCATGTCGACGCCACACGCGCCGTGGCCAGGCAGTACTCCAACTCCGCGGCCGACGCCGAGGACGCCGTCTCGGAAGCCTTCAGTCGCGTCTTCGCCGCAGTCCAGGAAGGCGGCGGGCCGGACGTCGCCTTCCGCGCCTACCTCTTCACGGTGCTCCGCCGCGTCGCGCTCGACCGCATCGAGGCCACCCGCCGCACCCGGCCGACCGACGACGACGCGACCTTCGAGGCGGCCTCGGTCGCCGTCGAGTCCTCCGACGAGGAGACGATCGCCGGCTTCGAGCGCGGCGTCGTCTCGCAGGCGTACCAGAGCCTTCCCGAGCGGTGGCGCGCCGTCCTCTGGTACACCGAGGTCGAGAGCCTCTCGGCGGCCGAGATCGCGCCGATCCTCGGCCTGACGGCCAACGGGGTCGCCGCACTCGCCTACCGCGCGCGCGAGGGCCTGCGGCAGGCCTACCTCCAGCAGCACCTCGCCGCTCCGCTGAGCGAGGCGTGCACGCTGGTCAACTCCAAGCTCGGCGCCTACGTCCGCGGGGGCCTGGCCACGCGGGAGACGGCGCTCGTGGAGTCGCACCTGGACGAGTGCGGGCGCTGCCGTGCCCTCGTCCTCGAGCTCGGCGACGTCAACCACGGCATGCGGGCGTTCGTCGCCCCGCTCGTGCTCGGTGCGATCAGCATCGGCGTGCTCCACGGCATCGGTTTCGGCGGCGCGGTCGGCTCGGCCGCCACCTTCGGTGCGGCGGCGGCCGGAACGGGTGCTGCCGGTGTGGGCTCGCAGGCCGGCGGCGCAGCGACGGGTGGCACGGTGTCCGGGGGCGCCGCCGCTGCCGGCGGTGTCGCCGCGGCGAGTGCCGCGACGGTGGCGATCGGGGCTGCCCTCGCCGGCCTCAACGGCGGCGAGGCCGCGGCCGCCGGCGGCGGCGCTGGTGCGGCCGGCGGTGCCGGCGGCGGAGCAGGCGGCGCTGCTGCGGCCTCGGGTGGCGCGGCGAACGGTGCCGCCGCGAGCGGTGCCGCTGCGACAGCGCCGGCGGGCGCCGGCGGGATCTTCGCTGCCCTGGCCGCTGCTCCGGCCGCCGTGATCGGCTCGGCCGCTGCGGTGGCCGTGATCGCCGTGGGGCTCGGTGTCGCCGGGGCGCTCGGACTCTTCAGCGGCGGCGGCACCGCTGTCCCGGGCGCCGGTGCGACGTCGACCTCATCGACAGCGCCCACCGACACCTCAGGGGGCGCGGGCTCGGGAGCAGGCGCTGGCGCCGGGGCCGGGAGTGGCGCCGGGGCGGGCACGGACACG
Source organism: Actinomycetales bacterium (assembly GCA_038223605.1). Lineage (GTDB taxonomy): Bacteria > Actinomycetota > Actinomycetes > Actinomycetales > Cellulomonadaceae > Actinotalea. The sequence continues at coordinate 10,753 of JBBRGX010000055.1, read as the reverse complement.
GGCACGGGGGCCGGGAGTGGCACGGGCGCTGGGACGGGCACCGGCACCGGCACGGGCACCGGAGCCGGGACCGGCACAGGCACAGGCACAGGCACCACGGTGGGCGCCGGCACGAGCCCGACGCCGAGCACCGCGCCGAGCACCGCACCGAGCACGACCCCGAGCACGACCCCGAGCACGACCCCGACCTCCGGGCCCACCACGCCCCCCGCCCCTGCCGCCCTCACCCTGGGCCCGGTCGCGCCCGTCAGCCTGACCGCTGGGCTCCGCTCGCCGCTCGTCCTGACCGTCTCCAACACCGGTGCGACCGATGCTGCTGCGGTGACCACCGACCTCGTCTTCCCGGCCGGGACGGTCTGGGACGTGCAGCTCACCCCCGTCCCCGCGGCAGGCGCAGGTGCGTCCGTCCCCCGCGCGGCGTCGGGTCCCGGCTGGACCTGCAGCGCTGTCGGCATGAGCACCGCGCGGTGCACCCTCCCGGCCCTGGCCGCGGGGACCAGCAGCCCGCTGAGCCTCTCGGTGCTGGTCGAGGACCTGACGCTGGACGGCGAGGTGGATCTCGACGTCCGCGTGAGCACGTGGATCGCCGGCACCTCGACCTTCGTCACCCGAAGCCTGCCGACGCACCTCTCGTCACCGCCGGGCCGCCTCGTCGTCGCCGATGCGCCCCGCGTCGACCTGACGGGTTCGCTCGACCGGCCCGTCTCGGGGCTCACCACCGTCCCGATCAGCAACCAGGGTCGGACGACTCTTCGCGACGTGCACGTCCAGGTCGCCCTGCCCACCGACCTGCCGACCGCGGTCGTCGTCAGGGCGAGCGCGCTGGGCTCGGCCTGGATGTGCACCGCCGAGGGGCGGCTGCTCGACTGCGCCACGGCGTCCATCCGGCCGGCGGCCCTCAGCAACCTGGTGCTCGACGTGACGGCTCCGGTGCTCGACCTGGACTCGGCGTCGCCCTTCGTCGACGTCGACGCCTCGACGGATCTGCTGGTGACGGGCGGGACCAGCACGGCCCGGGTGCCGGTCACCGTTCGCTCGGCCCCCGGCGCGCCGGTCGTCGACCTCACCAGCCCGACGACCGTCCAGATCGGGCAGACCCGCACCGTGACGGTCGGCGTGCGCAACAGCGGCGGCAGCTCGCTGACCGGACTGGCCGCGAAGGTCGAGCTCCCCGTCGGCCTCAGCGCCGCCGACGCCGAGCTGCCGACCGACTGGGCCTGCACCGCGACCACCCCGTCCGTCGTCGACTGCACGCTCGACCGCCCGCTCCTGCCCGGCGGCGCCGCGCCCGTCCTCGTCGCCGTCAAGGCCGGCAAGGCCGTCAGCGGCTCGATCGCCGTCTCGGTCACCGGCGCCGGGACGACGACGGCCACCGGCGGCTCCGAGATCACGGTGCTGACCCCGTCGCTCGTGTTCGACCCGACGGTGACGGCCGAGTTCGTCCGCGACGCCGGAACGGTCTCGTTCGGCGTCACCAACAAGGGCGACGCCGTCGCGACCGACCTCGTCGCGACGGTGACGGTCCCGCGCGCGGTGACCCTCGCGACGCCCCCGGCCGGCGACGCCGACCACTGGCAGTGCACACGTGTCGACGACCAGCACCTCTCCTGCACCCTCGCGTCCCTCGACGCCGGCAGGTCGGCGACCCTCGCCCTGTCGGCGACGGCGCAGGCGGCGACCGCGCAGTCCGTCCTCGTGGAGGTCTCCAGCGGGAACGAGAGCATCACCTCGACCGCGCGGCTGACGGTCTCCTCCGCCGGCCTGACCGCGCGCGGCCGGTGGACGGATGGCTACGCCTCGACCGAGATCGGCACGCCGATCCTCGGCTGCGACCTCACCACCGCCGCCTGCGGGAAAGTCATGGCCGACCTCGGCGGCTCGGCGTCGAACAACGCCGAGACGATGGTCCCGCTCAAGGACCCGAGGGCGAGCCTGACGCTCCCCGACCGGCCGGAGATCGCGTTCGCCGGCCTGTACTGGTCGGGGAACCGGTACGTCGGCACCGACGCGAAGAACCCGGTCGACCAGTGGACCGGCTCCCAGACCGCGGTGACCGTGCGTGCGCCCGGCGCTGCTCCCCAGGTCGTCGACGGCGTCGTGCTGGCGACGACCGGCGACAACGCGAACCGTGAGTACTACCAGTCCTACGCCGACGTGACCGACCTGGTGCGTGCCTACGGAGCCGGCAGCTGGGCCGTCGACGGCGTCGCGTACGCCGACTCGACGAAGGACCCGACACCGTCCTCCTACGCCGGCTGGTCACTCGTCGTCGTCTACGCGACACCGGGAGTCGACCAGGACGTCACGCTCTACGACGGCGGGGCATGGGTCGGGTCCAACTCGTCGACCGCCTTCGCCTTCGAGGGCCGGGCCGACCGCACCGCCCGGATCGGCGTCGTCGCCTGGGAGGGCGACCGCAACGGGGCCGCCAAGGGTGACACGCTCAGTCTCGGGACGACGGTCCTCGCCCCGCGGCGCGCCGACGGCTCCTTCGGCCAGGCGTACGACGCCTTCAGCTCGACGGCTCAAGGGTCCGGCTTCGCCAACTCGCTCGGCGTCGATGCGACCTCGTTCGCCTCGGTACCGCTGATCGACGGCATCAACCGGCTCACCGCGAGCACGGTCGGCGACCAGTACTTCATCGGTGCGGTCACCGTGACCAGCACGGCATCGACGCCCTGAGCGGACGCACGGCCCGAGGGCGCCCGCCGACCGGGTCCTGGCATCCGGGAAGTCGGCCGCGGTTCACCGCGACACCGGTCCCGGCCTCGCCTATCCTCAGCACCCTGAGGATCGGGATGGACGGGGGTGATCGACGGTGACCACCGAGATGGTCGTGCTGCTCGACGAGTCGGGGACACCCGCCGGCACGGCCGCGAAGGCGAGCGTGCACGGTGGCGACACCCCGCTGCACCTGGCGTTCTCCTGCCACGTCCTGGACGAGGACGGCCGGGTCCTGGTGACCCGCCGCGCTCTGTCCAAGCTCACCTGGCCGGGCGTCTGGACGAACAGCTTCTGCGGACACCCCGGTCCCGGGGAGGACATGGTCGACGCCGTCCGCCGTCGCGCGGCTGACGAGCTCGGGCTGGAGCTCGTGGACATCGAGCTCGTCGACCCCGACTTCCGCTACCGCGCCGTCGACGCCTCCGGCGTCGTCGAGAACGAGGTCTGCCCGATCTACACCGCGCGTCCGGCGCCCGGGGCCGTCCCCCGTCCGCGGGCCGCCGAGGTGATGGACCACGCGTGGCTCGAGCCCGCGCAGCTGCGGGCGGCGATCGAGGCCGTGCCGTTCGCCCTCAGCCCGTGGCTCGTGCTCTCGGCCCCCTCGCTCGCCCACCTCGGCGAGGTGCCGGTATGACCCCGCTCGTGCTGGCCCCCGCTCGGCTCGACGACCAGGTCGTCGCCGTCCTTGACGCCGTCCTCGCCGACGCGACGGCCCGCGCCAGCGTCTACGGGCCGCACTTCGTCCTCCTCTGGAACGAGATCGCGCGCAGCGTCCGCGGCGGCAAGCGGTTCCGCTCTGGGCTCGTCCTCGGCGCGCACGCGGGCCTTGGAGGCGAGCACCCGGCTGCAGCCGTCGCGGTTGCCGGGGCCTTCGAGGTGCTGCACACCGCCTTCCTCGTCCACGACGACCTCATCGACGCCGACACGATGCGACGCGGTGAGCCCAACCTCGGCGAGACGATGCGACGTGGCGCCCTCGCGGCCGGGCTCGGTGACGCGTCGGCGGACCGCTGGTCGACGGCTGCAGCGGTCCTGGCCGGCGACCTCGCCCTCGCCCTCGCCCACCGGCTCGTCGCGGGGATCGATGCTCCGCCCCCGGTGCGGACTGCGCTGACCGAGCTGCTCGACGAGACGATCCTCGTCTCGGCCGCCGGAGAGCTCCTCGACACCGCCTGCGGCCTCGGGCTGGACCAGCCCGACCTCCAGGAGTCGATCCGGGTCGCGGAGTCGAAGACGGCCATGTACTCCTTCCGGGCCCCCTTGCGCGCCGGTGCGCTGCTCGGTGGAGCCGACGAGGCGACCCTTGCCGAGCTCGACGAGCACGGTCGTCTCCTCGGCCGTGCCTTCCAGCAGGTCGACGACCTCCTCGGCGTCTTCGCCCCGGAGGCCGAGACCGGGAAGTCGAACACCTCCGACCTCCGCGAGGGCAAGCGGACCCCGCTGATCCTGCACGCCGCAGCCCTTCCGGTCTGGGAGGACCTCGTCGCCCATCTGGGGCGGGCCGACCTCGACGAGCTCACCGCCGCCGGCATGCGTCGGGCCCTTGCGCGATCGGCGGCACCGGGGATGGTCGAGCGCGCGGTCGCCGCCGACCTCGACGAGGTGCGCGCTCGCGTCGCCGCAGGCCGGCTCCCCGACGGCCTGGCCGCCGTCGTGACGGTCGTCGTCGACAAGATCGACGGCGCGCTCTCGGCTGTCTCGGGCCATATCGAGGAGGCGCGGTGCCAGGCCCGGTGAGGACCTCCCGCCCCGGCCGTGAGCTCCAGGGCCATGACCGCCTCGCCCTGTACGACGCCTCCGCCCATGAGGCGGCTGCGGTCCTCGTGCGGCGCTACTCGACGAGCTTCGGCCTCGCCACGCGACTGCTCCCGGCCCAGCAGCGCACCCCGGTGCGCGACGTGTACGCCCTCGTCCGCCTCGCTGACGAGATCGTCGACGGTGCCGCCGTCGAGGCGGGCGGGGACACGAGCATCGCGCGCGACTGCCTCGACGGCCTCGAGGAGCGTGCGGAGCTGGCGATCCGGACCGGCTACTCCAGCGACCTGCTGGTGCACGCCTTCGGCCTGACGGCGCGCGCGGCGGGGTTCGGAACGGAGCTCACCCGCCCCTTCTTCGCCTCGATGCGCGCGGACCTCGACGTCACCGAGCACGACGAGGCCAGCCTGCGTTCCTACGTCCACGGCTCGGCCGAGGTCGTCGGACTGATGTGCCTCCACGTCTTCCTGATGGACCGGCCGGCGGCGGAGCATGCCGCGCGGTACTCGGCTCTCGCGCCGGGCGCCCAGGCGCTGGGCGCGGCGTTCCAGAAGGTGAACTTCCTCCGCGACCTCGCCGAGGACAGCGGCGTCCTGGGCCGCAGCTACCTCGTCGGGATCGACCCGGGGACGATCACCGAGGAGCAGAAGGCCGCCGTCCTCGCGGACATCGACGGCGACCTGCTCGTGGCCTCCGCCGCGATCGACGACCTCCCCCCGGGAGCGCGGCGCGCCGTCGCCGTCGCCGCAGCCCTCTTCACCGAGCTCACCGACCGCTTGCGCGCCACGCCGGCTGCGCAGCTCGCCACCACCCGCGTCCGGGTCCCCGACCCGGTCAAGGCGCGGCTCGCCGCCCGCGCCGTCCTGTCCACGAGAAGGGCACGTTGATGCATACCGCTGTCGTCGTCGGAGGAGGCCCCGCCGGCCTCGCCACGGCCGGCCTGCTGGCCCGCGAGGGCTACCAGGTCACTCTGCTGGAGGCCCGCCAGGTGCTCGGGGGTCGGGCGTCGATCTGGGAGAGGGACGGGTTCCGCTTCGACATCGGCCCGTCCTGGTACCTCATGCCGGAGGTGTTCGACCACTTCTTCGCCCTGATGGGCTCCTCTGCCGCTGCCGAGCTGGACCTGCTGCGCCTCGACCCGGCCTACCGCGTCTACTTCGAGGAGCACCCTCCGCTCGAGATCCGCTCGGACCTGGAGGACAGCGTCGCGCTGTTCGAGGCGATCGAGCCGGGCTCCGGCGCGCGCCTGCGTGGCTACCTGTCCTCCGCATCCGACACGTACACGATGGCGACCCGGCACTTCCTCTACACGACGTTCGCCTCGATCCTGCCGCTGGTCAACGGCGACGTCCTGCGGCGACTGCCGCGCCTCGGTCGGCTGCTCAGCCAGTCGCTCGACGCGCGTATCCGGGGGACGGTCACCGACACCCGCCTGCGGCAGGTCCTCGGCTACCCGGCGGTCTTCCTCGGCTCGGCCCCGCGGCTGACGCCGAGCATGTACCACCTGATGAGCCACCTCGACCTGGTCGACGGAGTGCTCTACCCGCAGGGCGGCTTCGGTACCCTGATCGACGCGCTGGCCAGGGTCGCCGAGCGCGCCGGCGTCGAGATCCGGACCGGGGCCGACGTCCGCGCGATCACCACTGCCTCCACCGGGCGCCGCCGCGGGAAGGTCGCCCGCGCGACGGGGGTCACGTACGCCGACCTCGAGGGCGAGCACCACCTGACGGCGGACCTCGTCGTCTCCACCGCGGACCTCGAGCACACCGAGCAGCACCTGCTGCCGGCCCCGCTCCGCTCGCACTCGCCGCGCTGGTGGCGCAAGCAGGTCCCGGGCCCGAGCGCCGTGATGCTCTACCTCGGTGTGCGCGGCGAGCTGCCGCAGCTCGAGCACCACACGCTCTTCTTCGGCGAGCAGTGGGACCGCACGTTCGACCTCATCTTCGCCCCGACGGGGCCGACGCCTCCGCCGCTGATGCCCGACCCGACCTCGGTCTACGTCTCCCGGGTCACGGCGACCGACCGGTCCGCCGCGCCAGAGGGCATGGAGAACCTCGTCGTCCTCATCCCCTGCCCGCCGGACGTGCGGCTCGGCCGAGGTGGGCTCGACGGCGCCGGCGACCCGTGGGTCGAGCAGGTCGCGGACGCGGCGATCGGCCAGATCGCCTCCTGGGCGGGGATCGACGACCTCACCGAGCGCATCGTGCTGCGTCGGACCGTCGGCCCGGCCGACTGGGCGCAGGACCTGCGCGCCTGGCGGGGGACGGCGCTCGGCCCGGCGCACACGCTCGGCCAGTCGGCGATGTTCCGCGCGTCGAACCAGTCGTCGAAGGTCGAGGGGCTGCTGTTCGCCGGCGGCTCGGTGACTCCGGGGATCGGCCTGCCGATGTGCCTGATCAGCGCCGAGCTCGTGGTCAAGCGGCTGCGCGGGGACACGTCGACCGGTCCGCTCCCCGAGGGTGGTCGCGTCGCGGAACAGGTGGGAGGCTCAGGGGCGTGAGCCTGGCCTACGCCGGCGCCCTGCTCCTCTCGATCGCAGGCCTCGCCGTGCTCGACCGTCGTGCGCGGATCCTGCTGTTCGCCGGCCGCACCGAGGCCGTCCGCGGCGCCGCGGTGATCGCGGTCGGAGTCACCTTCTTCGTCCTGTGGGACCTGGTGGGCATCGGCCTCGGGGTGTTCTTCCGCGGAACGACGCGCTACCTCAGCGGGCTCCTGGTGGCCCCGGAGCTCCCGCTCGAGGAGCTCGGCTTCCTCACCCTGCTGTCCTACCTCACCCTGCTGGTGTACCTCGCCGCCGCGCGCTGGTGGCTCGGCCGGCCGACCCGGCGCGTGACCGGGCCGTCGTCATGACCTACCTGCTCATGAGCCTGCCCTTCCTCGCCGTCGCCGCCGGGGTGCTGGTCCTCGCGCGTCGGCGGACCCTGCTGCCGGTCCCCGCTGCGCTCGGCATCACCCTCGTGGTCCTCCTGGTGATGACGGCCGTCTTCGACAACGTGATGATCGGGGTCGGCCTCGTGGCCTACGGCGACGCGCACCGGCTCGGCGCCACGATCGGCCTGGCGCCGGTGGAGGACTTCACCTACCCGATCGCCGGTCTGCTCCTGCTGCCGGCGGTCTGGCACCTCCTCGGTGGTGGAGCCGGCCGGGTCGCGTCGCGCTCCACCACCGTCGATCGAGGAGAGGCCGAACGATGAGCACCGTTGCCGAGCGCGGGCTGCTGCGCCAGCTCGTCATGTCCTCGCGCCCGTTGAGCTGGATCAACACGGCGTATCCCTTCGCCGCGGCCTACGTGATGTCCACCCGGGCCCTCGACCTGCGGCTGGTGATCGGCACGCTCTTCTTCCTCGTGCCCTACAACCTGCTGATGTACGGGATCAACGACGTGTTCGACCACGCGTCCGACCTGCGCAACCCGCGCAAGGGCGGGGTGGAGGGGGCGCTCCTCGACCCTCGGGTGCACCGCGCGACGGTGCTCTCCGCCTCGCTGCTGCCGGTCCCGTTCGTCGCCTACCTGCTCGCCGTCGGCTCGCCGACGGCTGCGCTGGTGCTGGCCGTCTCCCTGTTCGCCGTCGTCGCCTACTCCGCGCCCCGACTGAGGTTCAAGGAGCGCCCGGTCCTGGACTCGATGACCTCGAGCACCCACTTCGTCTCGCCCGCGCTGTACGGACTGGTGCTCGCCGGCGGCGGCATCGGCCGGTCGTCCTGGTTGGTGCTCGCAGCGTTCTTCCTCTGGGGGATGGCGAGCCAGGCGTTCGGCGCGGTGCAGGACGTCGCGGCGGACCGTGCAGGGGGGATCGGCTCGATCGCGACGGCGCTGGGCGCCGCGACGACGGTGCGGCTGTCGATCTTCGCGTGGGTGGCGGCCGGCGCCCTGCTGCTGCTGACCGCCTGGCCAGGGCCGCTCGCCGTCGTCCTCGTGCTGCCCTACATCGCGCTGGCCTGGCCGTTCCGCTCCGTCCCGGAGGCCGCGGCCGACCAGGCGCACCGCGGCTGGCGGCAGTTCCTGGTGGCCAACTACGTCGTCGGGTTCCTGGTGACGATGCTGCTCATCGCTGTCGCGCTGCGCCCCTGAGCCCAGACCGCGCTGCCGGGTCGCGGAGGAGTGCACGCGACCCGGCAGCGCACGTCCCGAACCAGCATCCCCCGAGCGGTTCAGGACGTTCTCGGCGCCGACCCATCGACGCCGTGGATCCCGGCGATGCGCTTGGCCCCCCAGCCCCGCGCACCGCCGGTCTCCTTGGCCGCCAGTGCCGACGTTCCGACCGAGAGAGGCACCCGGTAGTCACGCCGACTCTGACGGAAGTCAGGATGACAGTCTGCACGCCATGACCCCTGACTCCAAGCGATCGCCGGGAGATGTCTCGCATGCTGGACTGGCGACGCGTCGTCGCACGTCAGAGGCGCGTCCTTGCGGGCATCCGCTCGGGAGCGGGTTGGTCCGTCCGGGTGAGGGTGCAGTCACCCGAGGCGTGACTCGGGCCCTACGGCCCTGAGGCCGGAGGTCAGACGAGGCCGTAGAGCCGGTCGCCGGCGTCGCCGAGCCCCGGGACGATGTAGGCCTTCTCGTTGAGGCGCTCGTCGACCGCCGCAACCACGATCGACACGTCGGCCCGGTCGCCGACATGCGCCTCGAGGAGCGCGAGTCCCTCGGGCGCCGCGAGCAGGCAGATGCAGGTGACATCGGTCGCGCCGCGCTCGAAGAGGTAGTCGATCGCGGCGATCAGCGTGCCACCCGTCGCGAGCATCGGGTCGAGGACGAAGCACTGACGCCCGGAGAGGTCGTCGGGGAGCCGGTTCGCGTAGGTGATCGCCTTGAGGGTCTTCTCGTCGCGCTGCAGGCCGAGGAAGCCGACCTCGGCGGTCGGCAGCAGCCGCGTCATCCCCTCGAGCATCCCGAGCCCTGCCCGCAGGATCGGCACGACGAGCGGGCGTGGCTCGGCCAGGTGGGTGCCCATCGTCGTCGCGACCGGGGTGGTCACCTCGCGCGGCTCGGTGCGCACCTCGCGGGTCGCCTCGTAGGCGAGCAGGGTGACGAGCTCGTCGACGAGCAGGCGGAACGTCGAGGACGCCGTCTTCTCGTCCCGCAGGACGGTGAGCTTGTGGGCGACGAGGGGGTGATCGGCGACGTGCAGGCGCATGGGTGAACCGTACCGGTCGGGCGCCGCCACGAGTGGCGCCCGGTCCATCGCCCGCGCCGGCCTCCGCCGTCGCCGCCGTCTGCGGGTTGGGGGAGGGGTGCCGTCGAGCAGTGGCGCCAACCCTCCCCGACCTCAGGGGTCGCGGTGTCTGGGAGAGTGGGCAGGTGCGGTGGGACGGGACGATGCGGGCGGCGCTGGACGAGGCGCGGCTGGCGCTCGCCAGCGGGGACGTGCCGGTCGGCGCACTGGTGCTGGACGCCGACGGGACCGTCGTCGGGCGGGGCCACAACCTGCGGGAGGCGACCGGGGACCCGACGGCTCATGCGGAGGTCCTCGCGCTGCGTGACGCCGCAGCCCGGCTGGGGACCTGGCGGCTGGACGGCTGCACGCTGGTGGTGACCCTGGAGCCCTGCACCATGTGCGCCGGGGCGATCGTGCTCGCGCGGCTGCCCAGGCTCGTCCTCGGTGCCTGGGACCCGAAGGCCGGTGCGACGGGCTCGGTGCACGACCTGGTCCGTGACCGCAGGCTCAACCACCAGGTCGAGGTGGTCGGCGGCGTGCTGGAGGAGGAGTGCGGGGCCCTCCTCAGGGAGTTCTTCGCAGCCCGCCGCGACTGAGCGCGGGCGTCGCGGCCGGCCGGTCGATGCCACCGCTCCGGGGATGCACCAGGTGCAGGAGAGATACCCACCCCCATCGCCCTCCCGGACCGCACCGGGTCGTCGGCGAGCTCGCGCAGCAGGTGCGGGAGCACCCGCCAGGAGATGCCGACGCGGTCCGTGAGCCGGCCGCACCGCGAAGGACTCCCGCCGTCGGCGAGAGAGCGGTCCAGGTGCGGTCGATCGTCTGCTGCGAGCCGACCTCGGCGGCCTGGTCGTCGAACCGCAGGCACGGAAGATCTCCGACGACGGCTCGTGTCCGTGTCGGGGGAGTTTCGGGATCGCTCCAGTGGGTGAGAGGGCCGTCGAGGTGTCGACGGCCGGGCGCGAAGGGCGCTCGGGCGCTCAGGGCTCCGCGTGGAGCGCCGCGTCGATCGCTGCGAGCGTCTCGGAGGTCCCGGCGTCGATCCGGACCGTGGCGAGCTCGTCCCCGCGCGTCGCTCCGCGGTTGACGAGCACCACCGGTGTCCCGGCCCTGGC
>JBBRGX010000054.1:0-16653 GCA_038223605.1 Actinomycetales bacterium | reverse complement strand
GGCGGCGGCCAGAGCGGCGACGGCCAGAACGGCGGCCCCACCCTGCCGTTCCCCTGGGGCCAGCAGGGCTGAGGCTGGTCACCACGAGGGCTCCGTCACCCACCCCCTGCGGTGACGGGGCCCTTCGCCCGTCCGGAGCGGGCGCCGACGGGCGTCCGCTCAGGAGCGCAGGGCGTGCCGCATCGGCTCGAGCTTGGCCTCTGACTCGGCGAGCTCGGCGGCCGGCGAGGACGCCGCGACGATCCCGCAGCCGGCGAAGAGCCGCAGCCGGTGCGGGTCGACCGGGTCCAGCTCGGCCGAGCGGAGCCCGATGCCCCACTCGCCGTCACCGTCGGCCCCCAGCCAGCCGACCGGGCCGGCGTATCGCCCGCGATCCATCTGCTCGAGCTCCTCGATCATGGTGACGGCCTCGAGGGTCGGGGTCCCCGCGACGGCGGCGGTCGGGTGCAGCGCCTCGGCGAGCGCGAGGCTCGTGGGGCGCGGCGAGTGCTCGGCGAGCACGCCGTTCACGTCCGTGGCCAGGTGCAGCACGTTCGGCAGGTGCAGGACGAACGGCGTCTCCGGGACGTTCGTCGTCGAGCAGAAGGGCTCGAGCGCCATGGTCAGCGAGGCCACGGCGTACTCGTGCTCCTCCAGGTCCTTCGAGGAGTGCGCGAGGATCGCGGCGCGAGCCAGGTCGGCGTCGTCGTCCCCGGTGCGCTGGATCGTCCCGGCGAGCACCCGGGAGGTCACCAGCCCCTTCTCGCTGCGCACGAGCAGCTCGGGGGTCGCGCCCACCAGCCCGTCGACGCAGAACGTCCAGCAGGAGGGGTAGTCGGCCGAGAGCCGCCGCAGCACCCAGCGCGGGTCGAGCGGCTCGGCCGTCGTGGCCACCACGTCGCGCGCCAGGACCACCTTGTCCACCCGGCCGGCGCGGATCTGCGCCACGGCGGCGGAGACGGCGGCGCGCCAGCCGGTCGCATCGAGGGCGCCGTCGTGCATCTGGACCGCACCGGGCGACGACGGGTCGTCCTGCACGGTCAGCAGCTCGGGGCTCGGTGCGGTCACCGCGCCGACCGTGATCGTGGTGAGCCACGCGGAGCGCCCGCGCCGACCGACGACGACGGACGGAACGACGAGCGCGCCACCGGCAGGCGACGTGGTGGAGAAGGCGAACGAGCCGAAGGCCATCAGTCCGCTGCCGGGCAGGCGCACCTCGTCGCGGACGACGGCCCTGGCCGCTGCCGCACGCCAGGCGCGTTCCGCGTCGGCGAAGCGTGCGGCCCCGTCGGTCCTGACCCGCGCCGCCTCCCCCCAGGCCACCAGCCCGTCGCCCCGGCGGACCCAGGACATGCCGCCGGTCGTCGGGAGCAGGCTCAGGAGGTCGTCGGGCAGGTCCGCCGGGTCGACGGCCACCGTCCGGGCGACCAGCGGTGCGGGCAGCGACACGAGCTCGGGGGCGGTCGTGTCGAGGGAGGAGGGGGCCATGTCGTTCATCGCGGTACAGCGTAGGTCCGCTGAGCCGGCTCGGCTCGCCTGGGGCCGGCGGGCTGTCAGACTTGCCGGCATGCGCGCCAGCCTGGACAAGCAGCCCCATGAGGTCGCGGCGATGTTCGACGCGATCGCCCGGCGGTACGACGTGACCAACGACGTGATCTCGCTCGGGCAGGACCGCCGGTGGCGGACGGCGACCGTCCGGGCCGTCGCGGCGAGCCCGGGGGAGACCGTCCTCGACCTCGCGGCGGGCACCGGCACCTCGAGCGAGCCCTTCGCTGCGGCCGGTGTGCGCGTCGTCCCCTGCGACTTCTCCGTCGGCATGCTCGAGGTCGGCAAGGCCCGCCGGCCCGACCTGCCGTTCACCGCAGGGGACGCGACGCGGCTCCCGTTCGCCGACGGCTCGTTCGACGCCGTGACGATCTCCTTCGGGCTGCGCAACGTCGTCGACACCGCAGCGGCACTGGCCGAGATGCTCCGCGTCACGCGACCGGGTGGCCGCCTGGTGGTCTGCGAGTTCTCGACGCCGAGCTGGGCGCCGTTCCGCACGCTCTACACCGAGTACCTCATGCGGGCCCTCCCGCCGGTGGCCCGTGCGGTCTCCAAGGACCCGGACGCCTACGTCTACCTGGCCGAGTCGATCCGCCAGTGGCCGGCTCAGGAGGCGCTCGCCGCCCTGATGCAGGAGGCTGGCTGGGGCCGGGTGGCCTTCCGCAACCTCACGGGCGGGATCGTCGCCCTGCACCGCGCGACACGGCCTCGGGCCTCGGCCGGCTGACCGCGTCGGCGGGCGGGACAGGGGTGCCACCGCGTTAGACTTCCGGGGCTGGATCGCAACGACGAGCTGTGGACGGGTGGGCGTGGCTTCTGTGCGGCAGGACGATGCTGACGTCATCGTCGTCGGCGCGGGCCCGGCGGGCTCGACCGCGGCGTACTACCTCGCGATGGCCGGCCTCGACGTGCTCGTCCTGGAGAAGACGGCCTTCCCCCGGGAGAAGGTCTGCGGGGACGGCTTCACCCCCCGATCGGTCCGTGAGCTCGTCGCGATGGGCGTGCCCATGCGCCAGGAGGACGGCTGGATCCGCAACAAGGGCCTGCGCGTCATCGGCGGCGGGCACCGCATCGAGCTCCCCTGGCCGGTGACCGAGTCGTTCCCCGAGTACGGCGTCAGCCGCACCCGCAAGGACTTCGACGACGCCCTCGCCCGGCACGCGAGCGCTGCCGGCGCCAAGATCCGCGAGCGGATGAACGTCACCGGCCCCGTGCTCGACGAGCTGACCGGCCGGATCGTCGGCGTCACGGCCCGCCCCGTCGACGACGACGGCCGCCGCGCCGGTGACGAGGTCACCTTCCGCGCCCGCACCGTGATCGCCGCCGACGGCGTCTCGGCCCGCCTCGCGCTCGCGATGGGCATCGAGAAGAACGCGAACCGTCCGATGGGCGTCGCGGTCCGCACCTACTTCCGCACCCCTCGGCACGACGACGAGTGGATGGAGAGCCACCTCGAGCTCTGGGACGGCGAGCCGGGCCGGTCGGCGCTGCTGCCGGGCTACGGGTGGATCTTCGGTCTCGGCGACGGCACGGCCAACGTCGGGCTCGGCAGCGTGAGCTCCACGGCGAAGGCGACCAAGATCGACTACAAGGACCTGCTGCAGCGCTGGGTCGCGAACACCCCAGCGGAGTGGGGCTTCACCCCGGAGAACCAGGTCGGCCCGGTGCGCAGCGCAGCGCTGCCGATGGGCTTCAACCGCAAGCCCCTGTACACGCGCGGACTGCTGCTCGTCGGCGACGCCGGCGGGATGGTCAACCCGTTCAACGGTGAGGGCATCGCCTACGCCATGCAGGCGGCCCGCATCGCTGCCGACGTCATCGCGCAGTCGCAGGCCCGGACGACGGACTCCGGGCGCGAGCGGGTGCTCGAGAGCTATCCGCGCCTGATGGCCGAGGAGCTCGGCGGCTACTACACGCTCGGGCGGATGTTCGTCCGACTCATCGAGCACCCCGAGGTCATGCGCATCTGCACGCGGTACGGTCTGCCTCGACCGGCACTCATGCGACTGACGCTCAAGCTCCTCTCCGATGTCTGGGACCCGCACGGCGGGGACATGTCGGACCGGTTCATCGCGGCGCTCTCGCGGATGGCGCCGGCCGCATGAGCCGACACCCCTCGGCTCCGGTCGCCGCCTGCGGTGCCCGGCCGTCAGCCCGTCGTCGTCCGTCCGCTCCCGCGGGCCGGTCATGGAGGATCCGATGAACCCCTACGTCCCGATCCTCGTGCTCATGGCCGTCGGAGCCGTCCTCGCCCTCGGCGGCGTCGGGGCGAGTGCGATCATCGGGCCCAAGCGCTACAACCGCGCGAAGCTCGAGGCCTACGAGTGCGGGATCGACCCGACCCCGCACGCGATCGACGGCGGCCGGTTCCCGATCAAGTACTACCTCGTCGCGATGACGTTCATCGTCTTCGACATCGAGGTCGTCTTCATGTACCCGTGGGCCGTGGCCTTCACCGAGCTCGCACTCTTCGGCGTCGTCGCGATCCTCACCTTCCTCGCTCTCATCACGGTGCCGTTCGTCTACGAGTGGCGCCGGGGCGGGCTCGACTGGGACTGACCGCACCGACAGCAGGGACGGCCCGGCTCCGCCGCAGTCGTTGAGGCACCAGGAAGGAGGATCGGATGGGTATCGAGGAAGCCGCTCCGCCGTTCATGCTCGCCAGCATCGAGGACCTCGCCGGATACTTCCGCAAGGCGTCCTTGTGGCCGGTGACCTTCGGTCTCGCCTGCTGCGCGATCGAGATGATGGCTGCGGGCACCCCGCGCTTCGACCTCTCGCGCTTCGGCATGGAGGTCTTCCGCGCCTCGCCGCGCCAGGCCGACCTGATGATCGTCGCCGGTCGGGTGAGCCAGAAGATGGCGCCCGTCGTGCGCCAGGTCTACGACCAGATGGCCGAGCCCAAGTGGGTGCTGTCGATGGGCGTCTGCGCGTCGAGCGGCGGGATGTTCAACAACTACGCGATCGTCCAGGGCGTCGACCACATCGTGCCGGTCGACATCTACCTGCCCGGCTGCCCGCCGCGCCCGGAGATGCTCATCCACGCGATCCTCGAGCTGCACCAGCAGATCCAGCACGAGCCGTTGGGGGCGAACCGCGAGGCAGCTGCCCGCGCGGCGGAGGCTGCTGCCCTTGGCGCGACGCCGACCTCCCGGATGAAGGGTCTGCTGGCATGAGCGAGGAGCAGAACCTGCCCGTCCCGAGCCCTGGCCCCGGCCCGGAGGTCATCGACGTGCGCACCGGGCTCTTCGGCGTGCACGG
The DNA here is from genome assembly GCA_038223605.1 of Actinomycetales bacterium. Taxonomy (GTDB): domain Bacteria; phylum Actinomycetota; class Actinomycetes; order Actinomycetales; family Cellulomonadaceae; genus Actinotalea. Next base: position 11,868 of record JBBRGX010000054.1, on the reverse strand, counting down.
CACCGGCGACACCTCCGGCTTCGGCGGGCTCGTCCGGGCCGTCGTGATGCCCGGCTCCTCCGAGCGCCCCTACGGCGGCTGGTTCGACGAGGCCGTCGACATCCTCGCCGAGGTCCTCGACGAGGCCGGGACCTCGTTCGACGATGCGGTCGAGAAGGTCGTCGTCGACCGCGGGGAGCTGACGCTCTTCGTGCGGGCGCCGCACCTGCTCGCCGTCTGCCGCGCCCTGCGCGACGACCAGGACCTGCGCTTCGAGCTCGGCCTCGGCGTCTCCGGGGTGCACTACCCGCACGAGACCGGCCGCGAGCTGCACGCCGTCTACCACCTCATGTCGGTGACGCACTCGCGTCGGGTCCGGCTCGAGGTGGCCGTCGCCGACGCCGCCCCGCACATCCCGTCGAGCGTGCCCGTCTACCCGGGCCACGACTGGCACGAGCGCGAGACCTGGGACTTCTTCGGCATCGTCTTCGACGGGCACCCCGCCCTCGCGCGGATCGAGATGCCGGACGACTGGGAGGGTCACCCCCAGCGCAAGGACTACCCGCTCGGCGGGGTCAACGTGGAGTACAAGGGCGCGAGCATCCCGCCGCCCGACGAGCGGAGGTCGTACAACTGATGGCTGACTCCCGCACCCCGCGCGCCGGGGCCCCGATCATCGACGACGAGAACGTCACCGTGCTCGAGGCCTCCGGCGGCGACTGGTCCGACATCGCCGAGGAGGCCGCTCGCCTCGGTGAGGAGCGCATCGTCGTCAACATGGGCCCGCAGCACCCGTCCACCCACGGCGTGCTGCGCCTCATGCTCGAGATCGACGGGGAGACGGTGACCGAGGCCCGATGCGGGATCGGCTACCTGCACACCGGCATCGAGAAGAGCATGGAGTACCGGTCCTGGACCCAGGGCACCACGTTCTGCACCCGGATGGACTACCTGGCCCCGCTGTTCCAGGAGACCGCCTACTGCCTCGCCGTCGAGAAGCTCCTGGGGATCACCGACGACCTCCCCGAGCGGGCGACCGTCATCCGCGTCCTGATGATGGAGCTCAACCGGGTCTCCTCCCACCTGATCTGCCTCGGCACCGGCGGAAACGAGCTCGGCGCGACCACGATCATGACGATCGCCTTCACCGCCCGGGAGGAGATCCTGCGGATCTTCGAGCTGATCACCGGCCTGCGGATGAACCATGCGTACATCCGCCCCGGTGGTGTCGCCCAGGACATCCCCCCTGGCGCCCTCGACACGATCCGCGGCGCGCTCGTGACCATCCGCGACTACCTCGCCCAGCTGGGCGACCTCATGCTCGCCAACCCCATCTTCAAGGGGCGCCTGGTGGGGGTCGGGAACCTCAACCTCGCCGGCGCGATGGCCCTGGGCATCACGGGCCCGGTGCTGCGCTCGACCGGCCTGCCCTACGACGTGCGCAAGGCCGAGCCCTACTGCGGATACGAGACCTACGACTTCGAGGTGCCCACCGCGACGGAGTCGGACTCCTTCTCCCGGGTCATCCTTCGTCTCGAGGAGTGCTACCAGTCGATGCGGATCGTCGAGCAGGCGCTCGACCGCCTGCAGACCACTGCCGGCCAGCCCGTGATGGTCGCTGACAAGAAGATCGCCTGGCCCGCCCAGCTGGCCATCGGCTCGGACGGGATGGGCAACTCGCTCGCGCACATCCGCGAGATCATGGACACTTCGATGGAGGCGCTGATCCACCACTTCAAGCTGGTCACCGAGGGCTTCAAGGTCCCCGCCGGCCAGGTGTGGCAGGCGGTCGAGGCGCCGCGCGGCGAGCTCGGCGTCCACCTCGTCTCCGACGGCGGAACCAAGCCCTACCGCGCCCACTTCCGCGACCCGTCCTTCAACAACCTGCAGGCCGTCTCCCTGATGTGCGAGGGCGGTCAGCTGGCCGACGTCGTCGTCGCGGTCGCGGCCCTCGACCCGGTGCTGGGAGGGGTGGACCGCTGATGGCGACCCACGAGCCCTACGAGGGCGCCAAGCTCGCGCGCCTGGAGGCGGATGCCGCCGTGGCGATCTCCCGCTACCCCGAGCCGCGCTCGGCGCTGCTCCCCCTGCTGCACCTGGTGCAGTCGGAGGACGGTTACGTCACCCCTGACGGGATCGGCTTCTGCGCCGGCACCCTCGGTCTGAGCACGGCGGAGGTCTCGGCCGTGGCGACGTTCTACACCCAGTACAAGAGGCACCCCAACGGGAAGTACACCGTCGGGGTCTGCACCAACACCCTCTGCGCGGTCATGGGTGGCGACGAGGTCTTCGCCGAGCTGTCCGAGCACCTGGGGATCGGGCACGACGAGACGACGGCCGACGGGGCGATCACCCTCGAACGCGTCGAGTGCAACGCGGCCTGCGACTACGCCCCGGTCGTGATGGTCAACTGGGAGTTCTTCGACAACCAGACCCCGCAGAGCGCCACGGCCGTCGTCGACGCCCTGCGTGCCGGCGAGGCCGTCGCACCGACGCGCGGAGCGGACAGCGTCGTCACCTTCCGCCAGATGTCCCGGGTGCTGGCCGGCTTCACCGACGGCCGAGCGGACGAGGGAGTCGGAGCCGGCCCCGCAACCCAGGTCGGTCGTCGCCTCGCCCGCGAGCGCGGCTGGACGGCCCCGGCCACCGCGACGAGCCCGGCAGCGTCCGGCCAGAAGGAGGCGTGATGGCGACCGACCAGCCGGCCGTGCTCACCCCTGTCCTGTCCGACCTCTGGGACGCGGAGCGTTCCTGGACCCTGGCCACCTACGAGGCCAACGGTGGCTACTCGGCGCTGCGCACGGCCCTGACGATGGACCCGGCAGACCTCGTCACAGCGGTCAAGGGCTCCGGCCTGCGTGGTCGTGGGGGAGCAGGCTTCCCCACCGGTCTCAAGTGGAGCTTCCTTCCCGCGCCGGACGGCGGCCCGCGCTACCTCGTCGTCAACGCCGACGAGTCCGAGCCCGGGACCTGCAAGGACATCCCGCTGATGATGGCCACTCCGCAGCAGCTGATCGAGGGCGTGGTGATCACCTCCTTCGCGATCGGCTGCCACCACGCCTTCATCTACGTGCGTGGCGAGGTGCTGCACGTCTACCGCCGCCTGCTGCGCGCGGTGGAGGAGGCCTATGCCGCCGGCTACCTGGGCACGGACGTGCTGGGCACCGGCTACCAGCTCGAGGTGACCGTGCACGCGGGCGCCGGGGCCTACATCTGCGGGGAGGAGACGGCTCTGCTCGACTCCCTCGAGGGCCGCCGTGGCCAGCCGCGGCTCAAGCCGCCGTTCCCCGCCGTCGCGGGCCTCTACGCCCGGCCGACGGTCGTCAACAACGTCGAGTCCATCGCCGCCGTGCCCTCGATCGTCGCCCACGGCGCCGAGTGGTTCGCCGGGATGGGCACCGAGCGCTCAGCCGGCTACGGGCTCTTCTCGCTCTCCGGCCACGTGCAGCGGCCGGGGCAGTACGAGGCGCCGCTCGGCATCACGCTGCGTGAGCTCCTCGAGCTGGCCGGCGGTGTCCGCGAGGGCCACGAGCTGAAGTTCTGGACCCCGGGTGGCTCCTCGACCCCGCTGTTCACGGCCGAGCACCTGGACGTCCCGCTCGACTACGAGTCCGTCGCCAAGGCCGGCTCCATGCTCGGCACCCGCGCGCTGCAGATCTTCGACGACAGCACCTGCGTGGTCCGGGCGATCACCCGCTGGGCCGAGTTCTACAAGCACGAGTCCTGCGGCAAGTGCACCCCCTGCCGCGAGGGCACGTACTGGCTCACCCAGGTGCTCCAGCGCATCGAGGCCGGCCGCGGCACCCCGGAGGACCTCGACACGCTGCTCGACGTCTGCGACAACATCCTCGGCCGGGCCTTCTGCGCGCTCGGCGACGGCGCGACCTCGACCATCACCTCGGGCATCGCGCTCTTCCGCGAGGAGTTCGAGGCGCACATCGACGGCCACGGCTGCCCGTTCGACCCGGCCGCCGCCGCCCTCTTCGAGTACACGCCACGCACCGGCCCGGCCCTGTCCGGGTCCGCGGCCAGATCGGTGGGAGCATGACCACGACCACGCCGCAGGTGGCGAAGCAGGACTCCGTGCCGCCGCCGGTCTCGTTCCTCATCGACGACGTCGAGGTGAGCGTGCCCAAGGGGACCCTGGTGATCCGGGCGGCCGAGCAGGTCGGCATCCAGATCCCGCGGTTCTGCGACCACCCCCTCCTGGCTCCCGCCGGCGCCTGTCGCCAGTGCCTCGTCGAGGTCTCGGTCCCCGACCGCGAGGGCAACGTCCGGCCGATGCCCAAGCCGCAGGCCTCGTGCACGCTCGAGGCCACGCCCGGCATGGTCGTGCGGACCCAGCTGTCCTCCGCGGTGGCCGACAAGGCGCAGCACGGCGTGATGGAGCTGCTCCTCATCAACCACCCGCTCGACTGCCCGACCTGCGACAAGGGCGGCGAGTGCCCCCTGCAGAACCAGGCGATGAGCAACGGACGCGGCACGAGCCGGTTCCACGACGTGAAGCGCAGCTTCCCCAAGCCGCTGCGCATCTCGACCGTGATCCTGCTCGACCGCGAGCGCTGCATCCTCTGCCAGCGCTGCACGCGCTTCTCCGACGAGATCGCCGGCGACCCGTTCATCGACCTGCAGCAGCGTGGCGCGCGGCAGCAGATCGGTACCTTCGACCCCTCCGTCCTCGGCTTCGAGGGCGCGGCCGCGGTCGAGGTGTTCCACGGCGCCCAGCCCGACGGCACCACCGCCCCCGCGTCGAGCACCCCGCTCGGCCCGGTGGGCGAGGCGACGACGGACACCTCCGGACGCCCGTTCTCCAGCTACTTCTCCGGCAACACCGTGCAGATCTGCCCGGTCGGTGCCCTCACCGGCGCCGCCTACCGCTTCCGCTCGCGCCCCTTCGACCTGGTCTCCACCCCCGGCATCGCCGAGCACGACAGCAACGGTGCGGCGATCCGCGTCGACCACCGTCGCGGCGTGGTGCTGCGTCGGCTCGCGGGCGAGGACCCCGTCGTCAACGAGGAGTGGATCAGCGACAAGGACCGCTTCGCCTTCACCTGGCAGAGCTCCGGTGACCGGATCACGACGCCGATGGTGCGCGAGGTGGTCGACGGTCAGCGCGGCGAGCTTCGCCCGGCGAGCTGGTCCGAGGCGATCACCCGCGCCGCCCAGGGCCTGGCCGCAGCCAAGGATGCCGGCGTCGGCGTGCTCCCCGGTGGCCGCCTCACGCTCGAGGACGCCTACGCCTACGCCAAGTTCGCCCGCGTGAGCCTCGGCACGAACGACATCGACCACCGCTCGCGTCCGCACTCGGCCGAGGAGGAGGCGTTCCTCGCGCATGCCGTCGCCGGCCGCCGGCTCGACGTGACCTTCGCCGATCTCGAGGCCGGCCCCGCCGTGCTCCTCGTCGGCTACGAGCCGGAGGACGAGGGCGGTATCGCCTTCCTGCGCCTGCGCAAGGGTGTCCAGGCCGGACGCTCCCGCGTCTTCTCCGTCGCACCCTTCTCCTCGCGCGGTCTCAGCCGCCTGGACGCGACCCTCCTGGCTGCCGCTCCGGGGACCGAGCCCGAGGTGCTGGACGCCGTCGTCGACGGTGCAGCCGGTGACCTCGGGCTGGCTGCGCAGGCCCTGCGCGGCGGGGTCGTCCTCGTCGGCGAGCGTCTGGCCACGGTCGTCGGGGGGCTCTCGGCCGCCCTGCGGCTCGCCGCGCGGCTCGGGGCCCGGCTCGCCTGGGTCCCCCGCCGGATCGGCGAGCGCGCAGGTGTCGAGGCCGGGACGCTCCCGGGGCTGCTGCCCGGTGGCCGCCTGGTGATCGACGCCGGCGCGCGGGTCGACATGGCCGCAGCCTGGAACGTCGAGCGGCTCCCGTCCGCCGCCGGTCGCAGCCTCGACCAGATCCTTCTCGCAGCCGCCAAGGGCCGCCTCGGCGCCCTCGTCGTCGGCGGGGTCGACCCGGCGGACGTGAGCGACCCGGCAGGTGCGCTCCAGGCGCTGGAGGCCGTGCCGTTCCTCGTCTCGCTCGAGGTCCGCGCCTCTGCCGTCACGGCACTGGCCGACGTCGTCCTCCCGGTGGCTCCGCCATCGGAGAAGGCGGGCACCTACCTCGGCTGGGAAGGACGCCCGCGGCCCTTCCCGCAGGCGCTCACCTCGACCGCGATGTCGGACCACAAGGTGCTCGACGTCCTTGCCGCAGCGCTCGGCGCGCCGCTCGGCCTGCGTACCCTCGCCGAGGTCCACACCGAGCTGGCCCAGGTCGGTGCCTGGGACGGCCCGCGACCCCCGGCCCCGCACGTCGCCCACCCCGAGCCGCCCGCGCTGCACGAGGGGCAGGCCGTCCTCGCGAGCTGGCACCTGCTGCTCGACGACGCGCGCGGTCAAGACGGTGAGCGCTTCCTCGCCGGCACGGCGCAGCGCCCCGTCGCCCGCATCGGCTCCGCGCTCGGCACCGCGCTCGGGCTGCGCACCGGCGTGGAGGTCACCGTCGCGACCGAGCACGGATCGATCACGCTGCCGGTCGTCCTCACCGCGATGCCGGACGGCGTCGTGTGGCTGCCGACCCACTCGCCCGGCTCGCACGTGCGCTCGAGCCTGCGGGCCGACGCCGGTGCGGTCGTCACCGTGACGGCGGCCCGTCCGGCCGTCGTCGCCGAGGGAGGGACGAAGTGAGCTCCATCGTCACCGGTCTGCTGACGGTTGCCCCCGATGGCGCCGACTTCAGCAACGACAACGGCTGGATCATCCTGCTCAAGGCCGTCGGCCTCATCGTCTTCCTGCTCGTCAGCGTGCTGCTGGCGATCTGGTTCGAGCGCAAGGTCGTCGCCCGGATGCAGGTGCGACCCGGCCCGAACGTGCACGGCCCGTTCGGCCTGCTGCAGTCCCTCGCCGACGCGATGAAGCTCCTGCTCAAGGAGGACGTCACCGTCAAGGCAGCCGACAAGGTCATCTACATCGTGGCGCCGATGATCTCCGTCTTCGCCTCGTTGCTGGTCTTCGCCGTCATCCCGATGGGGCCCCAGATCTCGATGTTCGGCATCGCGACCCCCTTGCAGCTGACCGACTTCCCGGTCTCGGTGCTCTACATCCTCGCGGCGGCGTCGATCGGCGTGTACGGGATCGTGCTCGGCGGCTGGGCCTCCGGGTCGACCTACCCCCTGCTCGGCGCCGTGCGGTCCACCGCGCAGGTCATCTCCTACGAGCTCGCGATGGGCATGTCCCTGGTGAGCGTCTTCGTCATGTCGGGGTCGATGTCGACCTCGCAGATCGTCACGGCCCAACGGCCGATCTGGTGGTTCCTGCCGCTGCTCCCGGCGTTCGTCATCTACATCATCTCGATGTTCGGCGAGGTCAACCGCCTTCCCTTCGACCTCCCCGAGGCCGAGGGCGAGCTCGTCGGCGGGTACATGACCGAGTACTCCTCGATGAAGTTCGCCTGGTTCTTCCTCGCCGAGTACATCAACATGCTCAACGTCTCGGCCGTCGCCACCACGCTCTTCTTCGGCGGCTGGCGCGCGCCGGTGCCGCTGTCCCTCATCGGTGACGGGGTCCTCAACACCGGCTGGTGGCCGCTGCTGTGGTTCCTGGCCAAGGTGTGGATGTTCATGTTCCTGTTCGTCTGGGTCCGCGGCACGCTGCTGCGCCTGCGCTACGACCAGTTCATGCGCTTCGGCTGGAAGATCCTCATCCCGGCAGCGCTCCTGTGGATCGTCGCGGTCGCCGGGGTCCAGGGGGTGCGGCGCTTCACCGACGTCGACCTGCGCACGATGCTCTTCGTGCTCGCCGGCATCGCCGTGGTCGGGGTGGTCATCTCCTTCCTCGTCCCCGACAAGAAGCCGACGGTCGACGCCGGCCCCGCGCCCTTCGACGCCTTCGCGGACGGCTACCCCGTGCCACCGCTGCCCGGACAGACCCTGCCCGCCTCGCCGCGCCGTCTCCGGACGGCCGCAGCCGAGGCCGTGCGGGTCGAGGTCCCCACCGCCGTTCTCGAGGCCGGCCCCGCCGGCGAGGAGGAGATGCCTCGTGGCTGACGAGATCATCCGCAGCGAGGGTGCGGGCGAGGTCGCCCGTCCCGCTGCCGTGGAGCCCTACACCGACCTGCGCCCGACGAAGGGCTGGGCCGGTGAGCTGCTCGCCCCCGTCGCCGGCTTCGGCGTGACGTTCGCCTCGTTGTTCAAGCCGACCGTCACCGAGCAGTACCCCTTCGAGAAGGTGCCGACCAAGCCCCGCTTCCACGGGCGCCACCAGCTCAACCGGTACCCGGACGGCCTGGAGAAGTGCATCGGCTGCGAGCTGTGCGCCTGGGCCTGCCCGGCGGACGCGATCCTCGTCGAGGGCGGTGACAACGCCCCCGACGCCCAGTTCTCGCCGGGTGAGCGCTACGGCCGCGTCTACCAGATCAACTACCTGCGCTGCATCTTCTGCGGGCTCTGCATCGAGGCGTGCCCGACCCGCGCGCTGACGATGACGAACGAGTTCGAGCTCGCCGGGCCGACGCGCGCCGGCCTGATCTACGAGAAGCAGGACCTGCTCGCGCCGATGGAGGACGGGATGCTCGCCGCCCCGCACCCGATGGTCCCGGGCACCCAGGACACCGACTACTACCGCGGGGAGATCACCGGCCCCGTCCCGGAGCAGGTCGACTGGGTCGCCAGGTGGCGCCCCGAGGACCCCTCGCTGCCCGCCGCGACGACGGCGGCCGGACGATGAGCGCCATGATGCTCGCCACCGGGCTGGCGACCAGCCTCACGGAGTCCGGCCACACCCAGACCGGCGAGGCCGTGCTCTTCTGGTTCCTCGCCCCGGTGATGGTGCTCGGCGGTCTCGGGCTGCTGTTCGCCCGCAAGACGGTGCACGCGGCGATGAGCGTCGTCCTGGTGATGATCTCGCTCGCGATCCTCTACATCGCGCAGGACGCCCCCTTCCTCGGTGTCGTCCAGGTGATCGTCTACACCGGCGCCGTGATGATGCTCTTCCTCTTCGTGCTCATGCTGGTCGGCGTCGACGCCTCGGACTCCTTCGTCGAGACGATCACCGGTCAGCGCTGGATCGGGTTCCTCCTCGGTGGCGGCCTCGCCGTCGTCCTGGTGGGCGTCGTGCTCAACGCCGCCGGGCTCAAGCCCACCGGGCTGGCGGAGGCGAACGCCGGCGGGAACCCCGCCCGGATCGGTGAGCTCGTCTTCGGCCACTACCTCTTCGCGATGGAGGTCGTCGGCACGCTGCTCGTCACGGCCGCCGTCGGTGCGATCGTGATGACGCACCGCCAGCGTCTGACTCCCCTCGTCGGCCAGCGCGAGCGCGCGGCCGCGCGCGTCGCCCGGATCGCGCAGGGGGAGATCCTCACCCCGCTGCCCGCGCCCGGGGTCTACGCGAGCTCCAACGCGCTCGACGTGGCAGCGCTCGGGCCGGACGGTCTGCCGCTTCAGGCCTCGGTCCCGCGCGTGCTGCGGATCCGCGGGCAGGAGCGCTCGATCGACGAGGTGCACGCCGCGACCGACGCGACCGCCCAGATCGGTGCGGCTCGCACCGCACCGGCGCTGACCGAGGAGACGCAGTCATGAGCCTCGCTCACTACCTCGTGCTGGCGGCGATCCTCTTCTCGATCGGCGCGACGACGGCGCTGCTGCGGCGGAACGCGATCATCGTCTTCCTCGGCATCGAGCTGATGCTCAACGCGACGAACCTCGCGTTCGTCACCTTCTCGCGGATCCACGGCAACCTCGACGGGCAGGTGATGGCCTTCTTCACGATGGTCGTCGCCGCAGCAGAGGTCGTCGTCGGGCTCGCGATCATCGTGACGATCTTCCGCACCCGCCGCTCGGCCTCGGTCGACGACGTCAACCTCTTGAAGAGCTGAGGGGCGCCCCGTGAACCTGCTCGACCTGCTCGGCACCGAGGAGCCGTCGGCGATGGCCGCGACGGCCGCGACCGGTGCGATGAGCTCGGCCTGGCTGCTCGTCGCCCTGCCGCTGCTCGGCGCCGCCGTGCTGCTGCTCGCCGGTCGCCGCGCCGACCGCTGGGGCCACTGGTTCGGTGTCGGCGCCTCCGCCTCGGCCTTCCTGGTCGCCCTGGTGCTCTGGATCTCGATGCTCGGCTCCTCGGCCGCAGCACGAGTCGTCGACCTGCACCTCTTCTCGTGGATCACCGCCGGCGCGTTCTCGCTGGACGCCGGCCTGCGGATCGACCCGCTCTCGATGTCCTTCGTCCTGCTCGTCACCTTCGTCGGCACCCTGATCCACGTGTACTCGGTCGCCTACATGGAGCACGACACGGACCGGCGGCGTTTCTTCGGCTACCTCAACCTCTTCGTGGCGGCGATGCTGCTGCTGGTCCTCGCGGACAGCTATGTGCTGCTCTTCGTCGGCTGGGAGGGCGTCGGCCTTGCCTCCTACCTGCTCATCGGCTTCTGGAACCACGAGCTGCCGAACGCCGTCGCGGCGAAGAAGGCCTTCATCGCGAACCGCATCGGTGACCTCGGCCTGCTGATCGCGATCGCGTTGCTCTTCGCGACCTTCGGTGCGACCGACTTCGCGACGGTCTTCGCCCGGGCCCCGGAGGCGAGCACCGGCGCCCTGACGGCGGTCGGCCTGCTGCTGCTGCTCGGCGCGACCGGCAAGTCGGCGCAGTTCCCGTTGCAGTCATGGCTCGGCGACGCGATGGCCGGCCCCACACCGGTCTCCGCCCTGATCCATGCCGCGACGATGGTCACCGCCGGCGTCTACCTCGTGGTCCGCTCCGGCCCGGTCTACGCCGGTGCGCCGAACGCCCTGCTCGTCGTGGCGATCATCGGTGCGATCACCCTGCTGTTCGGGGCGATCGTCGGTAGCGCGAAGGACGACATCAAGAAGGCGCTCGCCGCCTCGACGATGTCCCAGATCGGCTACATGATGCTCGGCGCCGGCCTCGGCCCGATCGGCTACGCCTTCGCGATCTTCCACCTGCTGACGCACGGCTTCTTCAAGGCCGGCATGTTCCTCGGTGCCGGCTCGGTGATGCACGGGATGGACGACACCGTCGACATGCGTCGCTACGGCGGCATCTCCCGGCTGATGAAGGTCACCTGGGTCACCTTCGGCCTCGGCTGGCTCGCGATCCTCGGTGTCCCGCCGTTCTCCGGCTTCTGGAGCAAGGACAAGATCATCGAGGCGGCCTTCTCCACCGCCGACGGCCAGGGCTGGCAGCCATGGGTCTTCGGCATGGTGGCGATGGTCGGCGCCGGGATCACGGCCTTCTACATGTCGCGCCTGTTCTTCATGACCTTCCACGGCACCGCCCGCTGGACCGACGGGCACGGTGGCGGAGCTGCCGACCCCTCGGCCCCCGTCCGGCACCCGCACGAGTCCCCGGCGCTGATGGTCTGGCCGATGATCATCCTGGCCGTCGGCTCGGCAGCGCTCGGTGGGCTCCTCGCCTTCGGCGGGGCCTTCACCACCTGGCTCGTCCCGGTGACCGGCCAGGTCGAGCACGGGGAGCCGGTCCTGCCGGTCCTGGTGATCACGATCGCCACGCTCGTGCTCGTCGCGGCCGGCGCCCTGCTCGCCTGGCGCCAGTACGGCGCCTCCCCGGTCGCCGTCCTGCCGCCGCACGGCTCGCCGCTGACCCGCGCGGCCCGCCGCGACCTCTACCAGGACGACATCAACGACGCGGTCCTGGTGCTGCCGGGTCAGGTGCTGACGCGCTCGCTCGTCTACGGTGACCGGCAGGTCGTCGACGGCTTCTTCAGCGGTGTCGCGCACCTGGTCGCGAGGTCCGGTGAGGTGCTGCGCCGGACGCAGAACGGCTTCGTCCGCTCCTATGCGGCCACCATGCTCGCGGGCATCGTCGTGCTCGTCGCGATCGTCCTCGCGTTCCGGATCTGAGGGAAGTGACCATGCCCGAACAGTTCCCCTGGCTGACCACGCT
>JBBRGX010000053.1:0-16657 GCA_038223605.1 Actinomycetales bacterium | reverse complement strand
CGAGAAGGTCGAGCAGGTCCCGTCAGGGTCGGAGCAGCTGCTCGAGCACGGTCGGGTCGGTGGTCGGCCGGTCGCAGACGAAGCCACGACAGACGTAGGCGGTCGGGGCCTCGTCGACCAGCCTCCGGTCGGCGAGCAGCGGGAGGCTCGCGCGCGACCGGCCGTCGGCGTCGTCCGGGTGCCCGACGAGGTGGACAGCGCCGGGAGCCGTCGCCCGCACCGCGACCCGCTGCAGGTCAACGGTCGCCCGGGCGTCGGCCGGGCCCACGACGGCGACCTCTCGGGGGCCGTCGAGGACGGCCTCGGCCACCGCGAGAGCCCAGCCGGCCGCGCGCGGATGAGTGGCGGCCAGGGCCAGCGGCTCGGCGAGCGCGCGTTCGGCTGCCTCCCGGTGGGCCGGGGACCCGGTGAGCGCCGCGTAGGTCAGGAGCGCGCCGGCTGCGGCGGCCTGGCCCGAGGGGCTGGGCCCGTCGGCGACGTCGCGGGGCCGCCCGATCCGGGCGAGGACAGGATCGGTCTCGTCGGCGGCCGTGTCGTGGAAGGTGCCCGAGTCGTCCTGGAAGCGCCGGAGGATCTCGTCGAGCAGGGTACCGGCCTCCTCGAGCCACCGGGACTGCCCCGTCGCCTGGCACAGCACGAGCAGCCCCTCGGCGAGGTCGGCGTAGTCCTCCAGGACTCCCGGCGCCGTGCCTGCGACGCCATCGCGCGAGGTGCGCACCAGTCGGACGACGCCCCCCTCGCGTCGCCGGTGCACCGTGAGGACGAGGTCAGCCGCGCTGACGGCGGCGTCGATCCAGTCCGTGCGTCCGCACAGCTCACCGGCGTCGGCCAGCGCAGCGATCGCCAGTCCGTTCCATGCCGCGACGACCTTCGCGTCGACGCCCGGCCGGGGCCTGGCGTCCCTGGCGCGCAGCAGCCGCGCGCTCACCTCGGCCAGCCGCGAGCCGTCCGGCGGATCAGGGTCGTGCCGCAGCTGGAGCACCGAGGTGCCGTGCTCGAAGGTCCCCGGTCCGGTGACCCCCCACAGGTCGGCTGCCCAGACGCCGTCCAGCGGCCCCAGCTCCTGCACGATCGCCGCGCGGTCCCAGACGTAGAAGGCGCCTTCGCGCAGCGCGCCGTCCGCTGCCACGGAGTCCGCGTCGAGAGAGGACGCGAAGCCGCCCTGCGCCGTGCGCAGCTCACGAAGCAGGAACTCGGCCGTCTGCTCGGTCACGGCACGAGCCAGGGGCGAGCCGGTCGCGCGCCACCAGTGCGCGTAGACCCGCAGCAGGAGGGCGTTGTCGCTGAGCATCTTCTCGAAGTGCGGGACCACCCACGAGGCGTCGACCGAGTACCGCGCGAAGCCGCCCCCGATCTGGTCCCGCAGCCCGCCTCGTGCCATCGCCTCCAGGGTGCGCCCCGCCATCGTCAGCGCGTCAGCTGCCTGCGGTGCCGAGGTCGCCGAGCGGCGCAGGAGCCACTCCAGCACCATCGACGGCGGGAACTTCGGCGCAGCCCCGAAGCCACCGCGACCGCGGTCGAAGCTCCCGGCGAGTCTCGTCATGGCCGAGCGGAGCACGGCCGGGTCGACCGGCACCTGCGCACCGTCGAGGCCGGCGAGGACGCCGCCGCCGACCTGGGCCGGCCGTCCGGCGACGGCCAGGGCCGACCTCAGCCGGGAGGCGTCCTCCTCGAGCTGGGGCCGCTGCTCATGCCATGCCGTACCGATCGCCTCGAGGACCTGGCCGAAGGACGGCAGGCCACCCACCGGACGCGGGGGGAAGTAGGTGCCGCACCAGAAGGGGGCTCCGTCCGGGGTGGCGAAGACGGTCATCGGCCAGCCGCCGCTGCCGGTCATCGCCTGCGTGGCGCGCATGTACACCGCGTCGACGTCCGGGCGTTCCTCACGGTCCACCTTGACCGCGACGAAGCGGTCGTTGACCAGTGCTGCCGTCGCGTCGTCCTCGAAGGACTCGTGGGCCATCACGTGGCACCAGTGGCAGGCGGCGTAGCCGATCGAGATCAGCAGCGGCACGTCGCGGCGCTCCGCCTCGGCGAAGGCCTCCGGGCCCCACTCGTACCAGTCGACGGGGTTGGTCGCGTGCTGCTGAAGGTAGGGACTGGTCGCAGCCGCGAGACGGTTCGCCATGCGCCCCACTGTGGCTCAGACGCCGGGCGGTCGCGACCGGAACAGCACGAGCGGGCGGCGCGTGGAGCCCTCCGGGAGGGCGCAGTCCGCGCCGGACCCGGCGCCAGGGCGTTGCTCGACCACGGTGACCTCACGCAGCCACGGGGCACCGTGGCGCAGGTCTGCCTCGAGGCGGCGGTGGACGGTGAACGCCTGCGCCGGGCAGCCGTGGCAGGCACCGCCGAGCCGCACCGAGACCACGTCGTCCTGCACGGACACGAGCTCGATGCGACCGCCGTGGCTCGCCGCGTAGGGACCGGCGCCCCCGACGACGAGCTCGGCGAGCTGGCGCAGGGCGGCGTCGCGCTCGGCCGGCGGACGCGCCGGACGGGCTCTCGCCGCGGCGACCGTCGCCTGGACCGCCTCGCGCACCGCTGCACCCTCCTGCGGCCACGACCGGCCGGACGCGAGCGTCGTGGTGAGTCCCTCCGGCCCGATCTCGGCGTCCGCCAGCACCCCGAGCGCGACAAGGGCGGCGAGGGCTCCCCCACCGTGGGGCTCCTCGGCCCGTGGCAGCGCGGGCCCGGGGACGTACCAGCGCAAGGTCAGCGGGTCGGCGGTGCGCTCGGGGTGCACGGCGACGACGGACCCGTCCGTGACCTCGACCGGTGTCACCGGACCTGTCGTCGGTGCATCGGTCCGCACGCCCGGGAGCTCGCTCATGTGAGCGCCAGCGCCACCGAGCGGGCGAGCCATGCCGCCACCCACGCGAGCAGGGTCAGGCTGACGAAGGAGAACGCCGGCCACCGCCACGAGTTGGACTCCCGGCGCATCACCGCGAGCGTGGAGATGCACTGCATGGCGAAGACGAAGTACACGAGCAGCGCGATGATCGTCGGCGCCGTGAAGACCCGCTCCCCCACGTGCTCGCCGTCGGTGAAGGTCATCGTCCGCAGCACGTCCTGCGGGTTCTCCGGGTCCTGCGCGGCCGCGACCTGGCCGAGGGTCGAGACGAAGACCTCGCGCGCTGCCATGGCGCTGACCAGGCCGATGTTGATCCGCCAGTCGAATCCCAGCGGCTCGTAGACGGGCTCGAGCGCGTGGCCGATGCTCGCGGCGACGCTGTGGTCGAGCGTGTAGGCCGAGGCCTCGCTCGGCGACATCGTGGCCGTCTCGGCCGTGCGCGTCGGGAAGGTGAGGAGCGCCCAGAGCACCAGGTTCGCGACGAGGATGATCGTGCCGACCTTGCGCAGGAACATCCGCACCGGCGTCCACACGGACTGGGCGAGCGTGCGCAGGGTGGGCATCCGGAACGGCGGCAGCTCGAGGTAGAAGGGAAGCCCGCCGCGCCTGAGCACGGTGGCGCGCAGCACGGAGGCGGCGATCATCGCCGAGATCCCGCCGGCCATGTACAGCGCGAAGAGGGCGAAGCCCTGCAGGCCGAAGGGACCCCAGCGAGCCGTCGTCGGCACGAGCATCCCGGTGAGCAGCAGGTAGACCGGGAGGCGGGCCGAGCAGGGCATCAGCGGGGCGGCCAGCATCGTGGCGATCCGGTCCCGCGAGGACGGCATCGTGCGGGTGGACATGATCCCCGGGACCGCGCAGGCGATCGAGGAGAGCATCGAGACGAAGGCTCGCCCGTCGAGCCCGCTGATCGCCATCACCCGGTCCATCAGCACGGCGGCCCTGGCCAGATAGCCGACCGCCTCCAGCAGCGAGAGAAGCGTGAACAGCAGGACGATCTGCGGGAGGAAGACGAGCACCCCGCCGAGCCCGCCGATCAGGCCGGTGCTGACCAGGTCGGCGAGCACGGGGTTGGCGATGTCCGCCGCGGCCAGCCCGCCGAGCCAGCCGAAGAGGGACTCGACGTAGCCCTGCAGCGGGGCAGCCAGGGTGAAGATCGCCTGGAAGAAGACGACCATCACGGCGGCGAAGGTCACCAGACCCCAGACGGGGTGCAGGAGCACCCTGTCGAGCGAGCGGCTTCCCGTCGGTGGGCCGGCCGGGCGGTACCCGACCCGGTCCAGCACCGAGAGGATCCAGCCGTCCAGCTGAGCCCTGTCGTCGACCGGCGGCAGCAGCGCCGGCGCCTGCCACGTCGGCCAGTCGAGCAGCCCGTCGCGCAGCGCCGGGACGCCCCGCCCGCGGTGGCCGACGACGGGGTAGACGGGGACGCCGAGCGCCTGCGAGAGGGCTGCGGCGTCCAGGTGGCCGCCGCGCACGTCGAGCTCGTCGGTCATGGTGAGCACGACGGCGCAGGGCAGGGCGGTCGCGAGCGCCTGCGCCACCAGGGACAACGAGCGGCGGAGCGTGGTGGCGTCGACGACGACCAGCAGGGCGTCGGGCGCTCGGGTGCCCGGGAGGCGGCCCGCGAGGTGGTCGAGGACGACGTGCTCGTCGGGGCTCACCGGGGTGAGCCCGTAGGTGCCGGGGAGGTCGACGAGCTGGACGCCGCGCGGCCCGTCGCCGACGACCCCGGTCGAATGGGTGACCGTGACGCCCGGGTAGTTGGCCGTCCGCACCCGCAGGCCCGTCAGACGGTTGAAGACGCTCGACTTGCCGGCGTTGGGCGCACCGACGAGCGCGAGGACCGCACCCGTCGCCGTGGTGGTGGAGCGGCCGCCGTCGTGATGGTGGCTCACGCCGGGAGCTCGACCTGGATGTAGTCGGTCAGGGACGTGCGCAGGCAGAGGTCGGCGTCGCCGATGCGGTAGACCGTCGGGCTGCCGAGCGGCGCACGGCGCAGGCACTCGATCGTCGCGTCGGCGCAGAAGCCGAGCTCGCAGAGGCGCTGCATGACGGGTGCCGGGCATGCGGCGTCGATCCCGACGATGCGTGCGCCGTCCCCGCGACGAAGCACGGAGAGGCTCGCGGTACGACGAGGGGGGACCGATGCCGGCGGGAGCGACGTCACGTCGATCGCCGTCTCGCTCATCGCACTCCCCGTCCGCTGGTGACTCCGCTACCACCACGGTAGGTGAGGCTTACCTTACTCGACGAGGGTCATAGGTCCCAACCCGGCCGGAACGGCCACCCGGATGGCGCGCACCCGCCCGCTGCGGCCGAAGACCTCGGCGCTGAGCGCGGCGATCAGGTGGTCCGCAGGGCAGATGTCCACCCGCCCGTCGGAGAGCTCGACGCCCACCTCGACGCGGACCGCGTCGGCCGCACGCCGGTAGACCACCGGGACCTGGCAGAAGGTGAAGGCGAGACTCCCGACGGGGAGCTCGAGGAGGCGCTCGGCACCGCCGGCGTCGACGTAGCGGAACGTGCTCGGGACCGTCGTCCACTCCGCCGCACGAAGCAGCAGCGGCCGGAAGACGATGCTGCCCTGCTCGACCCGAAGCCCGAGCTCACCGAGCCGGGTGAGGACCTCCTCCTTGACCTGCCCGGTCATGCCGGGCTGCCGGGCCCCGCGACCCGAGGGGGTGTGCGAGTACGGGTCGACGGGGAAGGCGCCGTAGACCTCCGGTGCCTTGCAGTAGCCGAGGCCGGTGCGGACGTCCTCGTAGACGTCGCGGAGCCGGTCGACGACGGTGGCGTCGTCCCCGCGGGCGACGGCGCTCTCGAGGTTCTCCTGCACGGCGAGGAGCAGCTTGGAGACCATGTGCCAGTAGATCGAGCCGAGTCCCTCGTAGGCGAAGAAGGAGCCCGAGCGCCCGGTGAACTCCGCGTGCCGGAAGACCTCCTCGAAGACGCCGAGGAGCTCCTCGCGGTCCTGCTCGGAGAGGACGAACCCCGGGTGCCGGCGCGTGAGGGAGTCGAGCGCTGCCCCGACGTCTCGGGCGTTGTGGATGCCGGGAGCGAACCGGTGGACCCCTGCGACGTCGCGCAGGACCACCGACCGGTCCCCCGCCTCGACCAGCCGCCCCAGGAGCGGGCAGCGTGCGGCCTGCTCGACGGTGACGGCGTTCTTCTGCAGGAAGGTGGGGAGCTCGCGGTCGGGATAGAGCAGGTAGCTGTGCTGGTCGGCCCGGAACAGCGCGCTGCGACGCAGCTCGCCGAGCACCTCGAGACTCTCCGCCGGAGTCAGCAGCCCGCAGGAGAGCACGGCGACCTGGCCCTCGAGCATCTCCTGGAGCCGACGGATCTCGAGGCGGTTCTCGGCGATGCTCAGGACGTTGTAGGAGTGGAAGAGCCCGTCGGGGCGACGGTTGGCCCGTAGCCCCGAGTCCACGAAGCGCTCGACCGTGTCGAGGAAGGACCTGACGGTCCCCGCCCCGACGACGACGGTGCGGCCCGACAGCCCCGCATAGACGTGCTCGCGGTACGCGGTGCCCGCAGCTCCGAGACCGTCGACCACCTCGCGACGACGGACGTCGTCGAAACCCTCGACCGTCCCGGCGACATGCCTGCGCAGGACCGTGCCGACCGCGGCGAGGAGGCCCTCGACCTCGACGCCGACCGACACGTCCGCGGTCAGCAGCTCACGCACGGCAACGAGGTAGCGCCGCAGGTACGCCAGCGTCACCACGGACAGCCCGCGGCCGACGAGCGCGTTGTTCGCGTCGTTCCACTCGGGGCGTTGGGTGTTCATCCAGATACCGCCCTCCGGCACCAGGTTGACCACCTTCGCCAGGAGCGGGACGAGCAGCTTCTCGGCGAGGGTGACGTGCAGGACCTCGCCGTCGGGGCCGTGCACGAGCTTGCCGTCGGCGCCTTCGTCCACGACCCGTCCGGCGATCGCCGCAGCGGCCTGCTCGTCGAAGGTGATCGTGGCACCGGGGTGCTCGAGCGTCCGGGCGTAGGAGGCGATCCGGTAGGGCACGTCACCGTGCGTGAAGAGCGGACGGTCGACCAGGCGGCCCATGGCTCCCGGGTGGAAGCGCTCAGAGGTCTCCAGGAGCTTGGCCAGGTAGACGAGCTGGTGGTCGCTCCAGTACCCGATGTTTGCCCACGGGTTCTCCGGCTCCGGGACCTCCCAGTCGATTCCCGCTCTCGAGACGCGGTAGGGGTTGTACCCGTCAGCAGTGGTCGCGTCGACGAAGACGGCGACCATCGAGCCGAGGTACTCGGGGAAGGACCAGGCCAGCGCCTCCCAGTTCTGGAAGATGTCGCGCCAGTTGCCCTGATAACCCAGCAGCGGGGCGCCGCGCCCGTCGCTCAGAGCGATCTCGAACGTGTTCCACGGCCGGCTCGGGTCCCCGTGCCGACGGCTGAAGGTCAGCGGAAGGTACTCCGCGACCAGTCGCCACAGGTCGGCGTCCCCTGCCGCCTCGGTGCGGGCCGCGAGATCGGCGCGCTCGATGGAGCTCGGCAGCCCGTCGAGCAGCCCTGCGCAGCGCTCGGCGGTCCGGGTGCTGCGCGTGCGGACGAACTCACGCAGGTCGGCGGTGTCGACCGTGTACCCGTCAGCCGGTACCCCCCCACGCATCGTGTTGAACAGGACGTTCGCACCGTGGTGCGCGGAAGCGAGCTCGTCGCCGGTCGCCTGGACCGCGTCGGCGGAGGCGAGCAGCCGCTCCAGGCCGTGCCGGGTCGCCTCGATGTCGTCCTCCAGACGACGGGCGAGCCCGAGCGGGTCGAGGAGCTCGGCGTCCAGCGCGACGACGTCCACCGCGGAGAGCGCGACGTCGGCGACCACCCGCCAGCTGCGCAGCTCTCCCGGCGCCAGGGCGAAGCTGCTGCGTACGAGATAGGCGCCACGGCGACCGCGGACGTCCGTCTCGGCCGCGAAGGGCCGTCCGGCACCGAAGGCCTCGACCTGGGCGTCGGTGAGCAGCTGCTGCGGCGTGTCGAGCCCCACCTGCCACGCCACCGATGCCGTGAGCGACTCGCTCGCCTCCGCGAGGTCGGTCAACGCCGAGCTCAGGTAGTAGGTACCGAGACCAGTGGCCGGGTCCAGCTCGGTGCGCTTGTAGGCGTCGAGCAGGACGCTCAGCTCGTTCTGGGTCTGCGAGGTGACGCCGGCCGGGAGCAGGTTGCGCAGCCCGTCGAGCACCTCGACCTCGACCCCTGCACCGGCGAGGGCGCTCACCTGGCAGCCACGGACGAGCCCGTAGCGGCCGCTGGTCTGCCACGTCACGCGGACGCGGAGGCCGAGGTCGGCGCGAGTCTCCTCGAAGACGAGGGTCGTGCCGAGGAAGTCCTTGTAGAGGCTGCGCACGGGGGCCACGTCTCCGGGGCGGACGCGGTCGAAGGGGCGCCACCACGTGACGCCGCCGTCGGACCGGTGCACGCGGAGCTCGGTGAGCCCACCGGTGTGGTCGGCCCCCTCGGCGACCTTGTCCTCGGTGTAGTACGGGAAGAGGGCGTGCTCCGCGTCGCGTCGACCCGCCGTGAGGCCGCCGGTGCTGGAGACGAACACCCAGAGGTCGCTCGCCCCGACCAGCGTCATGAGGAAGGGGGGCATCTGGTCGTAGGCGGAGATCCGGTAGTAGCGACGCGCGTCGAGCCCGAGCTCACGCCCGTCGATGACGGCATGGCCGACGACCCGGTCCGCCTCGGCTGTCGGCGCGGTCATGAGCTCCTCCTTGAGTCGAGCACCTGGCTGTCGGGATGCGTGTGCGCTCCCTCGCGGTGCGCGCCGGCCGGGGAGACCGACCAGAGGGTGTCGTCAACCTGAGAGAGCGCTCTCTCATCCTGACACGAACTGCACGGCAGTTCAACGGTCCCCCGTGACGTCACCCGGACGGCGCGCCGGAGGAGCGCCAGGGCGGGCACCGGTCCGATCATGATCGCCAGCGTCCTAGCATGGGGCGCGAACCGAGCGGCGCGCCCGCTCAGAGAGGTCAGCGTGATGTCGCCGTCCATCCGCCCCAACCGACCGAGCCTGGAAGAGGTCGCCGTCCTCGCCGGGGTCTCCCGCGCGACCGTCTCGCGCGTGGTCAACGGCTCGCCGACGGTCGACGCAGCGATGAGGTCCCGCGTCGACGACGCCGTCCGCGTCCTCGGCTACCAGCCCAACCTCAGTGCCAGGGCCCTCGTCCGGCGGCGCACGGACACCCTCGCCCTCGTGGTGTCCGAGCCGGACGTCCGCGTCTTCGGCGACCCGTTCTTCAGCGGCATCATCCGGGGCGTCACCGCCGAGGCCAGCGCTGCCGGGCTCCAGGTCGTCATCCTGCTCGCCCAGAGCGACGCCGACCTGGAGCGGGTCGAGCGGTACGCGCGCTCCGGCGCCGCCGACGGCGTCCTGCTCATCTCCGAGCATGCGGGGCTCGACCCCCTCCCCCGGTCGATGCTGGACGCCGGGATGCCCGTGGTCATCGGCGGCCGGCCCCACGACGAGTCGCTCGACATCCTCTTCGTCGACAACGACAACGTGCACGGCGGACGCCTCGCGGCGCGGCGGCTGCTCGACATCGGGCGGAGCACCATCGCAACGGTCGCCGGCCCCCGCGACATGACCGCCGGCATCGACCGCCTCGAGGGCTTCCGCTCCGAGCTGGGCGGGCGGTACCGACCCGAGCTCGTGGAGCACGGGGAGTTCACGCAGTCGAGCGGCGAGGACGCGACCGAGCGGCTCCTGGCGACGGCGCCCGACCTCGACGCGATCTTTGCTGCCTCCGACCTCATGGCCCTCGGTGCCATCGCTGCGCTGCGCCGGGCCGGCCGACGCGTCCCCCATGACGTCGCCGTCGTCGGCTTCGACGACATCGAGACCGCGGCCTCG
Source organism: Actinomycetales bacterium (assembly GCA_038223605.1). Lineage (GTDB taxonomy): Bacteria > Actinomycetota > Actinomycetes > Actinomycetales > Cellulomonadaceae > Actinotalea. The sequence continues at coordinate 6,938 of JBBRGX010000053.1, read as the reverse complement.
GCCTCACCACCGCTGACGACCGTGCGCCAGCAGACGGTGCTCCAGGGGCGAGCCATGGTGCGCCTGCTGCTCGCCACCACCCGACCCGACCTCAGGCTGGAGCCGGCCGACGCGATCCCCCCGTCCGAGGGTCGCTCCCACCTGCTCCTTCCGGTCGAGCTGGTCGTCCGCGAGTCCGCCTGAACCCGTGCGCGGGCGAGCGGGGCCTCCTGAACCCCACCCGCCCGCGAGCGCCCGTCAGCGGGATGCTCAGCCCTTGACGGCGCCCTGCATGATCCCGGACACCAGCTGGCGTCCGGCGAAGACGAACAGGACGATCAGCGGGACGGTCGCGGCAACGACACCGGCCATGATCAGCGAGTAGTCCTTGAAGAAGGACGCCTGGAGCAGCTGGACCGCGACCGGCAGCGTCGGGTTCGACGAGCCCAGCACGATGAACGGCCAGAAGAAGTTCGTCCATGACGCGACGAACGTGAAGAGGGCGAGCATCGTCGCCGCCGGCCGTGCCGCCGGGAGAGCCACGTACCAGAAGGCCTTGAACAGCGAGCAGCCGTCGATCCGTGCCGCCTCGACGAGCTCGTAGGGCAGGGCGCTCTCCAGGTACTGGGTCATCCAGAACACCCCGAAGGCGGTGACCATGCCGGGGACGATGACGGCCTGGAGCTGACCGACCCAGCCGAGCTTGGACATGAGGATGAACAGCGGGACCACCCCGAGCTGCGTCGGCACGGCCATCGTCGCGATGACGAACACGAGGAGCGGACCGCGACCGCGGAAGCGGAGCTTGGAGAACGAGAAGCCGGCGAGGGTCGAGAAGAGCACGACCGAGAGCGCAGTGATGCTGGCGACGAGCAACGAGTTGCCGAAGGCCTTCCAGAACTGGATGTCGGCGTTCAGCACGCGGCTCAGGTTGGTCCACAGCTCGCCGTGGGGAAGCAGGGCCGGGATCGGGTTCTGCGCGATGATCGGCGCCGTGGCGGAGGCGAGGAGGATCGCGAAGTAGATCGGGTACGCCGAGGCCGCCAGCACGACTGCGAGGATCGTGTAGGTGAGCCACCGGGGTCGGCGCTCTGCGCCGAATCCCGCCTTGGCCCGCCGTCGGGCTGCCGCACGAGCCGCGCCCGCTCCGGCAGACTGCTGGATCGAGGCCAGCGACGGCTCTCGCTTGAGGGTGTCCATCAGCGCTTGCCTCCCGTCGGGCCCGACGCGGCGATGCGTCGGGTGATCATGAAGTTGATGACTCCGAAGACGACGATGATGAGGAAGAGGAGCCAGGCGATCGCTGACGCCCGCCCGAAGCTCTTCTGCGCGCCCCAGCCGGTCTCGTAGAGGTACATCGTCAGCGTCATCCACTGCCGGTCGGCGCCGCCCTGGCCGAGCTGGTCGAACAGGCGGGGCTCGTCGAAGATCTGCAGGCCACCGATCGTCGAGGTGATGATCACGAAGATCATGGTCGGCCGCAGCATCGGGATCGTGATCGAGAAGAAGGTCCGCACCCGGTTGGCGCCGTCGATGATGGCCGCCTCGTACAGGTCGCGCGGCACCGCCTGCATCGCTGCGAGGAAGATCAGCGCGTTGTAGCCGGTCCACCGGAAGTTGACCATCGACGCGATGGCGACGTGGCTCGCGAGGACGTCGGCGTGCCAGCGGATCGGGTCGAGCCCGACGGTGCTGAGGATCTGGTTGATCATGCCGGACTGGTCGGCGAAGAGCTTGGAGAAGATCAGCGAGACCGCGACCGGGGCCACCACATAGGGCAGCAGGACGCCCATCCGCCAGAAGGTCTTCGCCCGGATGTTCTGATCGAGCACCGCCGCGATCGCGACCGCGGCGACGACCTGCGGGATCGAGGACAGCAGGAAGATGCTGAAGGTGTTGCGCAACGCCGTCATGAACCGGGGTTGCGCCAGGACGTCGGCGTAGTTCTGGAACCCGACGAAGGCTCCCTGCCCTGAGATCAGGCCCCAGTCGTGCACCGAGACGAATGCGGTGTAGGCGAGCGGGAACAGCCCGACGAGGAGGAACAGCAGGAAGAACGGGGAGATGAACAGGTAGGGCGAGAGCTTCATGTCGAGCGAACCGAGCGAGAACCGGGACGTCCGACGCCCTCGTCCGGCACCTGGACCGGACATTGCCCCGGCGACCGGCCGGGTCGTTGCTGCAGTAGCCATGATGCCTCTTTCGCGAGTCGGAGCAGCCGGAAGGCGGGGCCGGGCTCCATCGCCCGGCCCCGCCTCGTCGCTCAGCTGAGGCCGAGCTCCTTGTAGCCGGTGACGGCCTTGTCCCACGAGCTGTTCGCGTCATCGGTCTTGTCGACGTCGACGCGGTTGATGGCGTCGGAGACGAGCTGCTGGATGGCGAAGTAGTTCGCACCCTTGAACGGGGCGACGGTCACCGCTGCGGCACGGTTGGCGAGGATCGTTCCGGTCGGCGCGTCGTTGAAGAAGGCGTTCGTCACACCGAGCAGGTCCTGGCTCTTGAGAGCCTCGACCTGGCTGGGGAAGGTGCCCTTGGCCTTGAACGCCGTGATCTGCTGCTCAGGGGCGGTCAGCCAGTCGGCGAGCGCCTTGGCCTCGTCCGGGTGAGCGCCCTGGGTGGGCACCGTGAGGAACGACCCGCCCCAGTTGCCGCCGCCACCGGGGAAGGTGTCGGCGATGTCCCAGCCCTTGATGCCCGAGGCGTTGCCCTCGATCACGCCGAGCATCCAGCCCGGGCAGAGCATCGTCGCGAAGCCGTCGTTCTGGAAGGAGTTCGTCCAGTCCTCGCTCCACTGCGCGAAGTGCGCGGAGAGACCGTCGGCCTGGGCGGCCTTGAGCACGGTGTCGTAGATGCCGCGGGCCTGCGTGTTGGTGGCCAGGTCCATCGGGGTGCCGTCGGAGTTCTCGTACGCGTTCGAGACCTGGTTGATCATGCCCTGGTAGATCGCACCCGCCGAGTCGAACCACGGCACCGATGACGCCGCCTTGAACTGCGTGCCGGCGGCGAAGTAGCTGTCCCAGGTGTTGCCCAACAGCGTGGCGACCTCGGCACGGTCGGTCGGCAGACCGGCGGCGGCGAAGAGGTCAGAGCGGTAGCAGATGCCCTCCGGACCGATGTCGGTGCCGTAGCCGATGAGCTTGCCGTCCGGCGTCGTCGCCTGCGCGAGCTTCCAGTCGAGCCAGCGGCCCTTGGTGGAGTCCGAGGTGAGGTCGACGAACTTGTCCGGGTACTGCATGAGCTCGGGGAGCCAGTCGACCTCGATGGCCTCCACGTCGGCGAGGCCGGAGCCGGCGGCCAGGCGCGTGTTCAGGTTGTCGCGCGCCTCGTTGGAGGTGGCGGCCTTCTTCTGCTCCACCGTGATGTTCGGGTGAAGGGTCGTGTACTCGGCGAGCAGGTCGTCGTAGCCGAACTCATTGAAGGTCGCGACGGTGAGGGTGATCTTCTCGTCGCTGGTGGCGCTGGACGATCCGCTCGCCGCGTCGGTGCTACCGGAGCTGCTGCAGCCGGTCGCGACGAGCGCGAGGCCGATCGTGCCGGCGCTGATCGCCAGCCACGACTTGTTCGTTGTCCGCACGTGTGACTCCTTCGTCATCGAGGCGACGGGCGCCTCAGCAGGGCTGTCCCCTGGGTGCCCCAGGGGTGATTCATGAGGCCTCATCGCTCAACCAGGGGGTCAAGAGGTCCTCGAAGGCGGAGAGAGAGCGCTCTCTCGCGCTGAGAGAACGCTCTCTCACGAGAGCGCTTGCCGTCAAGGCCTGTGATGAGATCGTGACCAGCGGGGCCCGTCAGAGGTCGACGAGCCTCAGCGCCACCCGCAGCGAACCCTCGGTCCGGAGGCCCTCGGCCCGCCGGACCGCCTTCTTGACCGGCAGGACGTAGGTGCCGGCCTTGGCATCGGGGAAGATCGACGTCCGCCAGGTGGTACCCCCGACGGTCACCTCGACACGGACCGAACCGAAGCCGCGAGTCACCGGCCCGGCGAGGTCGAGCACCTCGTCGGCGACCTCAGGGGGCAGGCTGACGAAGGTCCAGCTGTCGGTCCGTGCCTCCCACTTCCAGAGCACGGCCTCGAACTCGTAGCGCATGGATCGTCCTCGCAGTCGGGGTCAGCCTGCCGGATCCTCGCACGATCCGTCCCGCTCGGGTCGCGCCGGGAGTTCCCCGCGTCACCCACCTCCGCGGAGTAGCGTGAAAGGGCAGGCGTTCGACCACCTGCCGCCCCACTCCTGGCGAGGCAGGTCCCAGAGACGGGAGCCGTGAGATGCGCGACGCGAGCCTGACCTTCCTCGGAGCTGCCGGGACCGTCACGGGGAGCAAGTTCATGCTGCAGAGCGACGGGCACCGGCTGCTCGTCGACGCCGGGCTCTTCCAGGGGCTGCGTGCGCTGCGGCGCCGCAACTGGGAACCCTTCCCCGTCCCCCCTGGGGAGATCGACGCAGCCGTCCTGACCCATGCGCACCTCGACCACTGCGGCTACCTGCCGGCGCTCGTCGAGCAGGGCTTCGACGGACCGGTCGTGTGCACGGCCGGGACCTCCGAGCTGGCAGCGATCGTGCTCAAGGACAGCGCCCACCTGCAGGAGGAGGACGCGCGGTACGCAGCGGAGAAGGGCTTCTCCCGCCACGCCCAGCCTCGGCCGCTGTACACCACGGCCGACGTCGCGCGGGCCCTGCCGATGCTCCAACCGATCGACTTCGGCCGCACGGTCGAGGCCTGCCCAGGGATCGAGGTCACCCTCCAGCCGGCCGGGCACATCCTCGGCTCGGCGAGTGCCGTGGTGGACGTCACCGGGCACCGGGTCACCTTCAGCGGGGACCTCGGCCGTCCGGAGCACCCGCTGCTGCGTCCGCCTCCCCCTCCGCCGGCGAGCGAGACCATCGTCGTGGAGTCGACCTACGGGAACCGCAGCCACGCCGACGGCGGGATCGACGCGTTCGCTGACGTCGTGACCCGCACGATCGCGCGCGGCGGGACGGTGCTCATCCCCGCCTTCGCCGTCGACCGGACCGAGATCGTCCTGCTCGCGCTGGACCGTCTGATGGACGCCGGTCTCATCCCCCGGGTGCCGGTCCACGTCGACAGCCCGATGGCGCTCAGCGCACTCGGCGTCTACCGGCGGGCGCTCGCGGCCGGGAGCCCCGAGCTGCGCACGGACCTCGAGCCGGGGGTCCTCGACCCGCACGACGTCCATGAGGCGCGGACCGCCGAGCAGTCGATGGCGCTCAACGAGCCCGCCCGGCCGTGCATCATCGTCTCCGCCTCCGGGATGGCCAGCGGTGGGCGTGTCGTTCACCACCTGCGTCACCTGCTCCCCGACCGCCACAACACGGTCGTCCTGGTCGGCTTCCAGGCGGCCGGGACGCGCGGACGCGACCTCGTCGAGGGCGCGACCGAGGTGAAGATGCACGGGATGTACGTGCCCGTGCGCGCCGAGATCGTCCAGATCGACGCCTTCTCGGTGCACGCGGACGCCGACGAGATCCTGGGCTGGCTGGCCGGCACGCCGACACCGCCCCAGGTCCTCTACGTCGTGCATGGTGAACCTGAGGCCTCGGCGGCGCTCGCGGCGAGGGTCCGCTCCGAGCTCGGCTGGCTCGCCGTCGTCCCGCGCGACTCGGAACGTGTCCGGCTCGGCTGAGCCGCCGGCCGCGCTCGTCGCCACGCTGCGGGCCGCCGGTTGCGTGTTCGCCGAGGACGAGGCGCGGCTGCTCGCCGATGCTGCACCGGCGGGACCCGAGCGTGACCGGCTCGTCGCGCTCCGCGTGGGCGGGAAGCCGCTGGAGCACGTCCTCGGCTGGGCGGAGTTCGCCGGCCTGCGCATCGAGGTCGACGACGGCGTCTTCGTGCCGCGCCGGCGATCGGTCCTGCTCGTGCAGCACGCGGTCGCTGCACTCGCACGCCGCTCGGCGCCCCTGCCCGTCGTCGTGGACCTGTGCTGCGGGACCGGCGCCATCGGTGCGGCGATCGCCCACCTGTCAGGCGGGCCCGTCGAGCTGCACGCTGCCGATCTCGACCCCCGGGCGATCACCTGCGCGCGGCGCAACCTCGAGCCGTTCGCCGGCCTCGCCCACCTCGGCGATCTCGACGCCCCCCTCCCCCGCCGCCTCGCCGGACGGGTCGCCGTCCTCGTGGCCAACGCCCCGTACGTGCCCAGCGATGCGCTGGGTCTGATGCCGCGCGAGGCGAGGGACCACGAGGCAGCCATGGCGCTCGACGGCGGCGCCGACGGCCTCGACCTGCTGCGTCGCGTCGTCGGGATCGCACCACGGTGGCTCGCGCCCGATGGCGTGGTCCTCGTCGAGGTGGCCGAGAGCCAGGTCACGGCGATGATGGCCGCCGTCAGCGCGGCCGGCCTCTGCCCGCAGGTCGTGGCGGACGACGAGCTCGGCGCAACCGCAGTGCTCGGGCACGCGTCGCCGACGGACACCCGCACCGCCCGCTAAGGTTCCCGCGTGCCCAGCGTGTTCCCCGGCCTCGGGACCCTCCTCAACGTCGCGACGATCATCGTCGGCTCCTTGATCGGGATGGCCGTCGGGCACCGGCTGCGCGAGCAGACCCGGCGCGTCGTCACCGACAGCCTCGGGCTCATCACGCTGCTGGTCGCGGCCCGCTCGGCGATGAGCGTCGCCGACCCGGGGCTCACCGGCGCCGTGCCGTCCGGAGCACCGACGCTCATCGTGCTCGGGTCCCTGCTGATCGGCGGCGCGCTGGGCTCCGCCCTGCGTCTGGAGGAGCGACTGAACGGGCTCGGTGGTGCGCTCCACGGCTGGACCCGGCGCCGTGGCGACGGTGGCGCGGCGGGGGCCGGGCGCGAGCGTTTCATCGACGGCTGGCTCGCCGCCTCCCTGCTCTTCGGGATCGGCCCCCTGATGGTGCTGGGGAGCCTCTCCGACGGCCTGGGACGTGGGATCGACCAGCTCGTCCTCAAGGCAGTGCTCGACGGCTTCGCCGCCTTGGCC
>JBBRGX010000052.1:0-17014 GCA_038223605.1 Actinomycetales bacterium | reverse complement strand
GTCGGCAGCGGGCAGGCCACCCCGGTCGAGTGCACCGGGCAGTACCCGTTCGGCACCTTGTGCAGGTACTGCTGGTGGTAGTCCTCCGCATAGAAGAACCGACCTGCACCGCCCTCGCCGTCGACGGGTCGGATCTCCGTGGTGATGTCGCCGTACCCGTGACCGCGGAGCTCAGGGGCGTACGCCTCACGGGTCGCGAGAGCGGCGGCGAGCTGCTCCTCGGTCGTCGTGAAGACCGCAGAACGGTACTGGGTCCCGCGGTCGTTGCCCTGACGGAAGCCCTGGGTCGGGTCGTGCAGGGTCCAGAAGACCCGCAGCAGCTCGGTGGTCGGCAGGACGCTCGGGTCATAGGCGACCAGGACGGTCTCGGTGTGCCCAGTCTGCCCGGTGCAGGTCTCCTCGTACGTCGGGAACGGGGTGAACCCGCCCTGGTAGCCGGCCGCCGTCGTCACGACGCCGGGCAGCTGCCACATCTCCTTCTCGGCTCCCCAGAAGCAGCCGAGCGCGAGGTGGATCACCTCGGTGCCCGCCGGCCATGGACCGGCGAGCGGGGTGCCGAGGACGGCGTGCGTCGACGGGACGGGGTAGGGGTAGTCGCTCCGGCCGGGCAGGGCCCGATCGGGGGCGACCATCGTGGTGCGGAACAGGGAATCGAACATGGGGCCTCCTCGTCAGGCCCAACACGCAGTCGTCCGATGCTGTTCCCGGCTCGATCGGGCCAGCCTCTAGCCTGTGACGGTGACCGATGCCACGCCCTCGCCCCCGCCCACCAGCCCCAGCGACGTCGTCGACGTGCTTCCGCGCTCCGTGCGCCTGGCTGCGGCGTGGTCCTGGCGGATCCTGGTGATCCTCCTCGGCCTCGCTGCGCTCGCGGCGGCCCTGGCTGTCGGCAAGGTCATCTGGGTGCCGGTGGTGATCGCGACCCTGCTGACCGTCCTCCTCAACCCCGTCGTCGACCTCATGGTGCGGCGGCTGAGGATGTGGCGCGGCGCGGCCTCGGCGATCACCGTCGTCGCCCTGATCCTGCTCGTGGTCGGCCTGCTCACCGTGGCAGGGAACCAGATCGTCAAGGGCTTCGGCGACCTGTGGGGGCAGGCGGGGGTCGGCCTCGACCAGCTCGCCGCCTACCTCGCCGACGGGCCCCTCGGCCTCGACCGTGCGCAGATCGACGCCTACATCGCGGAGGGCACGGGCCAGCTCCAGTCCAACAGCGGCAGCCTGGTGAGCGGGGCGCTGAGCATCACCGCGACGCTCGGTCACGTCGCTGCGGGCATCGTGATCACGCTCTTCACCCTGCTCTTCTTCCTCAAGGACGGGCCCCTCGTCTGGGCGTGGGTCGTGCGGCTGCTGCCCGCCGGCGCACGGCCCCGGATGCACGAGGCCGGCCGGCGTGGTGCCGTCACGCTCGCGGCGTTCACCCGCACGCAGATCCTCGTCGCGCTGATCGATGCCATCGGGATCGGTGTCGGCGCGGCGATCCTCGGCATCCCGCTCGCCGTCCCGCTCGCCGTGCTCGTCTTCCTCGCCAGCTTCATCCCGTTCGTCGGTGCGCTGGCGACCGGTGCGATCGCCGTCCTCGTCGCGCTGGTGGACCAGGGCGTCGGGAAGGCGTTGATCATGCTGGCGATCGTGCTGGCCGTGCAGCAGATCGAGGGCCACATCCTGCAGCCGCTTCTTCTCGGGCACGCGGTGTCGCTGCACCCGGTCGCCGTGCTGCTCTCGGTGACCGCCGGCTCGCTGAGCGCGGGGATCGTCGGTGCGCTGCTCGCCGTGCCGTTCGTGGCGACGCTCAACACCGTCGTGCTCTACCTGCACGGCCGGGACAAGTTCCCCGAGCTCGGCACGGACACCGCGGGGTTCGAGCGCATGCGGCGAACGCTGGACGGGCCGGCCGCGCCGACCGGTGCTCCGCCGGTCGAGGACGCGGCTGACGGCCGGGGCACGAGCGCCGGCGCCGGCGGAGGGGCACGGTGACCGCGCCCCCGGTCGGCCCGGACCCGCAGGGCGTCCCGCTGCTCACCCCCGCTGACGTCGACCGTGCTGCGGCAGTCCTCGAGGGCATCGCCATGCTCACGCCGGTCGTCGGCAGCCGCGTCCTGTCCGAGCGGCTCGGCGGACCGGTGCATCTCAAGTGCGAGAACCTCCAGCGCGCCGGCTCCTTCAAGATCCGCGGCGCCTACGTCCGGATGTCGCGGCTCTCGGCCGAGGAGAAGGCCCGGGGGGTCGTCGCCGCGAGCGCAGGCAACCACGCCCAGGGCGTCGCGCTCGCCGCCGGCCTGCTGGGTGTGGAGTCGACGGTCTACATGCCGGTCGGTGCCGCCCTGCCCAAGGTGGCGGCCACCACCGAGTACGGCGCGAGGGTCGTGCACGTGGGGACGAGCGTCGACGAGGCCCTCCTCGCCGCGCGGGAGCACGCCGACCGGACGGGCGCGGTGCTCATCCACCCCTTCGACCACGTCGACGTCGTCGCGGGCCAGGGGACCGTCGGTCGCGAGATCCTCGCCCAGGTCCCCGATGTGCGCACCGTGCTCGTCCCGGTCGGCGGGGGTGGCCTGGCGGCCGGCATCGCCGTCGCCCTTGCCGACCAGCCGCAGGTCCGGGTGATCGGCGTGCAGGCCGCCGGTGCGGCCGCGTACCCCCAGTCGCTGCGCGCGGGGCACCCCGTCGCGGCGACCCAGATGTCGACGATGGCCGACGGCATCGCCGTGGCGCGACCGGGCGACATCCCGTTCGCCGTCCTCGCCCACCGGGGGGTCGAGGTGCACACGGTCAGCGAGGGGGACCTGTCCAGGGCTCTGCTCCTGGTGGCCGAGCGGGCGAAGCTCGTCGTCGAGCCCTCGGGTGCTGCGGGCGTCGCGGCGATCCTCGCGGGGATCGGGCCGATCCAGACGCCGGCCGTCGTGGTCCTGTCCGGCGGGAACATCGACCCGCTCCTGCTGCTGCGGGTCGTGCGGCACGGGCTCGTGGCGGCGGGCCGGTACCTGCACCTGCGGGTCCAGATCGACGACCGCCCCGGCCGGCTCGCCGCGCTGCTCGCCGACCTCGCCGCGGCCGGCGGGAACGTCATGCACGTCGCCCACGAGCACATCGGAGCGGCACTCGCCGTCGACGAGGTCGAGATCAGCGTGCAGCTCGAGACCAGGGGGCCGAGCCACGCCCACGAGGTCGTCGAGCGGCTCACCGAGTGCGGGTACCGCATCGTCGGCTGAACGTGCCTCAGCCGTGACGGCGAGCGGTGCGCCTCAGGGCACGAACGGCTTCGCGTCGTGGATGACGACCTCGATCGTCCGGCCGCTCGGGGTCGTGTAGGACGTCGTCTCGCCGCGGGCGTGGCCGACGATCGCCGCGCCGAGCGGGGACTGGTCGCTGTAGACGTCGACGTCCGTCCCGTCCGCGACCTCGCGCGAACCGACGAGGAAGGTCATCCGCTCCCCGGCGACCGTCGCCTCGACCACCATCCCTGGCTCGACGACGCCGTTGTCGGCCGGTGCCTCGCCGACCACGGCCGTGCGCAGCAGCCCCGTGAGCTGACGGATCCGCGCCTCGAGCTTGCCCTGCTCCTCGCGGGCGGCGTGGTAGCCGCCGTTCTCCTTGAGGTCGCCCTCGGACCTCGCGGACTCGATCTTGCGTGCGATGTCCGGGCGCGCCTCGGTCGTGAGCTGGGTGAGCTCGGCGGTCAGGCGGTCGTGCGCCTCCTGGGTCAGCCAGGTGACGGTGGTCGTCTCGGGCACTGTCGCTCCTTCGTGCTCGGTGGATCGGACGGCGCGGTGGCCGGTGAGGCATCGGGGTGTCACGGCTGCGTGCGGGGGCCCCTGCGGGGTGACGAGTGCCGGGCCGGGTGCTGCAGCGTGCCGTGCGCAATCCTCAACGATAGCAAGGGGTCACGGCGCGACCACCCAGCACCGGTCCACCACGGCTGTCGTGGCGAGCTCGGAGGTCCGGATCACGGCGTGCTGGCGCTCGGCCTGCCGGACACCGGTCGGGATGTCGACCGTGACGACGCCGACCTGTGCGTAGTGGTCGTTGAGCGCCTGGACGCGGCACTGGACGGGAACGGTCGGGTCGGAACGGATGACGTCGAAGTCGATCTCGATGCTCGTCGACGCGTCGAGCGTGAACCCCACCTCCTTCCAGCTCACCGGTGCGCTCGCCGCCGCGAGACCGAGCCAGACCGCGAGCCCGAGGCCGACGGCCCCAGCGGTCGCGATCGCGACCGTCCGGAGCCGGCGCGAACGCTCGGTCGGCGCAGGGCCGTACCGCCCGAGGGGAACCGCGGACTGCTCGGTCATCGTCTCTCCCTGCGTGCCCGGGGGTCGGCTCGGGCGAGCCGGTCGTGCCGTGGCGCGGTATGGGAGACCATTGTCCCCGGTGCACCCGGGATCGGGTGCAGGAAGGAGTCCCCGATGCTCGGCGATCACGCAGGCCTACGCCTGATGGCGGTGCACGCACACCCGGATGACGAGTCCAGCAAGGGCGCGGCGACGACGGCGTACTACGCGGCCAACGGTGTCGAGGTCCTCGTGGTGACCTGCACGGGCGGGGAGCGGGGTTCGATCCTCAACGCCTCCTATCCGGACCGGCCCGCCGAGGGGGCCGAGATGGCAGCCGTCCGGCGCAAGGAGATGGCTGCTGCTGCCGCCGCGCTCGGGGTGCAGCACCGCTGGCTCGGCTTCGTCGACTCCGGGCTGCCCGAGGGGGACCCGCTGCCGCCGTTGCCCGAGGGCTGCTTCGCGCTCGTCCCGCTCCAGGAGGCGGCCGCGCCGCTCGTCGAGCTCGTCCGCGAGTTCCGGCCGCAGGTGATGACGACCTACGACCCCTCGGGCGGCTACCCGCACCCGGACCACGTCATGACCCACACGGTCTCCGCCGAGGCGTACCGTGCCGCAGGCGACCCCGAGGCCTACCCGGGCCGGGGTGCCCCGTGGACGCCGCTGAAGCTGTACTACAACCACGACTTCTCCCTCACGCGGATGCGGACGATGCACGAGGCGCTGATCGCCGTCGGCGCGCAGTCGCCGTTCGGCGACTGGATCGAGTCGCGCTCGGCCCGGGAGATCTCCGAGCGTCAGGTCACGACGCGGATCGGTTGCGTCGAGAGCTTCCCGGCCCGTGACGCCGCGCTGCGGGCCCACGCGACGCAGATCGACCCCGACGGCTTCTTCTTCGCCGTCCCGCGCGAGGTCGAGGCGGCGAGCTGGCCCGTCGAGGAGTACGAGCTCGCCGAGGCCCGGGTGCCCACGCGGCTCCCCGAGACGGACCTCTTCGCCGGGATCGATCCCGAGGTGGCTCCGTGAGCGGCGCCGGGGCGGTCGTCGCGCCATGGCTCGGGGCACCGTCGGCCGCGCAGACCTCGACCCTGACCCTCGCGACGCCCTCACCCTCGCCCTCGCCGGGTGAGCTCGACCCGAACGACGTCAGCCCTGGTCTGCTGGGCTTCGTGGTCATGTTCGCGGTGGTGCTGGCCTGCATCCCGCTGTTCCGGTCGATGACCTCGAAGATCCGCGGCGTCGAGCATCGTCCGGAGCCGGGCGGGGAGCCCGGCACCGGCACTCCCGCGGACCGGACGCCCGGCACCCGCTGATGTCCGTGGTCCGGGTCGCGGCTGCCGTGCTGCGCTCGACCCTCGACGTCGCCGCCAACCGCGCCGCGGCCGTCGCTGCCGTCCATGACGCGGCCGACGGCGGTGCTCGGCTCGTCGTGCTCCCCGAGTACGCGGCGTGCTTCGACCCCCGCGGTGTCGGGCTCGCCCAGGCGGAGCCGTGGGGCGGCCCGTTCGTCCTCGCGCTCCAGCAGGTCGCTGAGGCGCGCCAGGTCGTCGTGGTGGCGGGGACGGTCCTCGCCGCAGGTGAGGTCCACGATCCCTCGCCGGACGGCGCTGCGGAGTCGGCGCCGCTGGCAGCGAACGTCGTGGTCGTCGTCGGCCCCGACGGGCTGCTCGGCACCTATCGCAAGGTGCACCTGTACGACGCCTTCGGCCGGCGCGAGTCCGCACGGTTCCTCGCCGGCGACCCGGCCGCCGCCCCGCTCGTCGTGGAGGTCGACGGTCTGCGGGTCGGGGTGATGACCTGCTACGACCTGCGCTTCCCGGAGCAGGCCCGACGGCTCGTCGACGCGGGGGCCGAGCTGGTCGTCGTGCCGGCGGCGTGGGCGGCCGGTCACCTCAAGGCCGACCACTGGCGCACCCTGCTGCGCGCACGAGCGATCGAGAACACCGTCTTCGTGCTCGGTGCCCCGATGCGGGGGCCGGGGGTGGTGGGGGACCCGATCGTTGTCGACCCGGCTGGGGTGGTGCTGGCCGAGGGCCTGGACCGCGAGGCGGGGACCATCGTCGCGGCCGTCGACCGCGCGAGGCTCACCGAGGTGCGGGCCGACAACCCGAGCCTGGCGAACCGGCGGTACCGCGTCGTGCCGATGGACCAGGTCGCACCGGCCAGCTGAGCCCGGCCCTCGCCGGGTCAGGCGTGGTAGACCGCGATGCTCGCCGCGATGTAGTGGCAGACGAAGCCGACGACGGTCAGGCTGTGGAAGACCTCGTGGAACCCGAACCAGCGCGGGCTCGGGTTCGGCCACCTGGTGCCGTAGACCACGGCGCCGATCGTGTACGCCAGACCTCCGGCGGCGATCAGCCAGACGATGGTCGGCCCCTGCGGCGTGGCATGCCAGAACGCGGGCATCTGCCAGACGCCGACCCAGCCGAGCGCGACGTAGAGGGGTGTGTAGAACCACCGTGGCGCGCCGAGCCAGAAGACCCTCGCGAGCGTGCCTGCCAGCGCACCGGCCCAGGCCACGATGAGGATCGTCCGCCGAGCGTTGCCCTCGAGGAGGACCACAGCCAGCGGCGTGAGGCTCCCGGCGATCACCAGGAAGATGTTCGTGTGGTCGAGCCTGCGCAGGACGGCCGTGGTCCGTGGTGACCAGTTGCCGCGGTGGTAGACCGCGCTGATCCCGAAGAGCAGGATCGACGCGGCGCCGAAGACGGCAGAGGAGATCTTCCCGGCGGCGGTCGGGGCGAGCGCGACGAGCACGATCGCCCCGGCGAGCGCGAGGGGCGCCATGCCGAGGTGGATCCAGCCCCGTAGTCGAGGTTTGACCGCCGTGACGAAGTCCTGTGCCATCAGTGCCTCCTGCCGTCGACGCCTGGGTGAGCTCGCCGTACCCCGGTGAGCGTGCAACCTACGCTACCGTAGGTAGTGCACTCCGTCGGCGTCATCGGCCCCCGTCCGCTCCTCGATCGAGCGCAGCCGTCGCGGGTGGACGTCCCGCAGGTGGGCGCGCTCCTCGAGCCGTGTGGCGACCGCGGTCACAGGCCGAGGCCGGACTGCATCAACCCCCCGTCGACCACCACGGTGGTCGCGGTGAGGTAGCCGGCCGTGTCCGAGGCCAGGAAGCAGACCAGGTCGGCGATCTGCTCTGGCCGCGCCACCCCACCGAGGGGGATCGCGGCGTCCAGCGCCCTGACCTTGGCCGGGTCCGCCTCCGTGCCGGCGTTGATCGGGGTGTCCACGGCCCCCGGCGCCACCCCGACGACCCGGATCCCGTGCGGGCCGAGCTCGACGCCTGCGGTACGGGTCAGCATCCGCATCCCGCCCTTGGAGACGCAGTACGCGGCGTTGCCCGGCATCGGCCAGTCCTCGTGCACCGAGGAGATGTTGACCACCACCCCGGGCGTGCCCTGCGCGAGGAACTGCGTGGCGGCGGCCTGGGTGCCGAAGTAGGCGCCTTTGAGGTTGACGCCGAGGACCGTGTCGTACTCGTGCTCGGTCGTGTCCAGCAGAGCGTGCCTGGTCTCGATGCCGGCGTTGTTGACCATGACGTCGAGGCGGCCGAAGCGCTCGACGGCGGCGGCGACGAGCCGCTGCAGGTCGGCGACGACCGACACGTCGGCCTCCACGGCCACCGCGGCGTGCCCGGCCGCCTCGAGGCGGGCGACCATGGCCTGCGCGTCCTCGGGCGGTCCGACGTAGTCGACGACGACGTTCGCCCCGGCCTGCGCCGCGGCCCTGACGAGGGCCGCGCCGATGCCGGAGGTGCCACCGGTCACGATCATCGTCCTGCCCTGGAGTGCTCCGTTCACTGCTGCCTCCTCGTGGTGCAGACGAGGTGCGCGACGAGAGCCGTCCACCCGGTCTGATGGCTGGCGCCCAGGCCGGTCCCGGTGTCGCCGCGGAAGTACTCGCTGGTGCCGTGCTCGCCCCACCGGTAGGCCCGGGACCCCGAGTGCCGTAGGTGGCGATGCGGTCGTTCCGCCTTCGACCGTAGGGGCCCTTCCTGGGAGTCCGCTGGACGTCTGCGGGAAGCGGCAGGCGAGCTCGGGCTCTTGCGCCAGCGAGGTAAGTTGACGCCATGCGTCTGCCGAACCCGCTCTACGGGTTGTACGAGCGTCACCTGGCGGCCGCGCTGCCGGCAGGCGCCGTGCCGCGGCACATCGGTGTGATCCTCGACGGCAACCGGCGGTGGGCCAAGAGCCTCGGCGAGAGCACCTCGCACGGGCACCGCCGGGGTGCTGACAAGATCACCGAGCTCCTGCGCTGGTCGGAGGAGGTCGGCGTCGAGGTCGTCACCCTGTGGATGCTCTCCACCGACAACCTCGAGCGACAGCCCGACGAGCTCGCCGACCTGCTGAGGATCATCGAGGACGTCGTGAGCGAGCTCGCCGACACGGGGCTGTGGCGGCTGCAGGTGATGGGTGCTCTGGACCTCCTGCCGGCCTCGACGACGAGCGTGCTCCGCGAGGCGCAGGTGCGCACGGCCGAGGTCGTCGGCCTGCACGTCAACGTGGCGATCGGCTACGGCGGACGGCACGAGATCGCCGACGCCGTGCGATCGGTGCTCCGTGAGCACGTCGAACGGGGGACACCGATCGAGGAGGTCGCCAAGAACTTCGACGTCGAGCACATCGCCGAGCACCTCTACACGGCCGGCCAGCCGGACCCGGACCTGGTGATCCGTACCTCGGGCGAGCAGCGCCTCGGCGGCTTCCTGCTGTGGCAGTCGGTGCACACGGAGTTCTACTTCTGCGAGGCCTACTGGCCGGACTTCCGCCGGGTCGACTTCCTCCGTGCCCTGCGCTCCTACGCCGCGCGGGAGCGCCGGCTCGGCCGCTGAGGCCCCGGTCGCACTCCCAGGTGAACATCTGGTGACACGTGCACGCCGTCGCGCGTGTCGGTGCTGGACACGAAGGACGCGAGCGTAGCGTCCGAGCCACCGGACGGCGTCCGCCGTCCCTCGGGAGGCCAGCCCATGGAGCATGCGCTCCGGGAGGGGGGCCGGGATCCGGCCTCACGGCCGGTCGACCGGGCCCACCGCACCGTCGGGACCCGGCCGCGTGCCTGGTGCCGACGCCCAGCCCGGCGCCGCGGCGCCGGAGGGGAGTCCTCGTGAGCCGTACGTACGTGCTGGACACCTCGGTCCTTCTCTCGGACCCTCGCGCGATCCTGCGCTTCGCGGAGCACTCCGTCGTCCTTCCCGTGGTGGTCATCACCGAGCTCGAGGGCAAACGGCACCACCCCGAGCTCGGCTACTTCGCACGGAGTGCGCTGCGTATGCTCGACGACCTTCGGGTCGAGCACGGCCGGCTGGACCAGGCCGTCCCGGTGGGCTCGGCAGGCGGGACGCTGCGGGTCGAGCTCAACCACGTCGACCTCGCCGTGCTCCCCGCCGGTTTCCGCCTCGGCGACAACGACACCCGCATCCTGGCGATCGCGAAGAACCTCGCTGACGAGGGGAACGACGTCACCCTCGTCTCCAAGGACCTCCCGATGCGCGTCAAGGCCTCGGCGGTCGGCCTGGCCGCCGAGGAGTACCGCGCCGAGCTCGCCGTGGACTCCGGCTGGACCGGCATGACCGAGGTGACGGTCACAGAGCAGCAGATGGCCCTCCTGTGGGAGACCGAGCGGCTCGAGCTCGCCGACCTCGACCTCAGCGGTCAGGACACCGGCCCGCTGCTGTGCCACACCGGGGCCGTCGTGCACTCCGCCCGCGGCTCGGCGCTCGCCCGGGTGACCCCCGACAAGCAGCTGCGCCTGGTGCGCGGGGACCTCGACGTGTTCGGCGTGCACGGCCGCAGCGCCGAGCAGCGGATCGCGATCGACCTGTTGCTCGACGAGGAGGTGGGCATCCTCTCCCTCGGCGGGCGGGCCGGGACGGGCAAATCGGCCCTCGCGCTGTGCGCCGGGCTGGAGGCGGTGCTCGAACGGCACCAGCACCGCAAGATCATGGTCTTCCGCCCGCTGTACGCCGTCGGCGGCCAGGAGCTCGGCTACCTGCCCGGTTCCGAGGCCGAGAAGATGAACCCTTGGGCGCAGGCGGTCTTCGACACCCTCGGGGCGGTGGTCTCCTCGGAGGTCGTCGAGGAGGTCATCGACCGGGGGATGCTCGAGGTGCTCCCGCTCACCCACATCCGCGGCCGCTCCCTGCACGACGCCTTCGTGATCGTCGACGAGGCGCAGTCCCTGGAGCGCAACGTCCTGCTCACGGTGCTCTCGCGGATCGGCCAGAGCTCGCGGGTGATCCTCACGCATGACGTCGCCCAGCGCGACAACCTGCTGGTCGGCCGGCACGACGGCGTCGCAGCAGTGATCGAGGCGCTCAAGGGCCACCCGCTCTTCGCCCATGTCACGCTGACGCGCTCGGAGCGCTCGCCGATCGCCGCCCTGGTCACCGAGATGCTGGAGCGCATCGAGGTGCTCTGATCGTCGTCGTCGTCGTCGTCGTCGTCGTCGAGGTCGAGGTCGAGGTCGGCGCGAGGGCAGGAGCCGAGCCCGTCCTCGGCTGCCGTCCGCCGAGTTTCAGGCCTGCGGCGGCCGGGTCATCGACAGCACGTCGAGCGCGGCGTCGAGCTGGGCCTCGGACACCTCGCCGCGCGCCACGAAGCCGAGGTCGATCACGGCCTCGCGGACGGTCATCTTCTGCTTGACGGCATGCTTGGCGACCTTCGCCGCCGCCTCGTAGCCGATGACCCGGTTGAGCGGGGTGACGATCGACGGGGAGGACTCCGCGTAGGCGCGGGCGCGCTCGACGTTCGCCACCAGCCCCTCGACGGTGCGGTCCGCGAGCAGCCGGCTCGCGTTCGCCAGCAGCCGGATGGACTCGAGCACCCCGAGCGCCATCACCGGGATCTGCACGTTGAGCTCGAAGGCGCCGCTCGCCCCGGCCCAGGCGACCGTCGCATCGTTCCCGACGACCCGTGCGCAGACCATGAGGACGGCCTCGGGGATCACCGGGTTGACCTTGCCCGGCATGATCGACGAGCCGGGCTGCAGATCGGGCAGGGCGATCTCGCCGAGGCCGGTGTTCGGCCCGGAGCCCATCCAGCGCAGGTCGTTGCAGATCTTGGTCAGGCTGACAGCGATGGTACGCAGCGCCCCGGACAGCTCGACGAGCCCGTCCCGCGCACTCTGCGCCTCGAAATGGTTGCGGGCCTCGGTCAGCGGCAGCCCGGTGTTCTCGCGAAGGAGCGCGATGACGCGTTGCGGGAAGCCGGCCGGCGTGTTGATCCCGGTGCCGACGGCGGTCCCGCCCAGCGGGACCTCTGCGACGCGCGGCAGGGCGGAGCTCAGGCGCTCGACGCCGTACCTGACCGCCGCGGCGTAGCCCCCGAACTCCTGGCCGAGCGTCACGGGGGTGGCGTCCATCAGGTGCGTCCGGCCGGACTTGACGACGGTCTCCCACTCCGCAGCCTTCCGCTCGAGCGAGGCGGCGAGGTGCTCGAGGGAGGGGACGAGGTCGTGCACCACTCCGGCGGTCGCCGCGAGGTGAACGGACGTCGGGAAGACGTCGTTGGAGGACTGCGAGGCGTTCACGTGGTCGTTGGGGTGGACGTCAGCACCGAGGCGGCGGGTGGCGAGCGTCGCGAGGACCTCGTTCATGTTCATGTTGGACGAGGTGCCAGAACCCGTCTGGAAGACGTCGATCGGGAAGTGCGCGTCGTGCGCGCCGCCGGCGACCTCGTCGGCCGCTGCGACGATCGCCTCGGCCACCTCGGGCGTCAGCACGCCCAGCTCGGCGTTCGCGAGGGCCGCCGCGCGCTTGATCCGCGCCAGGGCCTCGACATGTCCCCGTTCCAGGCGCGTGCCGGAGATCGGGAAGTTCTCCACGGCGCGCTGCGTCTGGGCGCGGTAGAGGGCGTCGACGGGGACCAGGACGTCCCCCATGGTGTCGTGCTCGACCCGATACCCGGGCTTCGTCACATCGCTCATGACGACATCTTCTCAGGCCTCGACGGCGCCGCGGACGTCGACGGTGCGGGCCTCGCCCTGGGCGAGCGTGTACTCCATCCCGACGACGGCGCAACGGCCCTCGGCTACCGCTGCCGAGAGCGCTGCGGAGTAGCTGAGGAGCATGTCGACGGTGTGGCGCAGGTGCTCGCGCCCGAGCAGCTCGGGGGAGGGCACGGTCAGGTGCCCGGAGCCGGGCCGGCTCTCGTCCGGCGTGGTGACGATGCTCGGGATCACCCGGTCGACGATCGCTCGGACGAAGCCGGTGGGCATGATGCCGGTGGTCAGCGCCTGCGCCGCGGCCAGGACCGCTCCGCAGGAGTCGTGCCCCAGCACGACGACCAGGCTCGCCCCGAGGACCTCGACGCCGTACTCGATCGAGCCGAGGACGGTCGTGTCGACGACGTGGCCGGCGGTCCGCACGACGAAGATCTCCCCGAGCCCGCGGTCGAAGATGATCTCCGCGGCCACGCGCGAGTCCGAGCAGCCGAAGACGACCGCGAACGGGTTCTGCGCGACGGAGAGCTCGGTGCGGTGGTCAACGCCTTGGGAGGGGTGCTCCATCTCGCCGGCGACGAATCGGCGGTTGCCCTCCAGGAGCGCGGACCAGGCTTCGGCGGGTGTGTACGGCGATGGCATGAGCGACATCCTGGCACGGTCGTCGCCCGCTGCGCGCTCAGGTCCCGAGGAGCCCGATGATGAGGGACATCACGAGGACCGTGACGAGCTCGTGCGCGATGTTCATCACGGTCAGCACGGTCGGGCGGGCCTCGAAGGCGTCGTGGGTGACCATCCGGGCGGCGGTGAAACCGGCCCAGAGGAACACGCCGGTCAGCAGCGCATCGGTGAGGAAGGCCCCGTCGTAGAACGAGTGCGCGATCCACGTCGCCCCGGCCAGCACCCAGGCGGTGACGAAGCTCACCACGACCGTCACGACGATCGGGATGGCCCCCCGTGAGGCGACCCGGTCGCGGTCGATCGCTGCCAGGGCCATCCATCGGGCACCCAGGACGCGCGGGGAGTACCAGATCGAGCCGACGAGCATCGTCGAGGCCGTCGCGAGGAGCACTGCCCACAGGTTGATCTCGGGAACCGTCATGCTGCACTCCGCTGGTCGAGGGTGCGCGACGGGGCTGTCGGCGGCCCGAGTGTAGTCCGGTACCCGTTCCGCCTCGGCAACCTGCGTGGTCGGGTGCCGCGGTCGGCGGACCGGCGCTCGACGCGGCTCAGAAGGTGCAGTCCGTGAAGACGGCTGTCAGAGCGAACCCGTCCTTGAGCTCGGCGTCCGCGAACGAGACGCGGGTGAAGCGGGCTCCGAGGGAGATGCTGCTGCTGAACCTGGCCTTGACGAACGAGCTGTCGGTGATCGTCGCCCCGGCGAACGATGCCTTGTCCGCCTTGGCGCCGACGAAGCTGGTGCCGGTGACCGTCACGCCCGTGAGGTTCGTCTTCTTGAGCTTGGTGTCGTCGAGGTTCGCCGCATCGATCGTCGCGCCGACGAGGCTGGTGCTGCTGAGGTCGGCGCCCGACAGGGTGATCGCGCTCAGGTGGGCACCGTCGAGGCGGGCACCGGTGAGGTCGACCTTGCTGAAGTCGCCGGTGAGGGTCAGCCCGCGAAGGTCGCAGCCGCTGAGGTCCTTGCTCGGCAGCGGCATCCACCCGTGCTGCGCCCAGACGCAGGGGTCGGAGCCGGTCGGGCCGGGCGCGGGGGTGGCGGCCTTGGCGGGTGCGGGTGCTGCCACGGGTGCGGCCTTCGCGGGCGCCGGGGCGGGTGTCGCGGCCTTGGCGGGTGCCGGTGCCGTCGAGGCCGCGGGGGCGGCCACCGGGCTCGTCGACGGTCCCGAGGAGGCAGCCGGCGTCGGCGTCGCGGACGTGCTCGGGGCCACGGCCGGTGTCGGCTCACTCGTCGGCCCGGCCTCAGCCGGGACGGCGGTGGGTGAGCTGCTGGGGTTCGAGCTGGCCGGCGAGCCGGGAACCCTGCTGCTGCTGCTGCTGCTGCCGCTGCTGCTGGGCCCGGCCTGCGCGGCGACGACCGCCTGCTCGGCCCGCAAGGGGGACGCGTCCGAGGGGAGGGCTCCGGGTCCGGCGAGCCCGAGCGTCGCTCCCAGGACGGTCGCGACGGTGGCGCCGGCGGCCGTGGTCACCGCAGAGGAGATCGAGGCGAGCCCGGTCAGCGGCGTCGAACCGATGCCGGGAAGCGCGGACAGCAGGGAGAGCGGCCCGGTGATCGCCCGCAGCCTGCCGAGCCCGACAGCGAGCATGGCGCGCACCACGGCGGGGTCGAACTGCGTGCCGGCGCATCGCGCGAGCTCGGCCCGAGCGGCCTCCGTGCTGAGCGGCGCCTTGTAGGAGCGCGCCGAGGTGATCACGTCGTACGCATCGACGACCGCCACGATGCGGGCGCCGAGGCTGATCCGCGTCCCGGCGAGCCCATAGGGGTACCCGCCGCCGTCCCAGCGCTCGTGGTGCTGGTCGATCGCATGCATCCACGGCCCAAGCCAGTCGGCCAGCGGGGCAGCGATCTCGCGGCCGAGGCACGGGTGCGTGGCGAGCACCTCCCACTCCTCGTCGGTCGGACGGCCGCCCTTCGCCAGGAGCTCCGCGGGGACGGCGAGCTTCCCGATGTCGTGCAGCAGGGCGGCCCAGCTCAGCTTGGCTGCGTCCTGCGCACTCAGGCCCATCTCGGCGCCGACGAGCGCCGCATAGGCCTGGACCCGCTCGGAGTGCCCGGCGGTGAGGCTGTCGTGCGCGGCGATGGCGGCCACCATGTCCAGCAGCCGCTCGGCGTGGTCCTGCTCCTGGTCGAGCGGGTGCGTGCCGTGCCCGGCCTCGGAGATCCGGCTGCGCAGCGCCTCGGGCGAGTGGCGGCGCAGGGCGACCTTGAGCCGGGACGGTGCGTGGTCGGGGAAGTACATGGTCAGTCGGAGCAGGCTCGTCAGGGGCAGCAGCCTCGTGGTCAGGGCCCTCCCGGCGCGCAGCACGACCAGGGAGAGGGCGACCTCCCCGGCGACCCAGACCCAGCGGTTCACGCCCAGGCGCGCGGCGGGGAGCCAGTGCGCCGCGGCGAGCCCGAAGGCGAGCGCGAGGAGCAACGGCAGCACGACGAGGGCGACCCGGACGACGGCGGCGAGCACAGGGTGCGGACGCCAACGCCCGAGCTCCGCATCGGCGTAGTTCTGGGTGGGTCCGGACGTCACACTGTGTCATCGGCACGTCCCGGCGGAAGGAGATCGCCCGTCCGGGTGACAGCTCGCACGGACCGGGGCACCGGCGTGCCGGGCGACGGCGACGGGGGTGGTCCTCCTCGCTCAGCCGTCGAGCTCGGCGGCCGTCGGCGGGTTCGCGCCCGGCCTGCTGACCGTGAGGGCCGCGATGCGGGCGCACCGCTCCAGCACCCTGGTCCAGACCTCGCGGCCCGCACCGTGCAGCTCCTCGCGGTGCTCCGCACCGAGGAGCCCGGCCGACCAGAGCCCGTCGATCAGCCCGCTCATGAACGAGTCCCCGGCCCCGACCGTGTCGGCGACGACGACCGGGAGGCTCGGGACCTCGATCAGGAGCCCTGAGCTCGTGACGGCCACGGCGCCCTGACCACCGCGGGTGACGATCACGGCTGCCGGTCCCAGGCCGGCCCAGCGTCGCGCCACCTCGGTCGGTTCGCTCCCCGGCTCGAGCCAGTCCAGGTCCTCGTCGCTGACCTTGACCACGTCGGACAGCAGGACGAGGTGCTCGACGAGCGGACGGGTCTGCGGGGCCGGGGCCATCAGCGAGGGCCGCATGTTCGGGTCGTAGGTCACCGTCGCTGTGGTGCGGTGGGCCGCGAGGATGTGGGCGACGTCCGGGCCGCCGGGCTCGAGCACGGCGGCGATCGACCCGGTGTGGACCACCAGCGGCGCGACCGCCGGCGAGGCCCAGGTGCTCGGCACCTCCCAGGAGAGGTCGAACTCGTAGCGGGCGACCCCGGCCGGGTCCAGGTCCGCGACGGCCACCGAGGTGTGCGCGGCCGAGTCGCTCCCGGGCACGACGGCGACGCCGGAGGACGACAGGTGCGCGGTGATCGCTGCGCCGTCCGCGTCCTTGCCGAACCAGGTGAGCAGGTCGACGCCACGGCCGAGACGCGCCAGGCCGATCGCGACGTTCATCGGGCTCCCGCCCGGGTGGCGGCCGATCGTCTCGCCGTCGCTGCGCACGACGTCGATGAGCGCCTCGCCGACGACGAGGGCGCGCCGCTCGGAGGGCTCGACTGCCGACAGCTGAGGAGAGGGTTCGGTGGACTCGACGCGGGGGTCCGGCTCGGGCGCCTCGGGGCTGGCCACCCCGCCGGCGGGGATCTGCTCGGTCATCTGGCGTCCTCCTCGCTCGCGGCCGCGGGATCCGGCTCGGTGCCGGCCGCCCTCGCGGCGTCGAGCCGGCGCCGTGCACCGTCGAGCCACTCCTGGCAGCGGCGGGCGAGGGCCTCGCCTCGTTCCCACAGCGCAAGGGAGCCCTCGAGGGTCGCGCCGCCTGCCTCGAGGGTCGCCACGACCGAGACGAGCTCGTCGCGGGCCTCCTCGTAGCTCATCGCGGCGATGTCGTCCACGGGTCCGGCGGGCGAAGGCTTGGCAGCTGGCACGGGCCAAGTTAACCGCATCGGGGCGGTGCGGTTCGGGTGCTCAGCCCTGGGCGATCGCGTGGAGCTCGCCGGCGGCGACGCGGATCCTCAGCCGTTCGCCGGCCCCGACCTCGCTCGGGTCGCGGACGACGGATCCGTCGGGCCGCTGGACGACGGCGTAGCCCCGCTGAAGGGTCGCCGCGGGGGAGAG
>JBBRGX010000051.1:0-17195 GCA_038223605.1 Actinomycetales bacterium | reverse complement strand
GACGCGCCGGGAGAGACCACGCGCGGCCGTCGTCGATCCCCAGGACGCCGGCGGCGCCGAGGGTGATGACGACCGACCGCACGCCGAGGGCTGCGAGGCGCTCGGCCTGGCGCGCGGGGGGGTCATCGCTTCCGGGGCCGTCGCCGAGCAGGATCGAGGCCTCGTGCTCGTTGACCACGAGCGGGTCGGCCAGGCGGAGCGTCTCGACCGGCAGGGTGCAGGCGGGTGCGACGTTCAGCACGACCCGCAGGCCGGCGCCCGCGGCGAGGTCGGCAGCACGGCGGACGGCGTCGAGCGGGATCTCGGCCTGGAGCACCAGGACCAGGGCGCCGGTGATGGTCGCCGCCACGGAGTCGACGACCGCTGCGGTGACCGAGGCGTTCGCCCCGGGGATCACGACG
Source organism: Actinomycetales bacterium (assembly GCA_038223605.1). Taxonomy (GTDB): domain Bacteria; phylum Actinomycetota; class Actinomycetes; order Actinomycetales; family Cellulomonadaceae; genus Actinotalea. The sequence goes on along the minus strand of JBBRGX010000051.1, from coordinate 16,794 downwards.
ATGCTGTTCTCGCCGTCGTCGGCGACGGTCACGACGGCGAGCCCGGTCGCGCCGTCAACGGTCGAGACCCCGTCGAGGTCGACCTGCGAGCGGCGGAGCTCGCTCAGGGCGACCTCGGCGTACGGGTCGCGGCCGACCGCACCGATCATCGCCGTGCGCGCGCCGAGCCGGGCAGCGGCGACCGCCTGGTTGGCGCCCTTGCCTCCGGCGAGCACGGAGCTCGACCTCCCGAGCAGGGTCTCGCCGGGGTGCGGGTGCCGCTCGACCTCCACCAGGAGGTCGGCGTTCACCGAACCCACGACGACGATGTCGTGCTCCATCAGCGCTCCTTCGTCACAACTTGGTCACGGCGGTTGACATGGCCGAGGCCATGTACGTACGTTAACGCTAGTTCATTCAACGCAGAATGTATATTCAGGAGTACCGATGACGAGCATCTCCCCAGCTACCGGAAACGCCTCCGTGCGCCCCGGCCTGCTGCTCGCCATCGATCAAGGCACCACCAACACGAAGGCAGCTCTGGTCGACCCTACGACCGGTGAGATCGTCACGTCGTCCTCCCGCCCGCTCGGAATCTCCTTCCCGGGACCGGGAGCGGTCGAGCAGGACGCGGAGGAGCTGTGGGCCTCGACCTTCGCCGCCGTCGAGGGCTGCTTCGCTGCCCTGCCGGAGACGCACTGCCTCGGAATCGCGATCTCGAACCAGCGTGAGTCCGTCGTCGCCTGGAACCGCCGGACCGGCGAGGCGATCGGCCCGGTGCTCGGCTGGCAGGACGCCCGCACCAGCGAGTGGTGCGCTCGCCTCGCGACGGCGCGGCCCGATGCGGCAGAGCTGGTGCGCTCCCGCACCGGGCTCTCGCTCGACCCGATGTTCTCCGCCCCCAAGATGCGCTGGGCCCTCGACTCGGCCCGGGACGCCGGTGTCGAGCTGGCTGACATCGCCCTGGGCACCGTCGACGCCTGGCTCGTCTTCCGCCTCACTGGTGAGCACGCGACCGACGCCGGGAACGCCTCGCGCACGCTCCTGCTCGACATCGAGGAGCTCGAGTGGAACCCCGAGCTCCTCGCGCTCTTCGGGATCCCCGGCCACTGCCTCCCCGACGTCAGGTCCTCCGATGCGGGTTTCGGCCTCACTCTCGGCTCCGGCCTGCTCCCCGCGGGCATCCCGGTCGTCGCCGTCCTCGCCGACTCCCACGCCGCGCTCTACCACCACGGGTGCACGGTCCCCGGTGAGGGCAAGGCGACCTACGGCACCGGCTCCTCGATCATGACGCCAGCGGTCGGCCCGGACCTCGCTCCCGCGGGGATCGCGACCACCGTGGCATGGACGATCGGCGGGGTCCCGACGTACGCCCGCGAGGGCAACATCGTCGCCAGCGGCTCGGCGCTCGACTGGATGGCGAAGACGCTGGGCGCTCCTCAGGGCATCTCCGGCGGCGCCTTCCTCACCCAGCTCGCCGCCGAGGTCCCCGACGCCGGTGGTGTGAGCTTCGTCCCGGCCTTCACCGGGCTTGCCGCGCCCTACATGGACCGTGCCGCGACCGGCCTCATCGCCGGGGTCACCGCGGGTTCGACTCGCGCACACCTGGCTCGCGCCGCCCTTGAGGCGGTGGCGCACCAGGTCGCCGACGTCGTCGAGGCCATCGAGGCCGACGGCAAGGCCCGGATCGACGTGCTGCACGCGGACGGGGGTGCGACTGCCTCAGGGCTGCTCATGCAGCTCCAGGCGGACCTTCTCGGCCGATCCGTGCTGGTCGCCGACGCGCCGGAGGCGTCGGCGCTCGGAGCAGCGCTGCTCGCAGCGCGTTCCCTAGGACTGGACGCCTGGAAGCCGGAGCCTGGCACCCAGGTGGAACCGGACTCCGTCGACTGCACCACGCGGCGACTGCAGTGGGAGCGGGCCATCGCCCGGTCCCGCGGCCACGCCGTCGCCCTGGACGGTTCGACACCCCGCTGATCACCCGGTTTCACCCGGAGCAAGCCTCGAAGGAGAGGGAATGACTGCCTTGTCAGAACCGAAGACGGTCCCGATCTGGGCCCGCCCCCGAGTCATCGGTGCCGTCGTCATCGTGGCGTTCCTCGCAGCGGCCTTCGCCGGCACGACCTTCGTCGACAACAGCACGATCGCCGTCAAGACCGACACAGCCATCGAGTACGCAGACGCGAACTACGACACCGTCGTGGTCCCGACCGTCACGAAGGCGGCGCAGCCGCTCGACACGCTGGTCACCGCGCTGCTGGCCGATGAAGCAGGCACCGGCGAGAAGTTCGGGAAGCGGGAGGACACGGGCAAGCCGTTCAGCTTCGCAACCGAGGCCGACGGCACGATCACCGAGGGTGACTTCGGCGAGATCGGCCTTGACGTCCCGGGAATCCCGGCAGGAATCACCGTCGGGATCGCCATCCCGCCGCTCGGCTCAAACACCGCAATCCGCGACGCCGGCACCGAACTGACCTTCGGCGACTTCGTCAACCAGACCGAGTACCAGAAGGTCGCCATCGAGCTCAACAAGAAGGTTGCCACGGCGGTCTACGGCTCGTTGGACCCGAAGAGCCTCTTGGGCAAGAAGGTCCACGTCGTCGGTGCCTTCGCCTGGACCTCGTCGACCGGCGGGACCATCGACCACGTCACGATCCTCCCTGTTTCGCTCGAGGTGACCCCGTGAGCGTCGCGCTCGAGAAGGCCACCGGGGTCATCGTCCGTGCCTCGGCCATCACGAAGGTCTACGGCGGCACGCACGCGCTGCGCGGCGTCGACTTCGAGGTCAGGCGCGGCGAGGTCACCGCACTGATCGGCGAGAACGGTGCAGGCAAGTCCACGCTGATGAAGATCCTCGCCGGGGTCGAGACCCCGACGACGGGCACCATCGAGCTGGACGGAGAGCCGGTCGTCTTCACCTCGCCGGCACATGCGGTCGAGCACGGCGTCGCGATCATCCACCAGGAGCTCAACCTCTGCCCCAACCTCTCGATCGCCGACAACATCTTCGTCGGGCGCGAGAAGACCAAGGGGATGTTCGTCGACTTCTCCGCCCAGCGGCAGGCAGCGATCGAGCTGCTTGAGCACCTCGAGGAGCCGATCGACCCGAAGACCCTCGTCGGGGACCTGCGCCTCGGGCAGCAGCAGCTGGTCGAGATCGCCAGGGCGCTGAGCGAGGACGCCCGGGTGCTCATCATGGACGAGCCCACGTCGGCCCTGTCCGCGACCGAGGTCCACGTCCTGTTCCGGGTCATCCGCGAGCTCACCGCACGCGGCGTCTCGATCATCTACATCTCCCACCACCTGGACGAGTGCATCGAGCTGGCGCACAACGCGGTCGTCCTGCGCGACGGCAACGTGGTCGCCCAGGCGCCGATGGCCGAGGTGGACCTCGCCTGGATCGTCTCCAAGATGGTCGGTCGTGACGAGAGCGCCCTCTTCGCCCCCATGGCTCACGACCCGGGCGAGCCGGTGTTCGAGGTCAAGGACCTCATCGTCTCCGACCCCGACAGCCCCGAGCGGCTCGCAGTCCGTGGCGTGACCTTCACCGTGCACGCCGGCGAGGTGGTCGGGATCTACGGACTGATGGGCGCCGGTCGCACCGAGATGCTCGAGGCCATCGCCGGTCGCAACAAGATCCTCGGCGGCTCGATCACCCTCGACGGCCGAGACCTGACGCAGGCATCGATCCCCGAGCGGATCGCCGCCGGCCTCGTCCTGGTGCCGGAGGACCGGCAGCGGGACGGGCTCGTGTCCACCCTCTCGGTCGGCCGGAACATCGCACTCGCGGCCGTCTCGAGGTTCGTCCGCGGCGCCTTCGTCAACGGGAAGGCGGAACGTGCCGAGTCCGATGTCGTCGCCAAGCAGGTCAGGGTCAAGACGCCGAGCCAGGATGCGCCGATCAACTCCCTCAGCGGCGGCAACCAGCAGAAGGTCGTCATCGGCAGGGCACTGATGACCCGGCCCCGGCTGCTCGTCCTTGACGAGCCCACCCGTGGCATCGACGTCGGCGCCAAGGCGGACATCTTCGCGCTGATGGCAGCCGAGGCCCGCAGCGGGATCGGCGTGCTCTTCGCCACCTCCGAGGTGGCCGAGGTCCTGCACGCCAGCGACCGGATCATCGTCATGGCCAGAGGTCGGGTGTCGGCAGTGCTCGACCCCCGCGAGGCCACCAGAGAAATCATCATGGCGGCCTCGGACATCTCGTCCGCCGCCCCGACCACCGAGGACGAGTGACATGGCCACCACGACCGCGACCAAGGCGGACCGCTCCGTCAAGGCGGAGCAGAACCGGCGCAGCGCTGGAGAGTTCCTGCTCGATCAGCGCGCGTTCGTCGCCCTGATCGTGCTGGTGATCATCTTCTCCTTCCTCTCCGACGCGTTCCTCACCCCGACGAACCTCGTCACCATGACCAAGCACGTGGCCTACAACGCGATCCTCGCGATGGGCATGCTGCTCGTCATCATCACCGGCGGGATCGACCTGTCGATCGGCTCGACCGTCGGGCTGTCGGGGATCGTCGCAGGCGTGCTGCTCCAGGGCTGGAACATCCCGCTCCTGAACTTCACCGCCTACCCGATGGTGTGGGTCGTCGTCCTCGTCTCGCTGACGATCGGCGCGGCGGTGGGGCTCCTCAACGGGCTCCTTGTCACACGGTTCAACGTCGCACCGTTCATCGCGACGTTGGGAACCTTGTACATCGCCCGAGGAGCTGCGCTCCTGATCTCCGACGGAGCGACCTTCCCGCGGCTCCAGGGTGAGGAAGCCCTCGGCAACACGGGCTTCTCCTTCCTCGGGCTCGGCAAGCCGCTCGGCGTCCCGACCGCGATCTGGCTGATGGTGATCTTCGCCGTGCTCATCGCGATCATGGTGACCAAGACGCCGTTCGGCCGATGGCTCTACGCCACCGGCGGCAACGAGCGGGCCGCCGCGCTCGGTGGTGTGCCCATCCGCCGGGTCAAGGTTCGCGTCTACGTCATCGCGGGCATCTGTGCCGCGATGGCCGGCCTCATCATCGCCTCGGAGCTCACTTCGGCCGCCCCTCAGACGGGCACGACGTTCGAGCTCAACGCGATCGCCGCCGTGGTCATCGGCGGTGCGTCCCTCTCGGGTGGGCGCGGAACTGTCAAGGGTGCCCTCATCGGTGCCTTTGTCATCGGCTTCCTCTCTGACGGCCTCGTCCTGGTCGGCGTCTCAACCTTCTGGCAGACGGTGATCAAGGGTCTTGTCATCGTCCTTGCGGTGATGCTCGACCAGGGGCAGCAGAGGTTGAAGGACGCACGCGCGGCAGCCGTCGCCGCACAGAGCGTCAAGCGCGAACTGGCGGCACATCAGCTTTCGGCTCAGTGACGAGACCGAAGGATCAACCCATCATGGAGGTAGACCGAATCATGCGACGCACACTCCGTACCGGCGTGGTGGCCGTGGCCGCTCTGTCGGCCCTGGCACTGGCCGGGTGTTCCAGCTCGACAACGACCGGAACGTCCGCTTCACCTTCGGCGATGGCGTCCGAGACGTCGGCAGCTCCGGCCGCGACCGAGGGCGGCCTCATCGCCGTCATCACGCCGGCACCGTCGAACGTCTTCTTCAAGGCCGAGGCCGATGGCGCGGTCGCGAAGGCGAAGGAGCTGGGCTACACCGCTCAGGCCGACTCGCACGACGACGACCCGAACAAGCAGAGCGAGCTGATCGACTCGGCGATCTCCAACAAGGCCGTGGCGATCATCCTGGACAACGCCGGTGCAGACGTGACCGTCGGCGCGATCCAGAAGGCTGCCGACGCCGGTATCCCGGTCTTCCTCATCGACCGTGAGATCAACCAGGCCGGTATCGCCAAGGCTCAGATCGTCTCGAACAACGCCCAGGGTGCCGGCCTCGTCGGCGAGTCCTTCGCGAAGGCGATGGAGGGCAAGGGCAACTACATCGAGCTCACCGGCAAGTCGACCGACACCAACGCCTCGGTGCGGTCCGACGCGTACCACGCCGTGCTCGACCAGTACACCGACATGAAGATGGTCCAGCAGCAGACCGCCAACTGGGACCAGCAGGAGGCCTTCACCAAGGTCGAGACCATGCTCCAGGCCGACAAGAACATCCAGGGCATCATCGCGGGCAACGACACCATGGCGCTCGGCGCTGTGGCCGCTGTTGACGCGGCGGGCCTCACGGGCAAGGTCATCGTCTCCGGCTTCGACGGCAGCCCCGACGCTGCCGCCGCGATCAAGGCGGGCACGATGCTCTCGACCGGCCTCCAGCCGGCCGTGCTCATCGCCGAGATGGCTGTCGAGCAGGCTGACAAGTTCATCAAGACCGGCTCGACCGGCCAGCCCGAGAAGCAGTCGGTCGACTGCTTCCTCATCGACAAGTCCAACGTCGACAAGTACACGCTCTTCGCCCTGAGCTGACCGTGGTACCCGGCCCGGGCCTCGTGCCCGGGCCGGGCCCTCGCGGTCCTCTCAGGACTGCCCCTGCACCACCTCTGCGCGGGCGGACCGTTCGACGCCCACCCCACACCTCTCTCTCGACCCTCCTCGGCATCACTCGCGGCGGAGCGCGCCAGGCGATGTCCTGCTACCGTAGATTGCATCAACGATCGGAGATGAATAGAAATGTCTGAGTACCCACGTTTTGGTGCTGGACTGTGGCACTTCGCAAGCTACGTCGACCGGTACGCCACGGACGGCTACGCCCCGGCGGTCTCGACGCTCGAGCAGATCGCCCGTGCTGGTGCCGTCGGAGACCTCTCCGTCGTCGACGTGCCCTACCCCTTCACCGAGGGCGTCACGGCCGCCGACGTCAAGGCTGCGCTCAAGGAGCACGGCCTGGAGTGCGTCGGCGTCACGCCTGAGATCTACATGCGCAAGTTCAGCAAGGGTGCCTTCACGAACCCCGACGCAGCTGTGCGCGCGGACGCCATCGCCTTCCTCAGCGAGGCGGCCGACGTGGTCCGCGACCTGGGCGCCAGCTACCTCAAGGTCTGGCCCGGCCAGGACGGCTGGGACTACCCGTTCCAGGTCAACCACCACGAGCAGTGGGAGCTGGCCGTCTCGGGCATGCGCGAGCTGGCCCTCGCCAACCCTGACATCAAGATCGTCATCGAGTACAAGCCGCGCGAGCCGCGCAACAAGATGTTCTGGGACTCGGCTGCCAAGACCGCCCTCGGCATCAAGGCCATGGGTGTCGACAACGTCGGCGTGCTGCTGGACTTCGGCCACGCGCTCTACGGCGGGGAGTCGCCGGCCGCTGCGGCCCAGCTCCTGATCGACCACGGCCTGCTGTGGGGCATGGACGTCAACGACAACCTGCGCGGCTGGGACGACGACATGGTCGTCGGCACCGTGCACCCGGTCGAGGTCTTCGAGTTCTTCTACACGCTGAAGATCAACAACTGGGAGGGTGTCTGGCAGCTCGACCAGTTCCCCTTCCGCGAGGACACAGTCGAGGCCGCGAAGCTCTCGATCCGCTTCCTCAAGGGCATCTACCGCGCCCTCGAGGAGCTCGACATGGACGCTCTGGCCGCTGCCCAGTCCCGCCAGGACTCCATGGGTGCCCAGAAGCTGATCCAGGACGTGCTGTTCAGCTGCTTGCGGGACGAGACGTGACGGTGGAGGACCTGGTCCCACAGGTCGACCCCGATGCGGTTCCGTCCGACACGCTGACCGTCCTCGGTCGCGTGCCCGCCGGGGCCACACGTGAGGAGGCCGTCGCCCATCTCGTCGAGGCGGCCCGCCTGGTCCGTCGCCGCGATCTGCAGATGGTCCGCGCCGCCGGGCTCGGGCACATCGGTGGGGAGTTCTCGGTGATCGACATCCTCGTCACCTTGTACCTGCAGGCGATGAACGTCACACCCGAGCGCCTCGACGACCCGAACCGTGACCGGTTCATCCTGTCGAAGGGTCACGCCGCCGCCGCGCTCTACACGACGCTGGCGATGGCGGGCTTCCTGCCGCAGGAGCAGCTGCGCACCTTCATGCAGCCGCTGTCCATGCTCAACGGGCACCCGGCCCGCACGAAGATTGCAGCGGTCGAGGCCAGCACCGGGCCACTCGGTCACGGGCTGCCGATCGCGGTCGGTACGGCCTTCGCGGGCAAGCTCGACGGTTCCGCCCGGCGCACCTTCGTGGTGACCGGCGACGGCGAGCTGCAGGAGGGCTCCAACTGGGAGGCCCTGATGACCGCGGGCAACCACGGCCTCGACCACCTGTGCGTGATCATCGACCGCAACCGCCTGCAGCAGGGCGCACGCGTCGCCGACACGAACGACCTCGAGCCGCTCGCGGACAAGCTCCGCGCCTTCGGCATGGAGGTCGTCGAGGTCTCCGGCCATGACCACGCCGCCCTGCTCGACGTCTTCGCTGCCGTGCCGGCACCCTCGGGCAAGCCGACGGCCGTCATCGCGCACACCATGAAGGGTCACCCGATCTCCTTCATGTCCGACAACGTCGCCTGGCACCACAAGGTGCCGTCCGCCGACCAGGTGGAACAGGCCTTCGCCGAGCTGGAGGCACAGTGAGCACGACCACACCATCCGCGCCCGCCCTGCACGACTGCCGGGACGCGTGGGTCGCCACGCTCATCGAGCTCGCCGACGCCGATCCCCGGATCGTCGCCGTGGTCAACGACTCGGTGGGCTCGAGCAAGCTCGGTCCGTTCCAGGACACGTTTCGTGATCGCCTGGTCAACGTGGGAATCGCCGAGCAGGACATGGTCGGCGTCGGGGCAGGGCTGGCCAACGGCGGGAAGATCCCGTTCGTCTCGGCCGCTGCCTGCTTCCTGTCCGCTCGGGCGATGGAGCAGATCAAGGTCGACGCGGCCTACTCCCAGCACCACATGGTCCTGGTGGGGCAGAGCCCCGGCATGGCCTACGGCGAGCTCGGCCCGACACACCACTCGATCGAGGACCTCGCCTGGATGCGGGTCATCCCCGGGCTGACGGTGCTCGTGCCCTGTGACCCGATCGAGACGGTGCAGGCCTTGCGCTGGGCTGCCACCCATGACGGGCCGGTCTACATCCGGATCGCCCGGATGGGTGTGCCGGACGTCAACGCCGCGGACTACGAGTTCGTCCCGGGCAAGGCCGTCCTGCTGCGCCCCGGCAACGACGTGACCCTCGCGGCGACAGGTACGGCCGTCCACCGGGCGCTCGCCGCCGCCGAGCTGCTCGCAGCCGACGGCATCGATGCCCGCGTGCTCTCGGTGCCGACCATCAGCCCCCTCGACACCGAGGCGTTCGTGGCCGCGGCACGCGAGACGGCCGGCATCGTCACGGCAGAGGAGGCGCTGACCTCCGGGCTCGGGGGGGCTGTCGCTGAGGCCCTCGCCACGCGCCACCCGGCACCGATGCGATTCATCGGCGCCACCACGTTCGCCCCCACGGGTTCCATCGGGTGGCTGATGGAGCACTTCGGGATCACCGGGACGGGTATCGCGGCCGCCGCGAAGGATCTGTTGGGTCACTGAGACAGCACGGAACCGGTCGTTGTGACGGTCCGTGCATGACGGTCGAGGGCCGGCGGCTGCGAGAGCACCTCTCGGCCCTCGACCGTCCGAGAGCTACCTCAGGGCAGGCGCGCGGTCGACGCGCGCGGGACCAGCACCGGCGTGATGGTCTGGTTCGGCATGCGTTCGCCCGTCTTGATGGGGTGCAGGACCATCGCGATCGCGATCTCACCGAGGCGGGTGAAGTCCATCGCGATCGACGACAGCGGCGGCGAGAAGTAGCGGGCGTCTGGCATGTCGTCCACGCCGATGATCGAGTAGTCCCGGGGAGCCTCGTGCCCGCGTTCGCGCATGGCAGCAATGAACCCGAGGGCCATCTGGTCGTTCCCGGCGAAGACTGCCGTGAACGACGCGGGGTCGGTGCACAGGCCGGCGGCGAACCCGGAGCTGGACGACCAGTCACCGCGCTGCACGGGCAGCGGGTCGAGCCCCGCGCTGCTGAGCGCCTCGTGGTAGCCGCCCTCGCGCTCCAGCGACTCGTTGCGCTTCGCTGGCCCGGCAATGTGCAGGATCTGCCGGTGCCCGAGCTCGATCAGGTGGCGGGTGGCGAGCAGCCCGGCGGCATGCGAGTCGACGGTGGCTGCGTAGTGGTTCGACTGCGGCCGTCCCGACAGGATGAGGATCGGCACCGACTCCCAGACCTCGCCGAGGTTCTCCTCGGTGTCGCGGTAGGGACTCGTGACGACGATGCCCTCGACGCGAGACGACAGGAAGGCGTCAAGGGCGCGCCGGACCTCCGGGCTCGAGGTCGGCAGATCGGGATCGATGTCGAGCTGGGCGATCATCAACCCGTACCCGGCAGTCGTCGCGGTCTGGGTCAGGCCGGTCAGGATCGAGGCGGCGCCGTAGTTGAGTGGGCCGAGGGCGAGAACCCCGAGCGTCTTCGACCGTCCGGCACGCAGGCTTCGCGCCGCATTGTTGGGCCGGTAGCCCAGCTGGGCGATCGCGGCGTCGATCCGCGCCCGGGTCTCGGTCCCGACGTAGCCGCGCCCGGTGAAGTAGCGGGAGACCGTCTGTGCGGAGACTCCGGCGAGGCGCCCGACATCCGTCAGGCTCGGCCTCGGTACATCGCGTGGTGACGCCTCACTGGCCACGCCCCCTCCTTCGGTCTAGCCGCACGACGCGGGCCCTGGCCGGACCGTGACCAGATCGTAGCCGTCCAGACGGTGCGGACCGCTTGCCAGAAGTCGTAAGTTAACGATAACCTACGACATGGATTCGACACTGAATGTCGATGCATCCCGGCCGACACGCGATGGAGAGCTGCAATGACGCAGACCGGATGGACCCTTGGGGAGTTCCCCTGGCTCGGTGAGGACGTGAAGCCGGCCGGCTGCCGCGTCATCATCGACAACGACTTCTCGGGTGACCCGGACGACCTCTTCCAGGTGGTCCACCACGTCCTGTCTCCGTCCGTGGAGATACGCGGGATCGTCGCCTCCCATCTCGCGCCGGGCGACCCTTTCGACCCGGGCCCGCTCACCGCGACGCACGCCGCGGACAAGCTCCGCGAGCTCTTCGCGGTGATGGGGCTCGACGCCGATGGCCTGATCTGGCCGGGCGCCGAGAGCGCGATGCCGGCCCGCCGGACGCCGATGGACAGCCCCGCGGCCCGTGCGATCGTGGCAGAGGCGATGAGCGACGACCCCCGGCCGCTGTTCGTCGCCTGCGGTGGAGGCCTCACGGAGATCGCAAGCGCATGGCTCATCGAACCGCGGATCGCCGAACGCTTGACTCTCATCTGGATCGGCGGTCCCGAGTACCCGCCGGTGAGCGCGCCGTTCGGTGCCTCCGAGCCCGAGTACAACCTCGCGATCGACGTCATGGCCGCTCAGGTCGTCTTCAACGACTCGGACCTCCGGCTGTGGCAGGTGCCGCGGAACATGTACCGCCAGTGCCTGGTCTCGGACATCGAGCTGCGACGACGGGTCGCCACCCGTGGCCCGCTCGGGCGGTACCTCCTGCGGGCGCTGCGAGCCGTCGTCCCGCTGATGCGTCGTCATGGCGGCGGGTACCCGGGAACCTATGCGCTCGGCGACTCGCCACTCGTGCTGCTCACCGCGCTGCGCAGCCCGTTCCAGTCGGACACCTCGTCCAGCGATCACGTCGTGCTCGCGGCACCTGAGCTCTCGAATGACGGGTCCTATGTCCCCGGCTCCGGGGGGCGGCCGATCCGCGTCTACACGCGGATCGATGTGCGGCTCATGTTCGAGGACATGTTCGGCACGCTCCAGGCCTTCGCAGAGTGGCGGGGGGAGGCCTGATCTGGCTGCCGACGGATGGGTATCGAGGCACATCACACGGACCGGCAGAGTCGCCGGACCGACGAGCATGGAGGTAAGGATGCGTCACACACGGTCAGCAGTCGTCGCGGGAATCGCGGTGGCCGCACTTGCACTCGTCGCGGGCTGCAGCAGCAGCGGCGGGACGGCGTCGTCGTCCACCGACAAGGTGGACCTCAAGTTCTGGATGCTCACGCTCGAGCCGAGCCAGAAGCCGATCATGGACAAGATCATCGCCGACTTCGAGGCGGCGAACCCCGGGGTCACCGTCACTCTCGAGGAGCGCGCGATCGACGCGCACAAGGAGGCGTTGAGGCAGGTCGCGGGTACGAACGCCGGCCCGGACATCTACCGCTACTGGGAGGGCCCCGGCCTGTCCGGTGAGCTGATCTCGGCCGGGACGAGCCTTGACCTCGCCAGCTACTACGACAAGTACAAGTGGAACGACCGTTTCACCAGCGCCGCGCTCGCCGGCATCACGCAGTACGGCGGGTACAACGGTGTGCCGTTCACGCTCCAGGGTGAGGCGCTGTACTACAACAAGACCCTGTTCTCCCAGGCCGGGATCACTGCCCCCACGACGTACGACGAGCTGATCAAGGATGCTGACGCCCTCGTCGCGAAGGGCATCACGCCGATCGAGTTCGGCGGGACGGTCAACTGGCACGTCATGCGTCTGCTCGACTCTCTGATCGAGACGACGTGCGGCGCAGCTACAGCCGACACGCTCAACACGACGCAGAAGGGCTGGGACACCGAGCCCTGCGTGACCCAGGCGTTCACCGAGCTCAAGACCTGGGGCGACAAGTACATCAACACCGGTTTCATGGGGATGAGTGACGCGGACGCCCAGCAGCTCTTCTACACGGGCAAGGCCGCGATGGCCCTCGAGGGCACCTGGTTCGACGGGATGCTGACGGATAACGGTGTGAACCCGGACGACATCGGGATCGTGCCCTTCCCGACCGGTACCGACCGCCTCTACGGCTTCGGCGAGGCCCTCTACATCGGCAAGGCGTCCGCCCACCCGGACCAGGCAGCGGCCTTCCTCGACTACTTCACGTCAGAGACCGCACAGAAGGAGGCATCGGGCGCCTGGGCCGCGATGTCGGTCAACAAGGACGTCGCCCCTGCGGCGACGAACCCGCTGGACGCGTTGTGGCCGACGATCTTCTCGAACGCCAGCGGCCTCTACGTGAACAATGACCAGAACCTCTCGCTCGACGAGACGACGGAGTACTGGCGGATCCAGAACTCGGTGCTCACCGGAGACATCGCCCCCGCAGACGCGGGTGCTCAGTTCCAGAAGTTCGTCGATTCCAAGTGACCGCCGGTCCGGTGCGGGGGCCGCGGGGTCCCCGCACCGGACGGTCTGGAGGGAAGATGGCCATCGACATGTCCGGCTCTCGGACCGTCTCTGACGGTCGACCTGGTTCGGCGCGTCCGGCCCGGCGGCAACGCCGGAGGCGGGGTCAGTTCGTCCAGGCTCTGCCGTACCTGCTCCCGGCGGGAGTCCTGTACGTCTGGTTCCTCGCCTATCCGATGCTCGACGCGGTGCGGCTGTCCTTCTACTCCTGGTCGGGCTTCCGCACGCAGGCCCCCACGTTCGTCGGTTGGGGCAACTACACCCGGCTCTTCACCGCCGACCCCGTGTTCTGGACGGCCTTCCGCAACTCGGTGCTCTGGGTCGGGATGTCCGTCCTCGTGCCGATGACGCTCAGCCTCGTGCTTGCACTCGCGCTGAACCGGCGGATGTTCGGGCGGAACCTCTTTCGCTCGGTCTTCTACCTACCGGCCGTCTTCGCCTCCATCACCGTCGCCGCCATGTGGCGCTGGATCTACAACCCCACGGTGGGTACGGTCAACGAGGTCCTCAGCGCCGCCGGCCTCGACTCGTGGACCCAGCAGTGGCTCGGCAACCCGAGGATCGCCCTCTACGCCGTGTTCGTCGCAGCGATCTGGCAGGGCGTCGGCTTCAACATGGTGCTGTTCCTCGCCGGTCTCCAGCAGGTGCCGACGGAGCTCGTCGACGCAGCGAGGGTCGACGGAGCGCGTGGGATGCAGGTCTTCCGGCACGTCACCCTGCCCGCGCTGAGACCGACCTTCGTCGTGGTGATCATCCTGACGATCATCAACTCGTTGAAGGTCTTCGACCTCATCGTCGGGATGACCGGAGGCGGGCCGGCGCAGTCGACGCAGGTCCTCGCGCTCTGGTCGTGGACGCAGTCGTTCCAGAACCACAACTTCGGCCAGGGCGGTGCAGTGGCGACCGTGCTGCTGATCATCTCGATGTGCTTGGTCGTTCCCTACCTAGCCTGGGCCCTACGCGGAGAGGACCGTTGATGACCACGCTCACAGTGCGTGCACGGGGGACGTCCCGTCCCGTCGAGCAGCGGCGGCCGATCCAGCGCGACTGGGTGACCATCGGGCTGTGGATCGCCCTCGTGGTGGCGGCCCTGCTCTGGGCGGCGCCTTTCGTCCTGATGCTCCTCACCTCGATCAAGAGCAAGGCCGATGTCAGCCAGCTCTCGGCCTGGGATCTTCCGTCGGTGTGGAAGTGGTCGAACTACTCCAGCGCGATCGACACCGGGAACCTCTGGGCGACGGGCGGGAACAGCCTGATCATCTCCCTGATCAAGGTCCCGCTCGGCCTGCTGCTCTCCGCTGCGACGGCATTCGCCCTCGCTCGGCTGCGCTTCCGTCGGCACAAGCTCGTGCTCGCGATCTTCGCGATCGGGTCGATGGTGCCGATCCAGGTCGGCCTCGGCTCGCTGTTCACGACGATGCTGAAGCTCGACCTGCTCGACTCGCGGATGGGCCTGATCCTGCCGTACCTCGCCTTCGGGATCCCGTACCAGGTGTTCATGCTCTATGGGTTCTTCAGGGCCATCCCTGACGAGCTCGACGAATCGGCAAGGATCGACGGGGCGTCCACTTTCCGGGTCTTCTGGCAGATCTGCCTGCCGCTCGCCAGGCCAGCCCTTGCCGCGCTCTTCATCCTCGACTTCGTGGCCACGTGGAACGAGTACGCGATGGCGACGACCTTGCTGCAGAGTCAGTCGAACTGGACGATCCCGCTCGCCGTCCAAGGGTTCAGCACGCAGCACGCGACGGACTACGGGGCGCTGAACGCCTTCCTCATCATGTCGGCGGTTCCGGTCCTCATCGTCTACCTTCTCTTCCAGCGCTACTTCGTCCAGGGGGCGTTCGCCGGCGCGGTGAAGGGCTGAGCACCATGGCCGGGTGTTGCCCGTTCCGGTCTGTATGGTTATTCGCAGGGTCATGGTTGCGTCAACGGCGATGGGCTTCACCGTGAAGGAGAGTCGGATGGACGCAAGCGGCCGCTCGGGCATGGTGAGCCAGCGATTCGGCCACTCCGACGACCAGATCAGGCTGATGGCCAAGATCGCACGGATGTACCACGAGCGCGGGATGCGCCAGGCCGAGATCGCCGACGAGCTCCACGTGAGCCAGCCGCGAGTCTCCCGCCTGCTCAAGCGGGCGCAGGAGATCGGCATCGTCCGGACGACGGTCGCCCTGCCCTCCGGTGTCCACACGGATCTCGAGGAGGCGCTCGAGCGCGCCTACGGGCTCAAGGAGGCCGTCGTCGTCGATGCCGGCGGCTCGGACGCCGACCTCAACCCGGCGCTCGGTGCCGCGACCGCGGTCTACCTGGAGACGACCCTCACCGGCGGCGACACGGTCGGGATCTCGTCGTGGTCGGCCACGCTGCTCGCGGCGGTCGAGGCCATGCGGCCGGCTCGTGCCTCGGTCGTCGACACCGTCGTGCAGGTCGTCGGCGGTGTCGGCGACCCCCGCGTGCAGATGCAGGCGACCCGGCTGATCGGCCGGTTCGCCGCCGCCACGGGCGCAGAACCGCTCTTCATGCCGACGCCGGGGATGCTCGGCAGCGTCTCGGCGCGCGACACCCTGATGGCCGATGCCACCGTCTCCGAGGTCGTCGCGCTGTGGCGGCGGCTGACGATGGTGCTCGTCGGGATCGGCTCGCTCGAGCCGTCCCCGCTGCTGCGCGAGAGCGGAAACGCGATGGCGGCCGCCGACCAGGAGCTCCTGCGAGCGGCCGGCGCGGTCGGCGACATCTGCCTGCGCTTCTTCGACGAGGAGGGCCGGCCGGTGCGCTCGTCCCTCGACGAGCGCGTCATCGGCATCGACCCGACCCAGCTACGCGGGATCGCCCGCCGGGTCGGCGTCGCCGGGGGAGACCGCAAGCACTCGGCGATCCGGGCAGCGCTCCTCGGTGGCTGGATCAACGTCCTGATCACCGACCGTGCCGAGGCCGAACGACTCGTCGCCGACGCTGGTCCTGTCGACGCGCCGGCTCAGGTCGAGTCGGCGGGGCAGCCCGCCTGAGGGGGAGGCAGCCGGGGCTCAACCCTGGAAGGCCCTGACCTCGATCGGCAGGGTCGTGGCGCGGGCGAGCCGGGTCCCCCAGTCGAGGGCCGCGGCGAGGCCGGCCACGTCGATGATCGTGAAGCCGCCGAGGACATGGGCCGCAGGCACCAGCGGGCCCGCCGTGGCGGTCACCTCGGCGCCGTCAAGACGCAGCACCCGAGCCTGGGAGGGGTCGGCCAGCCCGCCGGAGAAGACCCATACGCCGGCCTCGTGCATGGCCGAGTCGACGGCATCGACCTCGCGCATGATGTCCTCGAGGTCGGCCGGCGGCTCACCGCCCTCGGGCTGGTGGACGCTGAGCAGGTACTGAGTCATGTCGCCTCCGTCGTCGTCTCGTACCGCGTCGTGCCGTCTCAGTCCAGGAACAGGGCGCGCATCCGCCGGGTGGTGAACGTCACGCCGAGCACGATCATCGCCAGGTAGTAGCCGACGTGCACCCACGTGCTGTGGTCGAGCTCCCCGGTGGTGAGCCCGCGGATGAGCTCCACGCCGTGCCACAGCGGCAGGGCCTGGATGAACCACTGGATCGCCTGGGGGTAGACGGTGATCGGGTAGAACGTCGCGGAGAACAGGAACATCGGCAGCATGACGAAGTTGATCCAGTCCATCTGCTGGAAGGTC
>JBBRGX010000050.1:0-17435 GCA_038223605.1 Actinomycetales bacterium | reverse complement strand
AGGTTCTCCGCGGTGCGCGGGGAGACGGCGACGAGCTGGCGGGCACGTGGCTCCTCGAGAGCCGTGACGAGCCACGGGTCATGGGCCGTCTCGGCCTCGGCTGCGATCACCCAGACGTCCTTGGCGATCGCGCCGAGGGAGCTGGAGACGACGCGCTGGCGGTCCGGGGCGACGAGCGCCAGGCCGCCGGCCATCACCTGGTAGCCCCCGGCCTGCCCGACGGCGAAGGTCCGAAGGACGGCCGGCCGCGCACCGCCCGGGGTCGTCGTGGCGCCGTCGACGCGTTCCTGGGCCGTCCAGTGCAGGGGATCTGCGCCGATGCGGGCGGCGAGGCGAACGCGGGCGGCGGAGTCGAGGGTCCAGCCCAGGACCGCACGCTCCTGGCCGGCGGTGGTGTGCTTGAGGACGAGGCCGTCCAGGTGGGCGAGCGCATGCGAGCGGCCGGCCGGGTCGCCGCACCACCAGGTCGCCGGCGAGGCGAGCGCGAGGTCCTGATCGAGGACGACGCGGGCTGCGCGAGGAAGGTAGGCGCCGAGGGCCGGGTGCTCCAGCACCCCGCTGCCGAGGGGGTTCACCACCGCCACGGTGCCCGCCCGGACGGCGCGGACCAGGCCGGGGATGCCGAGCCGTGAGTCGGCCCGCAGGTCAAGGGGGTCGCACCACTCGGCGTCGACCCGGCGCAGGATCACGTCGACCTGCTCGGAGCCCTCCAGGCCCCGGAGCCAGACCTTGCCCTCGCGCACCTCCAGGTCGCTGCCCTCGACGAGCGGGATGCCGAGCATGGAGGCGAGGTAGGCCTGGTCGAAGGCGGTCTCCGAGAAGGGTCCGGCGGTCAGCAGGACGGCCTGCGGCTGGCGGACGCCCTCGGGAGCCGCGGCGTCGAGGGCGCGACGCAGCGCATGGAAGAACGGCCCGATCCGCCGGATCGACGTCTGCCGGTAGACGCCGGCCATCGACTGCGCGATGACGCGGCGGTCGACCATCGCGTAGCCGGCACCCGACGGTGCCTGCGTGCGGTCGGCCACGGCGCACCAGGCGCCCGAGGGGTTGCGCGAGACGTCCGTCCCGGTGAGCACGAGGCCGTGCGGGCCGGGTGTCACGAGGCGGTCGACCGAGCGGAGGAACGCGGGGTGCGCGAGCACGACCTCCGGCGGGATGACGCCGTCGGCCAGCAGGGTGCGCGGACCGTAGAGGTCGGCGAGGATCGCATCGAGCAGGGTGGCTCGTTGGGCGATGGCGGCCTCGAGCCGCGACCACTCGACCTCGTCGATGACGACGGGGACCGGGTCGAGCCGCCAGTCCCGGGCTCGGGATCGCGGTCCGGTCGCTGGGCCCGGGTCGTCGGTGCCGTAGGTCACGCCGCGGTCGTCGAGCAGGGTGGCCGTCTGACGACGGGCGACGGCGAGCGAGGCGGCGGTCGGTGCGGGGGTGCCCTCCGGCAGCCACGACCAGTCGAGGCCGGTCGTCGGGGAGCCGTCGTCCTGCGGTCGCGCAGAGGAGAGCACGTCGGTCACTGCGCCCTCCACCCTGCTCGTGCCGGTCGCCGTCGTGGGTGGAACGGTACCGGGCGCGAGGCGTCGGGCAGCCCGATCCCGCTCCCCGTGGGCCGACTCGCCGCGCTCCCGCTCTGCCGGCGAGAGGATGCGCAGGACCCGTCGCACCCTCCGCGACGGGTCCTGCGCACCGCGCCCGGGCCGCCGTCCCCCTGCGGGACGGACCGGGCCTCGCCACGGCTCACTCCGCGGCGAGCGCCTCCACCGGCGGCGTACGGGCCGCCGACCGCGCCGGGAGCACGGAGGCCAGGGCGCCGGCCGCCAGCGCTCCGACCATGCCGAGCCCGAGGTACCGCCAGGGCACCGTGAGGCCGACGGGGCTGACCTCCGCGAGCAGGATGTGCGCACCGGTCCAGCCGTAGGCCACCCCGAGCACGGTCCCCACGAGCGCACCGACCCCGGCGACGAGCAGCCCTTCGATCGCGAGCGTGGCACGCAGCTGCCTGCGGGTCAGGCCGATCGCTCGGAGCGTCGCGGACTCCCGGCGCCGTTCGATCACGGACAGCGACAAGGTGTTCGCCACGCCGACGACAGCGATCACCACGGCAACGCCCAGCAGCCCGACGACGATCGCGAGCAGCGTGTCGATCACCCGTTGGAAGAAGGCCCGCTCGATCGCGGCGCCGACCACCTGCAGGACCTGCCCGGAGCCGTCGGTCAGCGTCTGGACGTCCGCCACGACGCTGCTCGAGAGGGCGATGTCGCTCAGGCGCGCCCAGATCTCCGCCCCGGCCGCTGAGGGGTCCAGCCCTCGCATCGTCGCGGTGGTGACGAGCATCTGCGGCAGGTCGGTCACGACGACCGTCAGCGGGAACGTCCCTCCAGGGCCGCTCACCTCGACGACGCTCCCGTCGGTCAGCCCGGTGAAGGCCGGGACGAGGAGCGAGCCGTCGGTCAGGTGCGCGAGCTGCCCGGGGTCGAGCAGGACCTCGCGCGCTGTCACGGGGTCGATGCCGAGGACGCTGCTCGAGGACACCGTGCCGTCGGACGGGATCGTGACCTCCACCGGGCCGGCGAGGGTGGTGACGGCGCTGACCCCGTCCACCGTTGCGACGGCGTCGGCCAGCCCGGTGGGCAGCGGCGGCGGCAGCTGGCCCTGCGGGACGCCCGCCACGACGACGTCGACCGGGAAGCTCTCGCTGAGCCCGACGGTGAACGCCTGCGTCGCGCTCGCGGCACCGGTGGCCATCATCGCGACGAGGGTGACACCGATGAAGAGCGCGCCGGTGGTGGTGGCTACGCGTCGTGGGTTGCGGACGCTGTTCGCTGCCGCCAGGCGGCCGGCGATCCCGCGGCCGAGGAACCGCCCGGACCTGCCGAGCAGCCCGGGCACCCAGAACACCGCGCCGAGCAGCACACCGACGAAGGACACGGCGCCACCGAGCATTCCGACCGCGAGGCCGAGCGGCATCGACGTGTGGCTCGCGACGGCCACCCCGAGCGCGAGTGCCCCGCCGCCCCCGATCACGAGCAGCGCGGAGAACCACGCCCGTGCTCGGCCCGAACGGCCGCCATCTGTCGTGACCTCCGGCCGTAGCGCGGCGAGCGGCGACACCCTCATGGCCGCGCGGGCCGGGGCGAGGGAGGCGAGGAGGGTGACCCCGACACCGACGGCGAGCGGGATGAGCACGGAGCCGAGCGTCACCGTCACCGCCGCCGGCAGGGGCACGTCCGTTGCCCGGCCCAGGACCACCAGTGCGGCCTGCACGAGGCCCACGCCAAGGAGAGCTCCGGCGCCCGAGGCCGCGAGGCCGAGCACCATGGCCTCGAGGAGCACGCCGCGGCGCAGCTGGCGCCGGTCGGCCCCGACGCAGCGCAGCAGGGCGAGCGTGCGGGTGCGCTGGGCGACCAGCACCTGGAAGGTGTTCGCGATGACCAGCGAGGCAACCAGCAGCGAGACCGCTGCGAAGGAGAGCACGATGCCGACCAGCACCGCGGTCGACCCGGTCTGCGTCGCCACCTCGGACGCTGCACGCTGGTCACGGGTCTGCACCGCCGCACCGGGCCCGGTGACCTTCTGGACGGCGGAGATCGTCGAGGCGGCGTCGGCGCCGGGGTCGAGCGCGACCATCGCCTCGCGCCACGACACCGGGCCGCCCGTGCTGGCGGCGAGCCACTCGTCGGCCTGGTGGCCGTCGAGCACGGCGGTGCCACCGATCGAGAGGAAGGCGGAGGGCGTGGCGAGCAACCCGGTGACGCGCAGCTCGTCGACCTGCGGCGCGCCCGTGGAGTCCGCGGTGTAGCGGGAGGAGCTGACCACGTCATCGATGGCGACGCCGAGCTGCACGGCGAGCGTCGCGGGCAGCGCCACCTCGCCGGACGCCTGCGGCAGTCGCCCGCTGCTCAGCCTCGCCGGCTCGAGGCGGGGGTCGACCGCCCGCCCGGCCACCGTGGCCCACACCCGCCCGTGCGGCCCGGAGAGCTCCGTCCCGTCGGAGGAGATGCCCTGCACGGCTGCCACTCCCGGAAGCTCCCCGATCGCGGCGAGGGTCGCGGCGTCGACGTCGCTCCCGGGGGAGCCGGTCGCGCCGCCGGCGGAGACGATGAGGTCCGCCTGGGCGTACTGCGAGCTGACCGCGTCGTAGGTCGTGCGGGTGATCGCGTTCCCGGCCAGCAGGGTGGCGGTGACGAAGGCGGTGCCGATGGCGATCGCCACACCGGCCGCAGCGAGCCGCCCGATGCTCCGGCGCATCTGGGCGAGGGTCAGCCGGATCATCAGTGCACCTCGTCGAGCGAGCGCAGGGCGTCGAGCCCGGCGAGCACGGACTCGGGAGTCGGCTCGGTGATCTCCCCCGCCACCTGGCCGTCGGCGAGCAGCACCACGCGGTCGGCGTAGGCCGCGGCCGAGGGGTCGTGCGTGACCATCACGACGGTGCGGCCGAGCTCGCGCACCGAGCGACGCAGGAAGCTGAGCACCTGGGCCCCGCCGCGCGAGTCGAGGTTTCCGGTCGGCTCGTCGGCGAAGACCACATCGGGCCGGGTGATCAGGGCGCGGGCGATCGCCACGCGCTGCTGCTGACCGCCGGAGAGCTCACCGGGGCGGTGGGTGAGCCGGTCTGCGAGGCCGAGGGTCGTGACCAGCAGGTCGAACCACTCGGTGTCGACGGGGCGTCCGGCGATCTCCAGGGGCAGCGTGATGTTCGCCCTGGCGTCGAACATCGGCAGCAGGTTGAACGACTGGAACACGAAGCCGACCCGGTCGCGCCGCAGCCGGGTCAGCGCGGTGTCGTCCAGCCCGGTGAGCTCCGTGTCACCGATCCAGGCCTGGCCGGAGGTGGCCGTGTCGAGGCCGGCGAGCAGGTGCATGAGCGTGGACTTGCCCGAGCCCGACGGACCCATGATCGCTGTGAACGCTCCGGCGGCGAAGTCGACGTCGACCCCGGCCAGTGCGCGGACGCTCGCCTCGCCGCGGCCGTAGACCTTGGTCAGGCCCCGGCCACGGACGGCGGCGGCAGTCGGTGAGACCTGCCCGGTGGTGGTGGTGCCGGTGTCCGCAGCGGGTGCGGGACGGGTCGGGTCCACGGGGTTCCTCCAGAGATCGTCGGGCTCGGACGGAGCGGCACGGGCGGGGCCCTGTGTGCCTGCTGTGCGTGCACCTCGACGGTACGGAGGGGTCGGGCGACTCCGCGTCTGCCCAGGGCATGGTTCCGCTGAGTCCGGTCTCATCCCGTGGGTGGAGGGACCCTGAGGAGGGTCTCAGGGTGCGACCGGGACACGGTTCAGCCGCCGGGGCGGACCAGGCCGCTCTCGTACGCGATGACGACGGCTTGGACCCGGTCGCGCGCGCCGAGCTTGGCCAGCACGTGGCCGACGTGCGTCTTGACCGTCGCCTCTGCGACGAAGAGCCGCTGCCCGATCTCGGTGTTCGACGCGCCGCGGGCCATCTCGCTGAGGACCTCCCGCTCCCGTGCCGTCAGCTCGGCGAGGCCGGGGTGCGGGGTCGAGAGCTCGGCAGCGGGCAGCGCGGTGACCAGGTGCTCGAGCAGCCGTCTCGTGCTCGAGGGGGCGATGACCGCGTCGCCGGCGTGCACCGTGCGGATCGCGTCGAGCATCTGGTCCGGCGGGGTGTCCTTGAGCAGGAAGCCGCTGGCACCGGCCTGGATCGCGCGAAGCACGTACTCGTCGACGTCGAAGGTCGTCAGCACGACGACGCGCGGCGACGGGCCGGCGGCGGTGATCTGCGCGGTGGCGGTCAACCCGTCCATCGTGGGCATCCGCACGTCCATCAGCACGACATCCACCGGGGTCGTGGCCAGCAGGCGCACCGCCTGCTCGCCGTCGCCGGCCTCGAGCACCACCGTCAGGTCCGGCTGGGAGTCGATCACCATCCGGAAGCCGGCCCGGACGAGCTGCTGGTCGTCCACCAGGGCGACCCGGATCGCCGGTGCGGACATGGCGCCGTCGTGGGCGCTGAGGCTCATCGTCCCTCCCAGGGGCCGGTCGGATCGGTGGCCGTGGTGCTCGCGGCCGGGGGCAGGGGGATCTCGGCACGCACTCGGAAGCCGCCCCCTGGCCGGGGCCCGATGGCGAGCGTCCCACCGAGCATGGTGGCTCGCTCCCGCATGCCCAGCACACCGTGCCCGCCGCCGTCGGACTGTGCCGCAGCACCGCGCCCGTCGTCGGTGACCTCCAGGACCAGCGATCGCGCGCTCCACTGGAGCAGGACGCTGGCGCGGACGCCTGGCCCGCCGTGCTTGAGCACGTTCGTCAGGCACTCCTGGCAGATCCGGTAGACGGTCAGGCCGGTCCCGGGAGGCAGTGGGCGCTCGGTGCCGACGCGCACGACGGAGACCTCCAGCCCGGAGTCGCGCACCTGCTCCACGAGCCGGTTGAGGTCAGCGACAGCCGGCTGCGGTACCAGGTCGCCCGGTGCTGCGGGTGCAGCGGTGCCGGCCCGCCGCGCGAGGTCCGCCCGGGTGGCGGAACCCGGAGCGACCTCGCCGCCCGGCTCTGGCGGCCGCAGGACGCCGAGCAGCTGCCGCATGTCGGTCAGCGCGGCGCGGCCGGTCTCCGCGATCGTCGCGAGCGAGCGGACGGCGGCGTCGGGTTCGGCCTGCGCGGCGTAGCGCCCGCCGTCCGCCTGGGCGATGATCACCGAGAGCGAGTGGGCGACGATGTCGTGCATCTCCCTGGCGATGCGGGTCCGCTCCGCTGCGACGGCGATGACGGCCAGCTGGTTCCGCTCGACCTCGAGGCGCCGGGCCCGGTCGACGAGCGAGTCCACCACCTGATGCCGAGAGCGCCGGACCAGGCCGATGGCGAACACCGAGACCGACAGCAGTGCGACGGCGGCGACGGAGACGGCCGCGTCCAGCAACCCTGGCGCCCCGGCGCGCAGGCCGCGCGCGCCGCCGAGCGCCGCGGCGCCGACCATCGCGCCGCTGATCGCCGTCCAGTACGCCCATCGAGGGCCGTGCACCGTGACGGAGTACAAGGCGACGAGCACCGCGAGGTCCGCCGGCACGATCAGCTCAGGCCCGAGCAGCAGCTGGCTCAGCGCCACCGCGAAGACCGCCGCCGCCGAGGCGGCCGGCCGAGTGCGTCGCCAGGCCAACGGGACGAGGAGCGCCGCTGCCCACCCCCCGGCGGAGCGGCCGGCGCTGCTCGTGGTGGTCGACAGCGGCACCACGACCAGGCACAGCAGTGCGGTCCCCGTGGCGTCGAGGGCAAACCGGTGGGTGTCACCCCACGCCCCGACCCGCTCCCACCAGCGCACCGGCTCACTGTAGGGCGAGGGGAACCACACGGTCGCAGCGGTGGCGGGCGCTCGGCGGAGGCGCCCTCAGGACCGTGCATGGAACAGACCTGGCAGGGCTCCTGTTGGTTCCTCATGGTGGGGTCACCCCAAGAGAGGACGGTCGAGGATGTCGAGCTCGACGACGCCCAGGGGCCGCGCCCCCGGCGCCCGGCGTGTCACCCCTGAGGAGCGTGAGCAGGCGTCGCGCGTGTCGGTCCGCCGGATCGCCGGCCTCTTCGCCGCGCACCGGGGCCCGCTCGCGATCGTCACCGTGATCATCGTGGTGTCCTCCGTCGTCGCGATGGCGCAACCCTTCCTGCTGCGCGAGGTGATCGACGTCGCGCTGCCGCGCTCCGAGGTCCGCCTGCTCGTCCTCCTCGTGCTCGGCATGGTCGCCGTCGCCGCGCTCACGAGCGTGCTGGGCGTGGTGCAGACCTGGATCAGCACGAGCGTCGGTCAGCGCGTGATGCACCGGCTGCGCACCGACGTCTTCTCGCACCTTCAGCGTCAGTCGCTCGGCTTCTTCACGCGGACCCGGACGGGCGAGGTCCAGTCACGGATCACGAACGACATCGGCGGGATGCAGGAGGTCGTCACCTCCACGGCGTCCTCGATCGCCTCGAACCTCACGACCGCCGTCGCCACGGCGGTGGCGATGGTCGCCCTGTCCTGGCGGCTGTCCCTCATCTCGCTGCTCGTCGTCCCGCCGGCGATCGCCCTGACCCGGCGCGTCGGCCGGATGCGACGCGAGATCGTCGCGCAGCGTCAGCGGGAGCTCGCGGACCTCAACGTCGTCATCGAGGAGGGGCTCTCGGTCAGCGGCGTCCAGCTGAGCAAGACCCTTGGCTCCGGACCGGCGCTGGTGCAGCGGTTCACGGCGTCCTCCTCCCGGCTGATCGACCTCGAGCTGCGCTCGGACCTCGCGGGCCGGTGGCGGATGGCGGCGATGAGCGTGATGTTCGCCGCCATCCCTGCCACGATCTACCTCTCGGCCGGGTTGCCGGCGACGAGCCGGGGGATGACGATCGGGACGCTCGTCGCGTTCACCGCCCTCCAGTCAGGGCTGTTCCGCCCCTTGATGGGCCTGCTGTCCGTCGGGGTGACGCTCACCTCCTCGCTCGCCCTGTTCGCGCGGATCTTCGAGTACCTCGACCTGCCGGTGGAGATCGCCGAGCCGGAGCAACCGGTGACGCTCGGCGCGATCCGCGGCCACGTCCGGCTCGAGCACGTGACCTTCACCTACCCGGGATCGACGACACCGGCGCTCGCCGACGTGACGCTCGACGTCCCGCCGGGAACCACGCTCGCCCTGGTGGGCGAGACGGGCTCCGGCAAGTCGACCCTGGCCTCGCTCGTCGCGCGGCTGCAGGACGTGGACCAGGGTCGCGTCACGATCGACGGGGTCGACGTGCGCGACCTCGCGCTCGCCGACCTCGCGCGGGCGGTCGGGGTCGTCTCCCAGGAGACGTACCTGCTGCACACGACGGTCCGCGAGAACTTGCGCTACGCGCGGCCCGACGCCTCGGACGCCGAGATCGAGGCCGCCGCCAGCGCCGCCCAGGTGCACGAGGTCATCGCCGGGCTGCCCGAGGGCTACGACACGATGGTCGGCTCGCGAGGCCACCGCTTCTCCGGTGGCGAGCGCCAGCGCATCGCCATCGCCCGCACGCTGCTGCGAGACCCGCCCATCCTCGTGCTCGACGAGGCGACGTCTGCGCTGGACACCGAGACCGAGCGCGCGGTGCAGCTCGCCTTCGACGGGCTCGCCAGCGGCCGGACGACGATCACCATCGCGCACCGGCTGACCACGGTGCGCCATGCCGACCAGATCGCCGTGCTCGACCACGGACGCGTCGTCGAGCAGGGCGATCACGAGGCGCTGCTCGCCCGCGAGGGGCGCTACGCGGCGCTGGCGGTGGCCTAGGCGGTCGACGTCCACATCACGCCTGCAGACGCGCCGCCTATACTCGCCCATCCGTGGCTTGTGCCGCCGAGACGACCCGTGGAGGGGGAGCATGTCGCGTCCTGAGCCCCGCCTGCCGGGACGGTTCCGGGCCACGAGCGGCTCGCCCGCGCCGGGTGGCGACGAGGCGGAGCCGGTGGTCGGGACGGCGCCCAGGCGCAGGCGTCGCCGGCGGCGGGTGATCGTCCTGTCGGTGCTCGGGGTCGTCGTCCTGCTGCTCGCAGCGGCCGCGTGGGTCGGGACGCGGGCCTGGAGCGCCAAGGGAGAGCTCGAGCAGGCGGAGAAGCTCGTCCCCGACCTCCGCGCGAAGGCTGGAGCAGGCGACCTGGCGGGCGCCGTGGTCGTCTTCGGCGAGATCCGGACGCATGCGGCCACGGCGCGCGGGCTCAGCGAGGACCGCCTGTGGGCCGTGGCCGAGCACCTTCCGGTCCTCGGGCCCAACCTCTCGGCGGTGCGCGAGCTCACGGCCGTCGTCGACGCCGCGATGACGGCGGGCGCACCGCTCGTGGACCTGGCCCCCCAGCTCGCCCCGTCGGTGCTCGCCACCTACGGGGGTGTGCTGCCGCTCGACCCCGTCGCGAAGCTGGCCGAGCGCATCAGCCCGCTCGCCACCGAGCTCACCGGGCTGAGCGTGCAGCTCGCGGAGGTCGACACGACAGGGACCGTCCACCAGCTCCAGGACGCCAAGAGGATGCTGACGGGCGTCCTCGCCAGCGCGACCACTGCGCTGAACGGTGCGGCGCCCCTGGTCCATGCCCTGCCGGCGCTCCTCGGCGAGAGCGGCCCGCGCACCTATGTGGTGATGTTCCTCAACAACACCGAGCTGAGGTCGCTCGGCGGGACGGCCCTCGCGTTCGCCGAGATCTCCGTCGACCACGGGGCGATCACGCTGACGCAGGTCCTCTCGACCTCCGACGGCCCCTTCGTGCAGCACCCCGGTTCCGTGATCACGATGCCCGACGGCTTCGACGACGTCTACCCGGGGGCTCTCGGCGTCTTCGTCGCGAACGCCACGTTGAGGCCGAGTGCCGTGACGGCAGCCCAGATCGTGGAGGCCGAGTGGAGCAAGACCTTCGGCAGGAAGGTCGACGGCGTCATCTCGATGGATGCCGGCGCCCTCGGCCTCCTGATGAAGGCCGTCGGGCCGGTCACCATCTCCACGGGGGACGTGGTCAGCTCGAAGAACGTCGTCAGCCTGCTGTTCAACGAGGTCCTGACGCGCTACAACACCGGCGTCCGGGCGATCGACGACCCCCAGCAGGGCCTGGTGTTCGCCGAGACCGTCAACGCGACGTTCGCGAAGCTCATGTCGGGCCAGTTCGACCCGAAGGTGCTCCTCGCATCCCTGACCTCGGCGGCCGACGAGCGGCGCTTCAGCGTGTGGTTCGCGGACCCCGGCGAGCACGAGGCACTCGCCACCACCGCCTTCGACGCTCGCGACCTCCCGGAGAGCACGCCGGCCCAGGATGTCGTCGGGGTGTACCTGAACGATCAGGTCGGCTCGCACCTGGAGTACTACCTCGACTCCACCGTGACGACGGGCAGTGCGGTCTGCACGGCCGACGGGCGCCAGGTGGGACGCGTCACGGTGGCGCTGACGAACGCGCTCGACCCGGCTGCGGTTCGTGACCTGAGCCCGTCGATCACCGGCGGCGACCACTCCGACCGTGGGCTCGCCAAGGGAGAGGTCCGCCTCGCCGTCTTCGTCTACCTGCCCGAGGGCGCCACCCTCCTCTCTGCCTCGCTCGACGGGTCGCCCGTCGCCGCCACGGGCCAGGTCGACTCCGGGCGTCCGGTTCAGGTGATGTGGGTCCAGCTGATGCCGGGCGCGACCGGTCAGCTGAGTGTCGACGTCCTCATGGGTGCGCCGGGAACCAGGGCACTCGGGGTCGAGGTCACCCCGACCATCAACGGCACGCAGTTCGCGACGACACCGCTGGAGTGCGGAACCGTCGCGCTGCCCTGAGCAGACCCCCGCTGACGACCGACCGACGGGGCCGGCTGACTCACCACCGGGCCCAGGGGTCGCGTCGGCGCGAGCACCGCCGAGTCCGGACCGGAACACTTCTCAGTCCGCCGTCTCGGCGGCCGATGGATGGCGTGGGGGAGCCGAGCAGTCCATTCGAGGGAGACCCATCGTGCGCCGTCTCGCGGCACTGTCGATCGTCGTGCGTCTGGCCATCGTCGTCCTCGTCATGGCCGTCGGGCTGGGTGCGCTGGCGGGGATCGCTGCCAGGCAGGACGCGTCCCGCATCATGGCCGAGCGCGAGGCGGCGACGCGGTCCGTCGTCGAGACGGCCCTGGGGGTGATCCAGTACTACGGGGCTGAGGAGACGGCCGGCCGGCTGAGCCAGGCCGACGCGCAGGCTGCTGCTGCTGCGGCAGTGGGGGCGATGCGGTACGGGGGGAACAACTACTTCTGGATCAACGACATGACACCGACGATGGTCATGCACCCGATCAAGCCGGAGCTGAACGGCACGGACCTCACGGCCAACGCGGACCCGGACGGCTTGCACCTGTTCGTCGAGATGGTGAAGGTCGTCAAGGCTGACGGCGCCGGCTTCGTCGCCTACCAGTGGCCGAAGCCCGAGGTCACCGCCCCTCAGCCCAAGATCTCCTACGTCGCGGGATACGAGCCGTGGGGCTGGGTCGTCGGTTCGGGGATCTACGTCGACGACGTCCAGGCGGTCGCGCTGGCCGACTCCCGCGTGCTGATCGGGAGCGCGCTCGGGATCCTTCTCCTCGCCGGCGGCCTGTCCACCGTCGTGGGGCGCAGCATCGTGCGTCCGATCCGTCGGGCCACCGATGTGCTCCGCAGCGGCAACCTCACGACCCGGCTCGACGCCGGCGCCGGCCGTACCGAGCTCGACCATCTCGCCGTGGCCCTGAACGAGACCCTCGACCGGACCGCCGTCGTGGTCACGGAGGTGTCGAGCGCTGCGGGCCAGCTCGATGCCGCGGTCCTGCGCCTCATGGGGACCAGCGACGGCATCACCCGTACCGCTGAAGACGCCCAGGAGCGGACGACGACCGTCACGGCCGCGGCGTCCTCGGTGACCACCGGGATCGAGATGGTCGCCTCCGGGACGCACGAGATGGGGGCCTCGATCAGTGAGATCTCCAAGAACGCGACCGCCGTCGCCCAGATCGCCGCCTCGGCCGTCATTGCCGCGGAGGCGACCAACGCGACCGTCGCTGCCCTGGGAGCCACGTCGGCCGAGATCGGCACGGTCGTCAAGGCGATCACGGCGATCGCCGAGCAGACCAACCTGCTCGCCCTGAACGCCACGATCGAGGCCGCGCGTGCCGGCGACGCAGGCAAGGGTTTCGCCGT
Organism: Actinomycetales bacterium; assembly: GCA_038223605.1. Lineage (GTDB taxonomy): Bacteria > Actinomycetota > Actinomycetes > Actinomycetales > Cellulomonadaceae > Actinotalea. The sequence goes on along the minus strand of JBBRGX010000050.1, from coordinate 4,845 downwards.
CGTCGCCAGTGAGGTGAAGGAGCTGGCACGCGAGACCGCCCATGCGACCGGGGACATCGCGGGACGCGTCGTCGCCATCCAGACCGCTGTGACCAGGGCAGCGAGCGAGATCGGGCAGATCGCCTCGATCATCGGTCAGATCAACGACTACCAGGTGACGATCGCCGGAGCGGTCGAGGAGCAGACGGCGACCACGTCGGCGATGGCGGAGAGCGTCTCGTCGGTGGCCAGCGCCAGTCAGACGATGGTCGCGGACCTCGAGGAGGTCGACCGGGCCACGCGAGGCACGACCCACGAGCTCGAGGCGATCTTCGCCGAGGCCCGCGAGCTGGCGAGCACCTCGGCCAGCCTGCAGCAGGCGGTCGCGGGCTTCAGGGTCTGACCCGGGTTCACGGCAGAGGCAGGGCGAACCTGCCTCTGCCGTGCGTCCCGACCGGGTCGGTACGCTGCCCTGCAGCACAGCGGCGGCGCACGGCGAGGGAGCGACGATGAGCACGGTCACGGGTCAAGACCCTGAGGGGCCGGCAACGACTGTCGCCGACCACCACGACCTGATCCGCGTGCAGGGCGCACGGGAGAACAACCTCAAGAACATCGACGTCGAGATCCCCAAGCGCCGGCTCACGGTGTTCACCGGGGTCTCCGGCTCGGGCAAGAGCTCGCTCGTCTTCGGCACGATCGCCGCCGAGTCCCAGCGGATGATCAACGAGACGTACAGCTCCTTCGTGCAGGGCTTCATGCCGACGCTCGCCCGGCCCGACGTCGACGTCCTCGAAGGCCTGACGACGGCGATCCTCGTCGACCAGGAGCGGATGGGCGCCAACGTCCGCTCGACGGTCGGCACCGCGACCGACGCCAACGCGATGCTGCGCATCCTGTTCAGCCGGCTCGGGCAGCCGCATGTCGGCTCGCCGCAGGCGTACTCCTTCAACGTCCCCTCGGTCACCGGGATCGGTCAGGTGAAGGTCGAGCGCGGCGCGGCGACGACGGCGCAGACGCGCAGCTACTCGGTCACCGGCGGAATGTGCCCGCGGTGCGAGGGGATGGGCTCGGTCTCCGACCTCGACCTCACGCAGCTCTTCGACGAGACGAAGTCGCTGGTCGACGGGGCGATCACGGTCCCGGGCTACAGCGCGGACGGCTGGTACGGGCGGATCTTCGCGGCCGTCGTCCCCGGCGACGTGCCGATCGGCGAGTTCACCAAGAAGCAGCGCCAGGAGTTCCTCTACGGCCAGGCCCGCAAGATCAAGGTCGACAGCATCAACCTCACCTACGAGGGGCTAGTGCCCAAGATCCAGAAGTCGATGCTCTCCAAGGACGTCGACGCGATGCAGCCGCATGTCCGCGCCTTCGTCGAACGGGCCGTGACCTTCCAGGCCTGCCCCGAGTGCGAGGGCACCCGGCTGGCCGCAGCGGCACGCGCATCGAAGGTCGCCGGGATCAGCATCGCGGACGCCTGCGCGATGCAGATCAGCGATCTGGCGGTGTGGGTCCGTGGGCTCGACGAACCGCTCGTCGCCCCGGTGCTGCGCGGGCTGGCGCACCTGCTCGACTCGTTCGTGGAGATCGGGCTCGGCTACCTCAGCCTCGACCGGCCGGCCGGGACGCTCTCGGGCGGCGAGGCGCAGCGGACCAAGATGATCCGGCACCTGGGCTCCTCGCTCACCGATGTCACCTACGTCTTCGACGAGCCGACGGTCGGCCTGCACCCGCACGACATCCAGCGGATGAACACCCTGCTGCTCCAGCTGCGCGACAAGGGCAACACCGTGCTCGTCGTCGAGCACAAACCGGAGGCCATCGCCATCGCCGACCACGTCGTCGACCTCGGCCCGGGCGCCGGGACGGCCGGCGGCGAGGTCGTGTACGAGGGTGACCTCGCGGGCCTGCGGGCCAGCGGCACGCTCACCGGGCGCCACCTGGACGACCGCGCTCGCCTCAAGCCGGCGATGCGGAAGCCCTCGGGGACGATCGAGGTCCGCGGCGCGGGCACGCACAACCTGCGCGACGTCGACGTCGACATCCCCACGGGTGTCCTCGTGGTGGTCACGGGTGTCGCCGGTTCCGGCAAGAGCTCGCTGATCCACGGCTCGGTGGCGGGCCGGGAGGGCGTGGTCGCGATCGACCAGGGTGCGATCAAGGGATCGCGCCGCAGCAACCCCGCGACGTACACCGGCCTGCTCGAGCCGGTCCGCAAGGCGTTCGCCAAGGCCAACGGCGTCAAGCCGGCCCTGTTCAGCGCCAACTCCGAGGGCGCCTGCCCGGTGTGCAACGGCGCCGGCCTGATCTTCACCGACCTCGGGTTCATGGCGACCGTGAGCACCGTCTGCGAGGAGTGCGAGGGCAAGCGGTTCGACTCCTCGGTGCTGGAGTACCGGCTCGGCGGCCGCGACATCAGCGAGGTGCTCGCGATGCCGGTGTCCGAGGCCGTCGGCTTCTTCGCCGACGGCGAGGCGCGCGTGCCCGCGGCGCACGTGATCCTCGAACGACTCGCGGACGTCGGTCTCGGCTACCTCAGCCTCGGCCAGCCGTTGTCCACCCTCTCCGGCGGTGAGCGCCAGCGCCTCAAGCTCGCCACCCACCTGGGGGAGAAGGGCGGCGTCTACGTGCTCGACGAACCGACCGCCGGCCTGCACCTGGCCGATGTCGAGCAGCTGCTCGGCCTGCTCGACCGGCTCGTGGACTCGGGGAAGTCGGTCATCGTCATCGAGCACCACCAAGCGGTGATGGCGCATGCGGACTGGATCATCGACCTCGGGCCGGGTGCGGGGCACGACGGCGGGCTGGTGGTGTTCGAGGGGACGCCGGCGCAGCTGATCGCCGCGCGGTCGACGTTGACGGGCGAGCACCTGGCGGCCTACGTGGGCCCCGAGTGAGGCGTCGCGCACCCGGTGCGACCGGAACCGACGTGTGCGGCAGCCAGGAGTCGTCGGTCAGCCGCTCGGTCGGGACGAGCTCCCGCTAGGTGTGGACGGCGTCGGCCCGGCAGTCGTCAGTGGTGCATGAGGCCGATGGGACCGGTGACGCGGGTGGCGGGCATCCGGGAGAACGCGACAAGGGCGACGGCGAGGGCGATGCCGGCGGCCGCGAGCGATCCACGGGAGAAGCCGACGGCAGCCCCGGCCGCGCTGGTCAGGGTGCCGGCGGAGGTCGCGACGGCGGACAGGACGGCGACGCCGAGAGCGGCGCCGACCTCGTGGCCGGTCATGAGGAACCCGGATGCCATCCCGGCGTGCAGGGGTGGGATGCCGGCCATGGCGGTCACGGACACGGGCACGAACACGGCTCCGACGCCGAGGCCGATGACGACCAGGCCCGGCAGGACGCCCGAGGTGTACGCGGTGCCGGTACCGGCAGTCGACAGCAGGGCCGCTCCGGCGGCGGCCAGGACCAGGCCCGTCGTGGCGAGGGCGCGGGGGGTGGCGCGACCGAGCAGGTGCCGTGCGGCACCCGTCCCGAGGGTGATCGCCAGGGCGAAGGGGAGGAACGCCATCCCCGCGCCCATGGCCGAGTAGCCCAGGACGGTCTGGAGGTAGATCGAGGTGAGGAAGACCGTCCCGACCAGGATCGCGGTGACCCCGAGCATGACAGCGGTACCGGCCACGAGGGTCCTGATCCTCCATGTGTGCGCGGGGACGAGCGGGGTCGCCGTGCGACGCTCGACCTGCGCGAACGCGGCGAACAGGGCGGCGCTCAGGCCCAGGGAGCTCAGCACGGTCACCGATCCCCAGCCGTGACGCTCGGTGGCACCGAGCCCGTAGACGAGAGCGGAGAGCGCGCCGATGGCCGCGGCCGCGCCGGGCAGGTCGAAGCGGCGCCAGGAGATGCGCGCGGTCGGGGAGGTCGACTGCGGCGACGTGTGCGGGATGGCCCGGAGCCCGATGAGGAGGGCCACCGCCCCGATGGGGCCGTTGATCCAGAAGATCGCCTGCCAGCTGGTCCAGGTGGTCAGTGCGCCCCCGAGCAGGACGCCGGCGGCGACGCCGAGGCTGCCGACGGCGCCCCAGAGGGCCAGGCCGGTGCGGCGTTGCGCGCCGGTGTAGGTGGTCGTGATGAGCGACAGGGCCGCGGGGGTCATGAGGGCGGCGGCCAGCCCTTGGCCGGCGCGGGTGGCGGTGAGCTGCGCGGCGGTGCCGGCGAAGCCGCTGAGGATGGACGCGACGGTGAACACTCCGGTCCCGAGCAAGAAGACCACCTTGCGGGAGAGCACGTCGGCGATGCGGCCGCCGAGCAGGAGGCCACCCCCCGACATCATCAGGTAGGCGGTGACCAGCCATTGCAGGTCGGACCCGGCCAGGTGCAGGTCGGCGCCGATGGACGGCAGTGCCGTGTTGACGACGGAGATGTCCAGGACGACGAGGACCTGCGCCACCAGGGCGATGGCCAGCACGGCCCAGGATCGGCGCTGCTCGTGCTGCTCGTGCTGCTCGTCGTTCGTGTGGGCCGCGGGCTGGTGGTGATCTCCGGCTCGAGCGGGGTGGGCACCCTCGTGGGTGGGGGCAGGGGCGGTGTCGTGGGTCATGACGGACTCCTGTGGTGAGCGGGGAGGGATCGGGCGGGACGTGCGGGCTGTGGTCACGGGTGCGACGTCGTCAGCCTGGCTTCGGTGCGCTCGGCTCACCCCGGTCAAAGTGCCGGGATGTGCCGGACGGGCTTGCCCGCTACCGGCGGTGGCACCTGCGATGGGGAGTCACGCGCGCCGAGGTGGGGGCGCGGATGCCCGGGGACGATCTGCTCGGCCGGGTGTCATTCACGGCCCCGCGCGCCATCACGATCGCTGCGCCACCCGAGGCCGTGTGGCCGTGGCTCGTCCAGGTCGGCTTCGGGCGGGCGGGCGGGCTTCTA
>JBBRGX010000049.1:0-17529 GCA_038223605.1 Actinomycetales bacterium | reverse complement strand
GATGGGCTTGCGGGTCGCGATGCTCTGCGTGCACACCTCGCCGCTGGACCAGCCGGGGACGGGCGACGCCGGCGGGATGAACGTCTACGTGACCGAGCTCGCGGCGGCCCTCGCCGCGCAGGACGCGCAGGTGGAGATCTTCACCAGGGCGACCTCCTCCCGGCTGCCCGAGACGGTGCAGCTGGCCGACGGCGTCCTCGTGCGGCACATCCCGGCCGGGCCGTTCGAGGGGCTCGACAAGACCGACCTGCCGGGGCAGCTCTGCGCCTTCACCGCCGGGGTCCTGCGCACCGAGGCCGGCCGGTCTCCTGGCTGGTACGACCTCATCCACTCGCACTACTGGCTCTCCGGGCAGGTCGGCTGGCTCGCGGCCGATCGCTGGGACGTGCCGCTGGTGCACACGATGCACACGATGGCCAAGGTGAAGAACGCCAGCCTCGGCCCCGGCGACGTGCCCGAGCCCCGCGGTCGACTGATCGGCGAGGACCAGGTGGTCGCGGCTGCCGACGCGCTCGTGGCGAGCACCGCCGAGGAGGCAGCCGACCTCGTCGAGCTCTACGACGCCGATCCGGCGGCTGTGCACGTCGTCGCGCCGGGCGTCGACCTCGACCTCTTCTCCCCGGGCACCGCCGTCCTGGACGCGGCAGGGCTGGCCGCCGCCCAGCGGCGAGCACGAGTCTCGCTCGGCCTGCCGCTCGGCGAGTCGATCGTCCTGTTCGCCGGGCGCATCCAGCCGCTGAAGGCCCCCGACGTCCTGGTCCACGCGCTCGGTGAGATCGCTGCGCGCGGCGGACGGGTGCCCCTGCTCGTCGTGCTCGGCGGCTCGAGCGGTCGTCACGGGGCCGAGCGCGAGCTGCTCGACCTCGCCGCGAGCCTCGGTCTCGCCGACCGGGTCCTGCTGCGCCCGCCAGTCGCCCGGACAGCGCTCGCCGCGTGGTACCGCGCGGCCGACCTCGTCGCGATGCCCTCGCGCTCGGAGTCCTTCGGCCTGGTCGCGGCAGAGGCGCAGGCCTGCGGGACTCCCGTCGTGGCGACGGGCGTCGGCGGGCTGCGCACCGTCGTGGCCGACGGGCGCTCCGGAGCTCATGTGCGCGGGCACGATCCCGTCCTGTGGGCACGGACGATCGACGACCTCCTCGGCGACGACGCGCGCCGGTACGCGCTCGGCGCGGGCGCGCGCCGCCACGCCGAGCGGATGGGCTGGGACGCCGCCGCCTCCGCGATGCTCAAGGTGTACGAGCTCACGCGCGAACGGCGCTGACGGCAGCCCTCGTGCACGCGGGCAGATGCCGCCGCGGGCCCGAGGTCCCCCCGACGTCACCGCCCCGATGCGGCAGGATGGACCCATGGCCTACACCCTTGTGCTCCTCCGCCACGGCGAGAGCGAGTGGAACGCGAAGAACCTGTTCACCGGATGGGTGGACGTCGCCCTGTCCGAGAAGGGCATCGAGGAGGCGAAGCGGGGCGGGACCCTGCTCACCGATGCCGGCGTGCTGCCGGACGTCGTGCACACCTCGCTGCTGCGCCGTGCGATCACCACGGCGAACCTCGCCCTGGACGCGGCGGACCGTCACTGGATCCCCGTCAAGCGGAGCTGGCGCCTGAACGAGCGTCACTACGGCGCCCTGCAGGGCAAGGACAAGAAGCAGACGCTCGCCGAGTTCGGCGAGGAGCAGTTCATGCTCTGGCGTCGCTCCTACGACGTCCCGCCGCCCGCCGTCGAGCTCGGCTCGGAGTTCTCCCAGGACGCCGACCCGCGCTATGCCGACGCCCCCGTCGTGCGCACCGAGTGCCTCAAGGACGTGCTCGAGCGCGCCCTGCCGTACTGGGGCAGCGATATCGTCCCCGACCTCCAGGCCGGAAAGACGGTCCTCGTCGCCGCGCACGGCAACTCGATCCGCGCGCTGGTGAAGTTCCTCGACGACGTCGACGACGAGACCATCGCCGGGATCAACATCCCGACCGGTATCCCCTTGAGGTACGAGCTCGACGAGCTCACGCTCAAGCCGCTCGTCAAGGGCGGAATGTACCTCGACCCCGACGCTGCTGCGGAGGCCATCAAGGCCGTCGCCAACCAGGGCCGCTGAGCACCGACCCGATCGTCGACGACGGGCCCGTCACCTCGTGGTGACGGGCCCGTCGTCATGGTCCCGCCGGCGGCTCAGACCGCCTCGGCATCGCCCAGCTCGCCGGTGACCAGGTAGATCACCCGGTTGGCCACCGCGACGGCATGGTCGCCGAACCGCTCGAAGTAGCGGGCGGCGAGCGTGACGTCGACGACCTCCTGGCCGGTCAGCTCCGCCCCGGCGACCGTGGTGGCGGCGAAGGTCGCATCGTGGAGGCGGTCGAGCAGGTCGTCGTCGGTGTCGATCGTCCTGGCGAGGTCGACGTCACGCGTCTCGATGATCGTGGTGACCTTGCGTGAGATGTCGACGGCAGCCGCCGCCATCTCGGTGAAGGTCCCGATCAGCGAGGCCGGCACGCCCGATGCCGGGTACCGGAGCCTGGCGATGTCGGCGATGTGCTGCGCGAGATCGCCCATCCGCTCGAGCGACGCGCTGACGCGCAGGCCGGAGACGATGACCCGCAGGTCGCTCGCGACGGGCTGCTGCTGGGCGATCAGGAGCACGCAGCGCTCGTCGAGCTCGCGCTCCTGGGCGTCGATCGTGGTGTCGTCGGCGATGACGGACTCCGCGAGCTCGAGGTCTGCGGTGAGCAGCGCCGTGCTCGCCGAGGAGATCGCGGTCTCGACCAACCGGCTCATCGCCGTGAGGTCCTCGCCGAGCGCAGTGAGCTCGGCGGTGAAGATGTCGCGCATGGTTCCCTCTCGTCTGGACGGTCCACCGTGTCATGGAGCAGTGAACGCCGCACCACCGTCAGATGAACATTGCCCGACGACGGCCTCGAGGGGCCCGTCGCGGTCTCTGCCCGCCTGGGTCAACCGTACGCTGGACAGGTGATCGAAGGACTGCAGGCGCTCGGGGCGGGACTGCTCGGCCTCGTCGTCGGCGTCGTCGCCACCGCGTCCTTCCGGGCGAGCGAGCGTAGTGCAAGGGGCGGACCGCCGCCGGCCGTCCCCGAGCTCGACGAGCACGTGGCAGCCCTGCTCTCGGTCCTTCCCTCAGCGACGGTGGTGCTCCGCTCCGACGCGACGGTCGTCCGCGCCGACTCCGGCGCTCACGCCTACGGACTGGTCCGCGGGGACCTCCTGGCCCATGCGCAGGTGCGCGCGCTCGTCGACGCGGTGCGCGGCGACGGCGAGACGCGGGACGCCGACCTCGAGGTGCCCCGTGGACCTTTCGGTGGCGGCACCCTGGTGCTCCACCTGCGGGTCGCCCCGCTCGGCGCCGCCCAGATCCTGCTCCTCGCCGACGACCGGACCGAGGCCCGTCGCGTCGAGGCCACCCGGCGCGACTTCGTCGTCAACGTCTCGCACGAGCTCAAGACCCCGGTCGGCGCGCTGAGCCTGCTGGCCGAGGCGGTCGAGGAGGCGGCGGACGAACCGGAGACGGTCCGCCGGTTCGCCTCCCGGATGCAGCAGGAGGCTGCCCGCCTCTCGGCCCTCGTCCAGGAGATCATCGAGCTCTCTCGGCTCCAGGTCGCCGACCCGCTCGGGGCGGCGCGGCCGGTCGACATCGACCGGGTCGTCCATGAGGCCGTCGACCGCGCCCGCACGCCGGCGACGGCGAAGAGCATCGCCATCGAGGTCGGCCAGCCGACCGGGGCGACGGTCTGGGGCGACCACGACCTCCTGGTCACCGCGATCCGCAACCTGCTCGACAACGCGGTCGCCTACTCAGACCCGGGGACGAAGGTCGCCGTCGGCACGACACTGCGCGCCGACGCAGGGACCGTCGAGGTCGCCGTCGTCGACCGCGGGATCGGGATCCCCGCTGCCGAGCAGCCGCGACTCTTCGAGCGCTTCTACCGCGTCGACCCGGCCCGCTCGCGGGAGACGGGTGGCACGGGCCTCGGCCTCAGCATCGTCAAGCACGTCGCTGCCGACCATGGCGGCGAGGTCACCGTCTGGTCGCACCCGGGCAAGGGCTCCACCTTCACCCTCCGTCTTCCCGTCATCCGGGCTCCGCTGACCGCGGGTCCGGTCCCCAGCCAAGGAGTCGCCCGATGACCCGCATCCTGGTGGTCGAGGACGAGGAGTCCTACCGCGACCCGTTGGCCTACCTGCTGCGCAAGGAGGGCTTCGAGGTCTCCGTCGCGGCGACCGGACCGGCAGCGATCGAGGAGTTCGACAAGGTCGGTCCCGACCTCGTGCTGCTCGACCTCATGCTCCCCGGGATGAGCGGGACGGACGTGTGCCGGGTGATCCGCACGCGCAGCGCCGTCCCGGTGATCATGCTCACCGCCAAGGACGGGGAGATCGACAAGGTCGTCGGCCTGGAGATCGGCGCCGACGACTACGTCACCAAGCCGTACTCCTCCCGAGAGCTCCTGGCCCGGATCCGCGCGGTTCTCCGTCGCGTCGGTGAGGCACCCTCCGCTGACGACGTCGTGATCGAGGTCGGTGGGTTGAGGCTCGACCCGGAACGCCATGTCGTCGAGGTGGACGGCGTGCCGACCGCCTTCCCGCTCAAGGAGTTCGAGCTGCTCGAGGTCCTGCTCCGCAACGCCGGTCGCGTCCTGACCCGTGGCCAGCTGATCGACCGGGTCTGGGGATCGGACTACGTCGGCGACACCAAGACGCTCGACGTCCACGTCAAGCGGATCCGCTCCAAGATCGAGCAGGACCCGGCGAACCCCGTCCGCCTGCAGACCGTCCGGGGCCTCGGCTACAAGGTGATCGACGACGACTGAGCCCCGGCGTCGACCCGTCCCGTTCATCCACGGGACCGCGGCAGGCCAGACCGCCGAACGATCCGTCGGCCATTGTTCACCGTGCGTTCACCTGAGGTCGTCCGACGCGTCACCCAGGCGACCTACCGTCGACTCGTGGCCGTGGGCACCCCGCCCGGCCTCAGGACGACAGGACGGAACACAGTGAAGCTCAACCGACACAGCCGGCTCGCCGCGACCGCAGTGATGGGTGCGCTCGCGCTGACCCTCGCAGCGTGCGGCTCGGACAATGCGACCGGCGACGCCTCCGCTGCTGCACCCTCCGCCTCGGGCGGCGAGACCATGGCCGCCCTGAGCGGTGAGCTGAACGGCGCCGGCGCGAGCTCGCAGGAGTCCGCCATGGGCGCCTGGCGCGCCGGCTTCCAGGCCGCCAACCCGAAGGTCATCGTCAACTACGACCCGGTCGGCTCCGGCGGCGGCCGCACGCAGTTCCTCGACGGTTCGGTCGCCTTCGCAGGTTCCGACTCGGCGCTCTCGGCCGAGGAGCTCACCTCGGCCACGACGCGCTGCTTCGGCAGCGAGGCGATGGACCTGCCGGTCTACATCTCCCCGATCGCCGTGATCTTCAACCTCTCCGGCGTCACGGAGCTCAAGCTCTCGGCCGAGACCATTGCCGCCATCTTCGACGGCAAGATCACCACCTGGGACGACGCGGCCATCGCTGCCGACAACGCCGGGGTGACCCTGCCGTCCACGGCGATCACACCGGTGCACCGCTCGGACGACTCGGGCACGACGAAGAACTTCACCGACTACCTGTCCAAGGCCGGCAACGGCGCGTGGAGCTACGAGGCCGACGGCGTCTGGCCGATCGACGGCGGCGAGTCCGCTCAGGGCACCTCGGGCGTCGTCCAGGCCGTCCAGGCCGGCGAGGGCACCATCGCCTACGCCGACGCCTCGAAGGCCGGTGACCTCGGCAAGGTCTCCATCAAGGTCGGCGACACGTTCGTCGCCGCCAGCGAGGAGGCAGCTGCCAAGACCCTCGACGTCTCGCCGCGTGACGACACGCGCACGGCGAACGACATCGTCATCAAGGTCGACCGCACCACGACCGAGGCCGGCGCGTACCCGCTGATCCTCGTCTCGTACCTGGTCGCCTGCCAGCAGTACGACAACCAGTCCGACGTCGACAACGTCAAGGCATTCCTCACGTACGTCGCGGGCGCCGAGGGTCAGGCCGCCGCCGAGAGTGCAGCCGGGTCCGCCCCGATCTCCGACGCGCTGCGCACGGACGTCCAGGCCGGGATCGACTCGATCGCCCTGAAGTCCTGATCGTCACCACCGCTTGACAGACCGTCGGTGCGGCCCCGGCTTGCCGGGGCCGCACCGACGGTGCTTGGCTCAGGCCACGCAGGTGCACCGGACATCGAACCTCGGGAGAAGCGTGACCCTCACTGCACCGCCCATCGACCAGGAGCCCGCTCCTCCCGCCGGGCGTTCGTCCCGTCGTCGCGGGTCGTCGGACGAGCGCGGGGCGAGCAGGGTCTTCCGCGGGCTCGCGGTCGGTTCGGGCTCCGTGATCCTGCTCGTCCTCGCCGCAGTCGCGATCTTCCTCGTCGTGCGGGCCTGGCCGGCGCTCACCGCTGACCCGGCCGTGATCGCCAAGGACATCAGCTGGTTCCCCCAGGGGAGCACGCTCCTCTCCTTCGTCGGGCCCCTCGTCTTCGGCTCGCTGCTCGCCGCGGCCCTCGCCCTGCTCATGGCGACGCCCGTCGCGATCGGCATCGGGCTCTTCATCTCGCACTACGCGCCGCGCCGGCTGGCCAACGGGCTGGGGTACGTCGTCGATCTGCTCGCGGCGATCCCCTCGGTCGTCTACGGGCTGTGGGGCGGTCTGGTCCTTGCCCCGGCCGTGCTGCCGGTCTGGCAGTTCCTCGGCGCCCGTCTCGGCTGGCTCCCGTTCTTCTCGGGGGACGTCTCGCCCACCGGCCGCGCCATGCTGACCGTCGCGCTCGTGCTCGCGGTGATGATCCTGCCGATCATCACCGCCGTCTGCCGAGAGGTGTTCCTGCAGACGCCACGCCTGCACGAGGAGGCCGCCCTCGCCCTCGGCGCCACCCGGTGGGAGATGGTCCGTACGGCCGTCCTGCCGTTCGCGCGCTCCGGCATCATCTCGGCTGCGATGCTCGGCCTCGGCCGAGCGCTCGGCGAGACGATGGCCGTGCTGATGATCCTCTCGCCGGGGTTCCTCTACTCGGTCAAGCTGCTGACCGCCGGCCAGCAGCAGACGATCGCGGCGAACATCGCTGCGCAGTTCCCCGAGGCCAACCCGGACGGCGTCTCCGTGCTCATCGCGACAGGTCTCGCCCTGTTCCTCATCACCCTGGCCGTCAACATGGCCGCCCGCGCGATCGTCGCGCGGCGCAAGGACTTCTCTGGAGCGAACTGACGTGGCCACCGTGACCGACGTCCCGTTCGGCGACCTGCTGCGGCAGACCGATGCCCGCAGGCGCCGCACCGACATGACGATGCGCGTGCTCGTCATCGGGGCCTTCCTCCTCGCGATGGTGCCCCTCGTCTCGGTGATCTGGACGGTCCTGAGCAACGGCATGCAGCGCCTGAGCCCCTACTTCCTCAGCGTCTCGATGCGTGGCGTCTTCGGGGGCATGGACGCGGGCGGGATCTACCACGCGATCCTCGGCACCGTCGAGATCACCCTGTTCGCCGCCCTCATCTCGGTGCCGCTCGGCCTGATGACCGCGATCTTCCTCGTCGAGTACGGCTCCGGGCCGTTGGCGCGGGCCGTGACCTTCTTCGTCGACGTGATGACGGGTATCCCCTCGATCGTCGCGGGCCTGTTCGCCTACGCGTTCTTCGCGCTGTTCTTCGGCAACGGGGTCCGGATGGGCGTCGTCGGCTCGGTGGCGCTCTCGGTGCTCATGACGCCCGTCGTGGTCCGCTCGAGCGAGGAGATGCTCAAGCTGGTGCCCAACGAGCTGCGCGAGGCCGCGTACGCGCTCGGGGTGCCCAAGTGGCTGACGATCGTCAAGGTCGTGCTCCGCACCTCGATCGCCGGTCTCGTCACCGGGGTGATGATCGCCGTCGCGCGGGTCATCGGCGAGACGGCCCCGCTGCTCATCACGGTTGGCGTGATCGACTCGATCAACGGCAACCTGTTCAGCGGGCGCATGATGACCCTTCCGGTCTACGTCTACCGGCAGTACAGCCAGGGGCTCGTGCCCTGCTCCGGCTCGGGCGACCAGGTCTGCATCGCCGACATCAACTACCTGCGGGCGTGGGCTGCGGCACTGACCCTGATCCTCATCGTCATGCTGCTCAACCTTCTGGCCCGGCTCGTGAGCCGGCTCTTCGCCCCCAAGACCTCCACCCACTGATCGACGACGGGAACCCTCCGATGGCCCAGCGCATCGAGGTCAAGGACCTCAACATCTTCTACGGCTCCTTCCGAGCCGTGGCTGACGTGAGCCTGCACATCGCTCCGCGCTCCGTGACCGCCCTGATCGGACCCTCCGGCTGCGGCAAGTCCACCTTCCTGCGCACGCTGAACCGGATGCACGAGGTGATCCCCGGCGCACGCGTCGAGGGCACCGTCGAGGTCGACGGAACGGATCTGTACGCCGACGGCATCGATCCGGTGACCGTCCGCCGGCAGGTCGGCATGGTCTTCCAGCGGCCCAACCCGTTCCCGACGATGTCGATCGGCGAGAACGTCCTCGCGGGGGTGCGACTGAACAACCGCCGCATCTCCAAGTCCGACGCCGCTGACCTCGTCGAGCAGTCGCTGACCCAGGCGAACCTGTGGAACGAGGTCAAGGACCGGCTGGACCGTCCCGGCTCGTCGATCTCGGGCGGTCAGCAGCAGCGGCTGTGCATCGCCCGCGCGATCGCCGTCAAGCCGCAGGTGCTGCTGATGGACGAGCCCTGCTCGGCCCTCGACCCGATCTCGACGCTCGCCATCGAGGACCTCATCGCCGAGCTCAAGGACGACTACACGATCGTCATCGTCACCCACAACATGCAGCAGGCGGCCCGTGTCTCGGAGAAGACCGGGTTCTTCAACATCGAGGGCACCGGCAAGCCGGGGCGGCTCATCGAGATGGGCGACACCCGCACCATGTTCTCCTCACCGACCCAGAAGGCGACCGAGGACTACATCTCCGGTCGCTTCGGCTGAGCCGAGCCGACGCCGTCCCGACGGCGAGAACGACGAAGGGAGCGCACCGAGGTGCGCTCCCTTCGTCATGCGGCCGACGGGCTCAGGGGGTGGGTACCAGGGTGGCGTACTGCGACAGGGTGCCGTCGAGCACGGGGACCCGCACCGAGACCGAGCCGTCGGTCGTCGAGGCCAGGACGAGCTCGGCCAGGGCACCGGGCGGGGCCGGGACGGAGCCGAGCGGGACGGCCGTCGCCTCCGGGCCCAGGAGCACCGTCCCGCCGGCCGGGACGGTGATCGCCGTCTCGTCGCCCGCGATCCCGATCGTCACGCTGGCGTCGCGCGAGGCGGCGTTCGTCACCGACCCGAGCACGGTGCCCGGGTCGTCCTTGGCCGCGGTGAGGACGAGGAGGTTGCCGAAGGTGAGCGCGCCGAGGCTCTGGTTGACGCCGTCGGAGGCTGCATAGGCCTTCGTCGTGGTGACGGGGTTGGTCGCCGAGCATCCGGCGAGGGCGAGCGCGGCGGCGCCGGCGAGCGCCAGGGCTGCGGCGCGGTGAACGGCTGGTGTGCGGAGGCGGGGGGTGGTCACGGCTGTCTCCCGGGTCGCGGCGGATGCACCCCCAGCCTAGTGCGTGGACACCCGCCCGAGGCCCTCGTGCCCCTGACCAGCGCAAATGGGGGATAGGCCTGGTCACGGGCCGCGACCCGCGTGGTAGACTGGCCTCCGCGAAAGGGGACACCTCCACATGACTTTCACCGTCGGCGAGACAGTGGTCTACCCGCACCATGGCGCAGCACTGATCGAGGAGATCAAGACCCGGACGATCAGGGGCGAGGCCAAGCTCTACCTCAAGCTCAAGGTCGCCCACGGCGATCTGACCATCGAGGTGCCGGCCGAGAACGTCGACCTCGTCGGAGTGCGCGACGTCGTCGGGGCCGAGGGGCTCGAGAAGGTCTTCGACGTCCTGCGCGCCCCGTACACCGAGGAGCCGACCAACTGGTCGCGTCGCTACAAGGCGAACCTCGAGAAGCTCCAGTCCGGCGACGTCATCAAGGTGGCAGAGGTCGTCCGCGACCTCTCGCGCCGCGACGCCGACCGCGGGCTCTCGGCCGGCGAGAAGCGCATGCTGGCCAAGGCTCGTCAGATCCTCGTCTCCGAGCTCGCCCTGGCGGAGCACACCGAGGAGGAGAAGGCCGAAGCCATCCTCGACGAGGTCCTGGCCTCCTGACCAGGCCTGCTGGGGCTGAGGCGTCGTGCGCACCGTGGCGATCCTCACTGCCGCCGGCAGCGGCTCGCGCCTGGGTGCGCGGGGTCCGAAGGCCTTCGTCGCGCTCGGCGGGGTCCCGCTGGTGGTCCACGCTGCGCGCGCCCTGCTCGACACCGGCCTGATCGACCTGCTCGTGGTGACAGCTCCCGCCGACCAGGTGGCGGCGATGGGGCAGGTCCTCCGCACCGCGCGGCCACCGGTGGTGGCCGAGGTCGTCGCCGGCGGGGCGACGCGTCAGGCGTCCGTCGCCGCGGGCCTCGCCCGGCTGACCTCGCTGCTCGGAACCGTGACCTCCGCTGTCGTGCTCGTGCACGACGCGGCGCGTCCGCTCGTGCCGGCGAGCATGGTGCGCCGGGTCGTCGAGGCGGTCCGGTCCGGTCATGACGCCGTCGTCCCTGGGCTCGCGGTCACCGACACCGTCAAGGAGGTCGACCTCTCAGCCGGGGACCAGGCGGCACGTCGCGTCGTCGCGACGCCGGACCGACGTGCCCTGCGCTCCGTCCAGACCCCGCAGGGCTTCACGCTCAGCGCTCTGCTCCGCGCTCATGAGGCCGGTGCGTCCCGGGCGCAGGACGAGGCCACCGCGGCGACGGACGACGCCTCGCTCGCCGAGGCTGCCGGGATCGACGTCTGGGTCGTCGAGGGGCACCAGGACGCGCTCAAGGTGACCACCGCCAGGGACCTCGCCATGGCGGAGCTGATGCTGACCGACCTGCACGCGGCCGGTGCGCTCCCGGCCGGGACGACGCAGGCAGGTGCGTCGTGAGCCCCGCCGCTCGCCTGCCGCGCACCGGGATCGGGGTCGACGTGCACGCCTTCGCCCCACCGGGCAGCGGGCGGGCGATGTGGCTGGCCGGCCTGCACTGGCCGGACGAGGTGGGCCTCCTGGGGCACTCCGACGCCGACGTCGCGGCGCACGCCGCTGCCGACGCGCTCTTCTCGGCGTCAGGGCTGGGGGACCTCGGGTCGAACTTCGGCACCGACGAGCCGGCCTGGGCGGGCGCATCCGGGTCCGCGCTCCTCGCGGAGGCTGCCCGCCGTGTCCGCGAGGCAGGTTTCGAGATCGGCAACGTCGCGGTCCAGGTCATCGGGGTCCGTCCGCGTCTGGGCGCACGGCGGGTCGAGGCCTCGGCCGCGCTGAGCGCCGCCTGCGGGGCTCCGGTGAGCGTGACCGCGACCACCACCGACGGTCTCGGCCTCACCGGCCGCGCTGAGGGCGTCGCTGCGATCGCGACGGCACTCGTCCTTCCGCCGGCCTGACGCTCGCGACGGACCCGCCCCGCGGGCCCGTTGCTCCGGGTCAGGGGATCAGCACGATCTTCCCGGCGACCCGCCCCTCGATCCCGGCGACGTGCGCCCTCGCGGCGTCCAGCAGCTTGTAGGTCGCCCCGATCCGCACGTCGATCCGGCCGGCCTCCCAGAGGTCGACGAGTCGCTGGCGTGCAGCGAGACGAGCCGCGGTGCCAGGGTCGGCGTGCGGCCCGTTGCCGAGGAGCTGCACCCCGAGCTGGGCGCCTCGTCCGAAACCAGCGATCGTGGCGATCCGTGAGCGGTGCTCGACCAGCTCGACGGAGGCGTTCAGCGCCTCGTCCGTCCCGGAGGTGTCGATCGCTGCGGAGACCTTCGGCGTGATGGCCCGCACGCGGTCAACGAGCCCCGGACCGTAGGAGACCGGGGTCGCACGCAGGTCGGTGAGGTACCCGTGGTTCGACTGCCCTGCCGTCCCGACGACGCGTGCGCCGCGCGCGTGCGCGAGCTGGACCACCATCGACCCGACCCCCCCACCGGCACCGTGCACCAGGACGGTGTCGCCGGCGCCCACACCGGTGGCGGCGATCGCGTGCGCTGCCGTCGCGCCCGCGACCATGAGGCAGGCGGCCTTCTCCCAGCTCAGAGCCTTCGGCTTCTGGATGAGGGAGGAGACCGGCACCACGACCCGCTCGGCATACGCCCCGGTGATCGGCTGGGCGATCACCTCGTCGCCCAGGTCGATCCCGCTCACGCCCGGTCCGATCCCGATGATCGTCCCGGCGGCCTCGAGCCCCAGGCGGATCGGCAGGCGGTGCGGATCGGTGCCCCACGCGCCGGAGTACATCTTCCAGTCGGCCGGGTTCACCCCCGCAGCACGCACCTTCAGCAGCACCTCGCCAGGTCCGGGAAGGCCTGGATCGACGTCGATCGCCTGAAGGACCTCTGGACCGCCGTATGCCGTCGCCACCATTGCTCGACTCATACCTCGATCATCGACCCGCGGCGCGGCCGGGTCCAGGACTCACCCCGGCGCCATCCCTGAGCGAGACGACCTGTCTCGCCCGATGGGACGGCGGTCGTCGACCGCCTGCGCCGGTACCCTTTGGCGGTGAGCCTGCACCTCTACGACACCGCGACGCGCGCCCAGAGCGCGTTCGTCCCGCTGCGCGAGGGCCGGGTCGGTCTGTACGTCTGCGGGTCGACGGTCCAGGGCTCACCGCACATCGGCCACCTGCGCACGGACGTCGCCTTCGACGTCCTGGTGCGCTGGCTGCGCCGCACCGGGCTCGAGGTCACCCTGGTGCGCAACGTCACCGACATCGACGACAAGATCCTCGCCAAGGCCGCCGACGCCGGCGTGCCGTGGTGGGCGTGGGCCCTGCGCCACGAACGCGAGTTCGCGGCGGCGCGCGCCGCGCTCGGCCTGGTGCCCGCCGACTACGAGCCACGGGCCACCGGGCACATGACCGAGATGGTCGAGCTGATGACGCGACTGGTGGACATGGGCCACGCGTACACGACGGGTGAGGGCGACGTCTGGTTCGACGTCCGTTCCTACGCCGACTACGGGAGCCTGACGAACCAGCGCCCTGAGGACATCGGGATCTCTCCCGAGGAGGGCTCGGGCAAGCGCGACCCGCGCGACTTCGCCCTGTGGAAGGCCGTGAAGCCCGGCGAGCCGCCGACCGCGTCATGGCCGACGCCGTACGGTCGCGGTCGGCCCGGCTGGCACCTGGAGTGCTCGGCGATGGCGCAGCGCTATCTCGGCGCGAGCTTCGACCTGCACGGTGGCGGCCTCGACCTGCGCTTCCCGCACCACGAGAACGAGCAGTCCCAGTCCCGCGCCGCCGGCTACCCCTTCGCCCAGCGCTGGATGCACAGCGCCTGGGTGACGCAGGGCGGCACGAAGATGAGCAAGTCCCTGGGGAACTCGCTCCTGGTCGACACCCTCCTCGACCGGACCGCGCCCGTCGTCCTTCGCTACGCGCTGACGGCCGTCCACTACCGCTCGATGCTCGAGTGGACGCCGGAGACGGTCGAGGAGGCCGAGACGACCTGGGGCCGGCTCGCCGGGTTCGTCGAGCGCGCGGGTGAGCAGGTGGACCTCGAGGGCGTCGACGTGGCCGCGGCAGAGCTCCCGGCGGCGTTCACCGCTGCGATGGACGACGACCTCAACGTCCCGGCCGCGCTGGCCGTCGTGCACGAGCACCTGCACCGGGGCAACAGCGCGCTCGCCGACGGTGACCTCGGCGACCTGCGGACCGCGTTACTCGCGGTGCGCTCGATGCTGGACGCGCTGGGTCTCGACCCCGTCGCCTGGAGCGAGCAGGCGGCCGACCGCCGGGTCGAGGCTGCGCTGGGCACGCTCGTGCGTGCGACCCTTGACGACCGCGCCCAGGCTCGCGCGGCGCGTGACTGGACGACAGCTGACGCCGTCCGCGACCGCCTCGCGGCCGCCGGGCTCGTCATCGAGGACTCCCCGACCGGCGCCCGCTGGTCATTGGCTGCACCATTGCGCATGAACGAGGAGATCTGATGGCAGGCAACTCCCAGCGGCGCGGGGCGACCCGCAAGCCGGGCTCGAAGAAGGGCGCCCAGGCCGGCTCCGGCGGTCGCAACCGCCGGGCGCTCGAGGGCAAGGGGCCCACGCCGAAGGCCGAGGACCGGACGTACCACGTGGCGGCCAAGCGCAAGGCCGCCGCCGAGGCGGCTGCCGGTGGCACGACGGGCGGACCGCGTGTCGCCGGGAGCAGGACCGCTGCCGACGGGACCGGCCGACCGACGGGTCCTCGTGGCGCGGGGCGTGGTGCCGCCGACCGCAGCTCGGGGCGCGGCGCCCCCGATCGTTCCGGCGGTCGTGGCGGACCCGACCGTGGCGGGCGGGCCGCCCGTCCGACGAGCCGTGACCAGCGGCCGGCCTCGGCCGGACGGACCCGGACCGGGAAGACCCTCGCCGAGGTCGTCGCCGGCCGCAACGCCGTCGTCGAGGCGCTGCGTGCGGGGATCCCCTGCGGCGGCGTCTGGATCGCGCACCGCACCGACTCCGACGAGCGCCTCAAGGAGATCCTCAAGTTCGTCGGCGAGCGGGGCCTTCCCCTCCTGGAGGTGACCAAGCCGGAGCTCGACCGGCTCACGGACGGGGTGGTCCACCAGGGCGTGGCGATCCAGGTCCCGCCGTACGAGTACGCCGACCTGGAGGGGATCCTCCTCCAGGCGCGACGCACCGGGAAGCCGGCGCTGATCGTCGCGCTCGACGGAATCACCGACCCGCGCAACCTGGGCGCCGTGCTGCGCTCGGCTGGGGCGTTCGGGGTGCACGGCGTGATCGTGCCCGAGCGCAGGGCCGCCGGTGTGACAGCCTCGGCGTGGAAGGTGTCCGCCGGGGCCGCGGCCCGGGTGCCCGTCGCGCAGGTCACCAACCTCGTCCGCGCCCTGAACGAGCTGAAGGATGCCGGCTGCACGATCGTCGGCCTGGCCGGCGACGGCACGACGCAGATCGGCGACCTCGCCACCGCGAGCGACCCCGTCGTGCTCGTGATCGGCTCGGAGGGCAAGGGTCTCGGGCGCCTGGTGCGCCAGACCTGTGACGTGATCGCCGCCATCCCGATCCGCAGCGAGGTCGAGTCGCTCAATGCAGGCGTCGCCGCCGGGATCAGTCTCTACGAGGTCGCCCGGATCCGCAGCGCCCACTGAGATGCCCGACTCGGGGCGGTCGTGGGGCGCCGTACGGCCGCCGCACGGTCGTCGAGGTCGACGTCTCTCCTCGACGACGCAGGGGCCCCTCTCGACCCGGCCGACCTGCGCCCCGTCGAGGGCTGAGGTGGTGGTGCCTGCGATCACCGAGGGCAGCGGGCCGCTCGCTGCTCACTCCTCGACGCGCGGAAGCAGCCCGGTGTCGACCTCGAGCACGGCGCGCTCGTCCGGCCGCCCGGCGAGCACCCGGTCGACGTAGCTGGCGACGGCCTCGCGCATCGGGACGTCGCGATCCTGCTCGGCCGAGATGAACCAGCGGTGGTCGAGGATCTCGTGGAACATCTGCGCGGCCTCGAGCTTGCGGCGCAGCTCGCGCGGCACCGAGCGGATGGCCATCTCGAAGACCTCGTTGAGCCAGTCGTGCGCGACGAACTCTTCGTCCTCACCCTGGCGCTCCGTGCTGGCGCGGTAGGTGTCGAGGTCGTTGAGCAGGCGGCGTGCCTGGTTCTCCTCGACGTCGAGCCCGGTGAGGCGCATGAGCCGGCGCGAGTGGTGCCCGGCATCGACGACCCGCGGTTGGATGCGCACCGTCGTGCCGTCGACGTCGGTGGTGATGTCGAGCTCACCGACGTCGAAGCCCAGCAGGTTGAGCCGCTCGATGCGGGCCGTGACGCGCCAGCGGTCACCGGCACCGAAGGACTCCGCGCCGGTCAGGGCGTCCCAGAGGTCCTCGTACCGCTCCACGAGGCGTGCACCGATGGCGACGGTGTCGACACCGCTCTCGAGCAGCTCGCCTGCCTCGAGGTCCATCAGCTCGCCGATGATGTTCACCCGGGCGATCTCCAGGTCGTAGCCGCGCTGCCCGTTGGTCAGCTTCGCGTGCAGGTCGCCCGTCTCGGCGTCCACGAGGTAGGCCGCGAAGGCGTCGGCATCTCGCCGGAAGAGCGTGTTGGACAGGGAGACGTCACCCCAGTAGAAGCCCGAGAGGTGCAGCCGGACGAGGAGGACGGCGAGCGCGTCGATGAGCCGCTCGGTGGTCCCGGGCTGAAGGGTCTGGCTGAAGAGCGCGCGGTACGGCAACGAGAACTGCAGGTGCCGGGTGATGAGCACGGCCTCCAGTCGTGAGCCGTCGGGCGCGCGACGCCCGGTGATGACACCCAGGGGCTCCACGCTCGGGACGTCGAGCCTGCGCAGCGCGCGCAGCAGCTCGTACTCGCGGTAGGCGACCGTCTCGCCGATCTCCTTGACCGCGATGACCTTGCCGGAGAGCTTGACGAAGCGGACGACGTGGCGGGAGAGGCCGCGGGGGAGCGCGGCGAGGACCTCGGCCGGCCACTCCTCGAGCGGGACGTCCCACGGCAGGTCGAGGAGGGCGGGATCGGGGGCTGCCGCCGTGATCTGCAGGGAGTCCGGCATCGTGCTCCTTCGTGACGGAGGGCGGGACGGCCGGAGCCGTCCCGCCCTCCTCGGTCGAGACCGATCAGTCGGTGATCAGGCGATCAGACGGTGATCCGCTGACCGCTCCCGGCTGCGAAGGTGTGACGCTCGCCCGGGCGGATGGTGACCCAGAGCGTCTCGCCCTTCTGGGGGACCTGACGGGGGTCGACACGCACGATGACCTGGGCGTCGCCGGCGCCGGAGTGGATCGAGCGGGCCGCCTCGCCGGCCCCGACGATGCCGCCGTAGACGAACGCGTCGGAACCGAGCTCCTCGACGAGGTCGACCGAGACAGGGATGGCGCCAACGGTGCCCTCGGTCACGATGTCGAGGGACTCCGGACGGAAGCCGATCGTGAGCTGGCTCTTGTCCTCGGCCGCGAGCCCGTCCAGCACCGTGCGCTCGATCGGGATCACGGTCTTGCCGAGGTGAGCGGCACCGTCACGGACGTCGAACGTCCCGATGTTCATCGCGGGAGAGCCGATGAAGCCGGCGACGAAGACGTTCCCCGGGGTGTCGTACATCTCGCGCGGGGTGCCGACCTGCTGGAGCAGCCCGTCCTTGAGCACGGCGATGCGGTCACCCATGGTGAGCGCCTCGGTCTGGTCGTGCGTGACGTAGACCGTGGTGACACCGAGGCGGCGCTGCAGCGAGGCGATCTGCGTGCGCGTCTGGACGCGGAGCTTGGCGTCGAGGTTCGACAGCGGCTCGTCCATGAGGAACACCTGGGGCTGACGCACGATGGCGCGGCCCATGGCGACGCGCTGACGCTGGCCACCGGAGAGGGCCTTCGGCTTGCGGTCGAGGTACTCGGTCAGGTCGAGGATCTTGGCAGCCTCCTCGACCCGCGTGCGGATCTCCGCCTTCGGCTTGCCGGCGATCTTCAGCGCGAAGCCCATGTTGTCGGCGACGGAC
>JBBRGX010000048.1:0-17872 GCA_038223605.1 Actinomycetales bacterium | reverse complement strand
CCGACGCAGCCCCCCGTCGCGCTCGATGCACCAGCGGCCCCGGTGGCGAACCTGGAGGTGACGCTCGCCCCGATCGAGGCCGTGACGGGCGTGGCGAACATCCCTGGCGAGGTCGGCGGCCCGTCGTTGCGCATCACGGTGCGCGTGGACAACCGCACCGGCGCGGCGGTCGACCTCACCTCCGCGGTCGTCAACCTGTACTACGGCGCCCAGGGCACGCCGGCGCTCACCCTGCTCGAGCCGGGGCACCGCGACTTCCCCGGCCAGGTTGCGGCCGGGGAGAGCGCTGAGGTCGTGCGGGTCTTCCTCGTGCCGCCCGACCAGCGCGGCCAGGTCACCGTCGAGTTCGACCTCTCGAGCGGCACCCCCGTCGTGCTCTTCGCCGGGCCCGTCTCGGTCTGAGCGCCGGCTCCGTCTGGCACCGGCCGCGAGTCAGAACATTCACCCGATTGCGGGCGTCTATTTGTCCGATTTGGCCCGTATTCTTGTGCCCTCGAGAGTCCCCGGAATCGTCGGCGCCGCCGCGCGGCCCGTGACCTGAACCTTGATCATGGAGAGCGTGAGATGAACGGTCGTCGGAGTGTGCGCAGTGGAGTCGCGTGGAGTGCTGCCACCGCCCTCGTGATGCTGGGGGTCGTCGCCTCGCCCGCCCAGGCGGACGGGGCCGTCATCGGATCCTCGTCCACCGCCTCCGTCGCTCTTCCGGCGACGGTGTCGGCCGACGCGCTGCCGACGGCCCAGATCAACGGCGTCGTCTGGAAGCAGGAGGTCGTCGGCACGACGGTCTACGTCGCCGGGAACTTCACCTCGGCGCGTCCGGCCGGCGCTGCGCTGGGCACGAGCGAGGTGCCGCGGGCGAACATGCTCGCCTACGACCTCACCACCGGCGTGCTCCTGCCCTCCTTCGCCCCGACGTTCAACGCCGAGGTCATCGACCTCTCGGTCTCGCCGGACCGCAGCACCCTCTACGCCGCGGGGTCCTTCACGGTGGTCGACGGGCAGAGCCGGTACCGAGTCGCGGCGTTCGACCTGGCGACCGGGACTCTCCTTGAGTCCTTCCAGCCGGTGGTGAACGCCACCGTCAGCGCGATCCAGGCGACGAACGACGCTGTCTACCTCGGCGGCATCTTCAGCGTCGTCGGCGGCGAGACCCGCAGCCGCGTCGCCGCAGTGAGCCCGACGGACGCCAGCCTGCTCCCGTTCGCTGCGACCATCACGGACGGCAGCGTGCAGTCCATGGTCGCGGCACCGGACGGGGCGTCCGTGGTCGTCGGTGGCAGCTTCACCTCGGTGAACGGGTCCGCCACTCCCGGGTACGGGCTGGTCCGGCTCGCCGCCGGCACGGGCGCCGTGCTCCCGCTGCCCGTCAACACCACCGACGTCCGCGCGGCAGGCGCCAACGCTGCCGTCCTCAGCCTGGAGAGCGACGGGGACCACTTCTACGGCACGGGATACGCCTTCGGCGGCGGCGGGAACCTCGAGGGCACGTTCTCGGCGGACTGGGCGACCGGGACCCTGACCTGGGTCGAGGACTGCCACGGCGACACCTATTCGGCTTTCCCGCTCAACGGGGTGGTCTACGAGGCGAGCCACAAGCACTACTGCGCCAACAGCGGTGGATTCCCGCAGACGACGCCGTGGACCTTCCACCGCGCGACGGCCGTCTCGACGAGCGTCGGAGCGGTCAACACCCCCGACATCTACGGCTACAAGGACCACGCAGGACGCCCCTCGCCGAGCCTGCTCCCCTGGTTCCCTGACATCAACGCCGGCACGTTCACCGGGAAGGCGCAGGGGCCGTGGACGGTCTCCGGCAGCGGTGACTACGTCCTGTACGGAGGCGAGTTCACCAAGGTCAACGGGCAGGCCCAGCAGGGCCTCGTCCGCTTCGTCTCCCGGTCGCTCGCCCCGAACCTGCAGGGTCCCCGCCTGACCAGCGCGAGCTTCAGTCTTCGCGCCACGTCCACGAGCACCGGGACGGTCGACGTCAGCTGGACCGGCAACTGGGACCGTGACGACACCACCCTCACCTACCGCCTCTACCGGGCGAGCACGACCGTTCCGCCGATCGTCGAGCGCACCGCGACCGCATCCTTCTGGAACCTGCCGGTCATGGGCTTCACGGACACGGGGCGGACGCCTGGCGCGACCGAGCGCTACCGGGTCACCGCGACGGACCCGGCGGGCAACGTGGCGCGTTCGGACTGGTTCAGCGTCCAGGTGGCCGCCACCGGCGCGCGCAGCGCGTACCTCTCAGCTGTCCGTGCCGACGAGCCCCTCTCCTTCTGGCGGCTCGACGACGCGAGCGGCGCGACCCTCGCGGACAGCACGGGCGTCAACCCGATGACCGCGGCGGGCGGCGTCAGCCTCGGTGCAGCGGGCGCCACGGGCGACGGTGGCACGGCAGCAGCCCTCACCGGGACGAGCACCGGCACCGCCTACGCCACGATCGCGACCAACGCTCCGCGTGACGTCACCGTCGAGGCGTGGGTGCGGACGACGACGGCCCGCGGCGGGCAGATCGTCGGATTCGGCGCGGCCAAGACCGGTCGCTCGTCCATCTCGGACCGTCAGCTCTACATGGACGCGAGCGGGCGGGTGTCGTTCGGGATCCAGTCGTCGACCGTGCAGACGGTGACGAGCCCGCGCTCCTACAACGACGGAGCAGCGCACCACCTCGCCGGTACCTATGCCGCCGGCGTCCTTCGGCTCTTCGTCGACGGGGTGCAGGTCGCCGAGCGGACCGACGTTCCATGGGACCGGCTCTTCTGGGGGCAGTGGCGGATCGGCGGGGACCGCCTCGTCGGCTGGCCCAACCAGCCTGCCAGCGAGTACTTCGCCGGCACCGTCGACGACGTCGCCGTGTACTCCAGGGCGCTGAGCCCCGAGCAGGTCGCCGCGCACGTCACGGCCTCCGGCCGCACGACGACCGCTCCACCCGTCCCCGCCGACCCCTACGGGGCTGCGGTCCGTGGGGCGGCGCCGGACCTGTACTGGCGGCTCGGCGAGTCCGCCGGCGCCACGGCCGCCGATGCCGGGGTGACCGGTACGGGCACCGGCGGCTACCGCGCCGGCACGACCCTCGGCCTGCCTGGGGCGCTGGCCGCCACCTCCGACACCGCTGCCCGGTTCAACGGCTCGGCCGGTCTGGTCTCCAGCGATCGGCTCTACGTCAACCCGACGACGTTCTCCGAGGAGCTGTGGTTCCAGACCACCAGCACCTCGGGCGGCGTCCTCATCGGCTTCGGCAACCGGCAGACGGGCCTCTCGACGACCCGCGACCGTCAGGTGCGGCTCGAGGTGAACGGACGCGTCACCTTCGCGACGGGCAGTGCGTCGATCTCCAGCACTGCTGCGTACAACGACGGCGGCTGGCACCATCTGGTGGC
The DNA here is from genome assembly GCA_038223605.1 of Actinomycetales bacterium. Taxonomy (GTDB): domain Bacteria; phylum Actinomycetota; class Actinomycetes; order Actinomycetales; family Cellulomonadaceae; genus Actinotalea. The sequence goes on along the minus strand of JBBRGX010000048.1, from coordinate 14,483 downwards.
CAGCCAGGCGTCCGAGGGCATGCGGCTCTACCTCGACGGCGCTCTCGTCGGTCAGAACGCGTCGACGGCGTCGGCCGCCTACAGCGGCTACTGGCGTGTCGGCGGCGATGCCACAGGCGGCGCGACGAGCTATGTCGACGCCGTGATCGACGAGGTGGCGGTCTACTCGCACGCCCTGTCGGCAGCGCAGGTGCTCACGCACCGCAACCTGGGGTCGGGGCAGAACGCCGCGCCGACAGCACAGTTCTCGGCGTCGGCGACCGGTCTTGCCGTCACGGTCGACGGGAGCGCCTCGAGCGACCTGGACGGCTCGGTCACCGGGCATGCGTGGTCGTTCGGCGACGGTGGATCGGCGTCCGGCGCCACGGCGGTCCACACCTACGCCGCCGCCGGGACGTACCCGGTGACCCTGACGGTCACGGACGATCGCGGCGCGGTCGGCTCCCTCGTCACCTCGGTCACGGTGACCGCGCCCAATCTTGCGCCGACGGCCTCGTTCTCCTCCGTCGTCTCGGACCTCGGTGTCGTGCTGGACGGCTCGACGTCGAGCGACCCCGACGGCACCGTCGCGGCCTGGTCGTGGCAGTTCGGGGACGGCGCGTCCGCTGCGGGCCAGACAGCCGCACACACCTATGCCGCCGCGGGTGCCTACGCCGTCACGCTCACGGTCACCGACTCCGCTGGCGCGACCGGGTCGGTGACCCAGCAGGTCGTCGTCACGTCACCGAACCCCGGCGGCGACCTCGCTGCCGACGGTTTCGCGCGCAGCGTCGCCGGTGGCTGGGGCTTCGCCGACACCGGCGGCCCGTGGACCTCGACCGGGACGGCGAGCCGGTTCTCCGTCGACGGGGCAGCCGGTCTGCACGCCGATGTCGCGGGCGGGACCCTCACCTCGGCTCTCGACCAGGTCTCCTCGACGTCGACGCAGGTGCGGGTCACGATCTCGGCCGACAAGGTCCCGACCGGGAGCGGCGCCTACCTGAGCGTCATCGGCCGGAGGGTCACGCCCACCGACGGCTACGGAGCCCGCGTGCGGCTCAGGTCGGACGGCGCGGTCGAGCTGCACCTCGTCCGGGCGAACGGCTCGCCGGTCAAGGGAGGCGTCGTGAGCGGACTGACCTTCGCCGCCGGGGACCGTCTCCAGGTACGGCTCCAGGTCGACGGCACGGCGCCCACGACCGTCCAGGCGAAGGTCTGGACGCTCGGCCAGCCGGAACCCGCCGAGTGGACCGTCAGCACGACCGACTCCACCGCAAGTCTCCAGGCACCCGGCTCGGTCGCTCTCGTCACCTATCTCTTCGGTTCCGTGACCAACGGTCCGGTCGTCGCCTCGTACGACGACCTCTGGGTCGGAGCGGTCGGTGCGGCTCAGAACACCCCTCCGACGGCCGCCTTCGCCTCGACGGTGGCGGGCCTGATGGCCTCGGTCGACGGCTCCACCTCCTCGGACGCCGAGGGGCCGATCGCCGGCTACGCCTGGGACTTCGGCGACGGCGGGTCCGCGACGGGATCGACGGCCTCGCACACCTACGCTGCGGCCGGCACCTACCAGGTGACGCTCAAGGTGACCGACGGCGGAGGCGTGAGTGCTCAGGTCACGAACCCCGTCACGGTCGTGGCGCCGCCCGTCCCGGACCTCGCAGCCGACACCTTCGGCCGAGCGGTCTCCGGCGGCTGGGGCACGGCCCAGACCGGTGGTGACTGGACGGCTGCCGGCACCGCGAGCCGCTTCTCCGTCGACGGGCAGGCCGGCGTGCACACGCTCACGGCGGGTGCCACGGCTGTCTCCTCCCTGGATACGGTGAGCTCGTCGTCCACCTCGGTCGTGCTCACGGTCGCGCCCGACACGGTCCCGAACGGCGGGGGTGCCTACGTGCAGGTCCAGGCCAGACGGGTCACGGCTGTCGATGCCTATGCGGCGCGCGTCCGCCTGCAGGCGGACGGAACGGTGCAGCTGAACCTCACCCGCGGCAACGGCACGCCGTTCAAGGGTGGAACGGTGGCCGGTCTGACCTATGCGGCCGGCGACAGGCTGACCATCCGGGTCGAGGTGACGGGTGTCGCACCGACAACGGTGCGCGCGAAGGTCTGGAAGACCGCCGAGGTCGAGCCGGCCGCCTGGACCGTCGAGGCGACGGACGTGACGGCGACCCTTCAGGTGCCCGGGTCGTTCGGGATCTCGACCTACCTGTTCAGCTCGGCGACCAACGGTCCGATCGCGTTCCGGTACGACGACCTGCTCGTCCGACCGATCGGCTGACGCGACGACCGACCGCTCGGCCCGTCGCCTCACGGGCACCCGCCGCCGCCCGAGGACGACCGTCGGGCGGCAGCGGGAACCTGGACGAGCCCGCAGCAGGCGGTCTCGCCATGCGGCGTGCGGACCAAGTTCACCCGATTGGCGGGGGGCGGAATGTCCGTTTTGGGCACTAAGGTCAGGTTCCAAGACGCCGGTCAGGGCGCACGCGAGGCTGCGTGCGTCGAGATCCCGGCCTGATCGAGGAGTTCACGCATGCGAGGTGCTTCGGGTTCCCGACGGCTGGTGTCACTGGTGGCGGTGGGTGCCCTCGCGCTCGCCCTCGGCGGGGTGGCGATCGGCCCGGCCGTGGCCGACACGGCGCCGGCCGACCCCGCGCTCCCGGTCACCGTCACGACGGACGCGCTCCCCACCGTCCAGATCAACGGTGTCGTGTGGACGCAGGTCATCGTCGGGAACACGGTCTTCGTCGGAGGCAACTTCACCTCGGCGCGGCCGGCGGGCTCCCCGGCCGGCACCAACGAGGTCCCCCGCTCGAACTTCCTTGCCTACAACCTGACGACCGGTGCGCTGATCACCAGCTTCGCTCCCTCGTTCAACGCCCAGGTCAAGGACCTCGCGGTGTCGCCAGACAAGACGACGCTCTACGTCGCCGGCCAGTTCACCCAGGTCGACGGGAACAACAGGTACCGGGTCGCGGCCTTCACCATCGCCACCGGTGCCCTGAGCACCACGTTCCGCCCGACCATCAACTCGACGGTCAACACCATCGCGGCGTCCGCGACCGGCGTCTACGTCGGCGGTCCGTTCACGAGCGTCAACGGCGCGGCACGGCAGAAGGTCGCCGGCCTCGCGGTGAGCAACGCCGCGACCCTGCCGATGTCCGTCAGCGTCCCCGACGGGAGCCTCCTCGCGCTCGTCGTCGCGCCGGACGGCGGTTCGGTCGTGATCGGCGGCAGCTTCACGACCGTCAACGGCTCCTCGTCGCCCGGCTACGGCCTGGCGCGCGTCGACACGGCGACCGGAGCCAGCCTCCCGCTCCCGGTCAACACGCAGATCCGCAACGGCGGAGCCGACTCGGCGATCCTGAGCCTCGAGACCGACGACACGCACTTCTACGGCAGCGGCTACCACTTCGGTGGCGGCGGCAACGTCGAGGGGACGTTCTCCTCCGACTGGGCGACGGGTTCGCTCACCTGGGTCGAGGACTGCCACGGCGACACGTACTCCGCGTTCCCCGCCGGCGGAGCGGTCTACCAGGCGAGCCACAAGCACTACTGCGGCAACAGCGGCGGGTTCCCGCAGACGACGCCCTGGACCTTCTACCACGCGACGGCCGTGTCCAAGGTCGTCGGTGGCGTCAACACCCCGGACATCTACGGCTACCCGGACCACGCTGGCCAGCCGTCGCCGTACCTGCTCACCTGGTTCCCCGACCTCAACGCCGGAACCTTCACCGGCAAGACCCAGGGCCCGTGGACGGTCAGCGGGAACGACGACTACGTGCTGATGGGCGGTGAGTTCACCCAGGTCAACGGCATCGGCCAGCAGGGTCTCGTGCGGTTCGCCGTCTCGTCGATCGCTCCGAACACCGACGGTCCGCGGCTCACGGGCGGCAACTTCCCGCTCTCCGCGACGTCCTTCGCCGCCGGCACCGCGCGGGTGAACTGGTCGGCGAACTGGGACCGCGACAACCAGACGCTCACCTATGCGCTCTACCGCGGCACCCAGGCGGCGCCGCCCATCTACACCCAGACCATGACGACGCCGTTCTGGGACCCCAAGCGGATGGGCTTCAACGACACAGGGTTGACCCCTGGCTCGACGCAGCGCTATCGCGTGGTCGCCACCGACCCCTTCGGCAACATCGCCCAGTCGAACTGGGTGACCGTGACGGTCAGCGCGAGCGGCTCGCTCTCGCCCTACGCTGCGGCGGTCCTCGGCGACTCCCCTGCGGACTTCTGGCGGCTCGGCGAGTCCACCGGTCCCACGGTCTACGACTGGGCGGGCTGGTCCGACGCGATCGCCTCGACGGGCGTGAGCCGTGGCGTGACCGGAGCCATCGGCGGCGACACTGACGCTGCTGTGCACGTCGACGGAACGCCCGCGGGTCTCGTGGCGACCCAGTCGCCTCAGGCCGGGCCGCAGGTCTTCACGATCGAGGCGTGGTTCCGCACGACGACCACCACCGGCGGGAAGATCGTCGGGTTCGGCAACGCGAACACGGGCAACAGCTCGAACTACGACCGGCACGTCTACATGGAGCCGTCCGGTCAGATCACCTTCGGCGTCTACCCCGGCGACGTGCGGACCGTGACGTCCGGCACGACCTACAACGACGGCGCGTGGCACCAGGTCGTGGCGAGCCTCGGCTCGGCAGGGATGTCCCTGTCGATCGACGGCAAGCGCGTCGCCCAGCGCGGCGACGTCACCTCTGCACAGGGCTACGACGGCTACTGGCGCATCGGGGGGGACAGCCCGTGGAGCGGAGACGCCTACTTCGCCGGTGACATCGACGACGTCGCGATCTACGACACGGTCCTGAGCCGTCACCAGGTGGACGCCCACTACGTCGCATCGGGTCGGCCGTCGGCCTTCACCCCGCGGCCGGCCGACGCCTACGGCGCCGCCGTCTACGACCTCGACCCCGACGTCTACTGGCGTCTGGGTGAGGCGACAGGTCCTGCTGCGGCCGACTCGTCGCAGACGGGCGCCAACCCTGGCGTCTACTCCGGCAACGTCACCCCGGGTGCCGTCGGCGTCCTGTCCGGCGTCACCAACTCCGCTGCCGACTTCGGCGGGTCCTCCGGGCTCGTCGCGAGCACGACCTCGTTCGTGAACCCGACGGTCTACAGCGAGGAGCTGTGGTTCCGCACCACCACGACCGACGGCGGAAAGCTCATCGGCTTCGGCAACTCTCCGTCCGGGACGTCGAGCGGGTACGACCGCCACATCTACATGGAGAACGACGGTCGCCTGACCTTCGGCACGTGGACCGGCCAGCCGAACACGGCGACCACGCCGGCGTCCTACAACGACGGGCTCTGGCACCACATGGTCGCGACGCAGTCGAGCGACGGGATGAACCTCTACGTCGACGGCCTGCTCCGGGCGTCGAACCCGCAGACGGCCGCCCAGGACTACACCGGCTTCTGGCGGGTCGGCGGCGACACGACCTGGGGACCCCAGCCGTGGTTCGCCGGGACGATCGACGAGGTGGCCGTCTACTCGACCGCCCTCACCCCGGCCCAGGTGCACCAGCACTACGACCTCGGTGCCGTCGTGGCCAACCTCCCGCCGGTGGCCGCGTTCACGACGACCGTCACGGATCTCGGTGTCGCGGTGAACGGCTCGGCGTCCTCGGACAGCGACGGCACCGTGGCGTCGTACGCGTGGCAGTTCGGTGACGGTGCCGTCGGCACCGGTGCGACCGCGAGCCACACCTACGCGACCGCCGGCAGCTACACCATCACGCTCACCGTGACCGATGACGACGGTGCGACCGCCTCGGTGACGCACGGTGTCGTGGTGACAGCGCCCAACGTGGCGCCGACGGCGGCGTTCTCCGTCGCGACGGCCGAGCTCGTCGCGAGCGTCGACGGCTCGGGTTCCGCCGACTCCGACGGCACAGTGGCCTCGTACGCCTGGCAGTTCGGCGACGGGGCGACGGCGTCGGGTCCGACGGCGAGCCACGCCTACGCTGCGGCCGGCACGTTCACGATCACCCTGGTGGTCACGGACAACTCCGGGGCGACGGCTCAGACGACGCACGACGTCTCCGTGGCACCCACCCCGGTGAACCAGCTCCCGGTCGCGACCTTCACCTCGACGGTCACGGATCTCTCGGTGGCGTTCGACGGGTCGGCGTCGGCCGACTCGGACGGCACGGTCGTCGGCTGGGCGTGGAGCTTCGGTGACGGGGCGACCGCCACCGGACCGACGGCCACGCACACCTACGCCACGGCTGGGACCAAGTCGGTCACGCTGGTGGTCACCGACAACCTCGGCGCCACGGGGTCCTCGACCAGCTCGGTCGTCGTGACCGAGCCGGTGAACACCCCTCCGGTGGCGGCGTTCACCTCGTCGGTGACGGATCTGTCGGTGGCGCTCGACGCCTCGACGTCCAGCGATGCCGAGGGTCCGATCGCGTCCTACGCGTGGGCGTTCGGTGACGGTGGCACGGGCACGGGTGCGACGGCCACGCACACCTACGCGGCAGCCGGGACGTACTCGGTGACCGTGACGGTGACCGACGGTTCGGGCGCGACCGGTGCGGTCACGCATCCGGTCGTGGTCACGGCCCCGCCGGTCAGCACGGCACTCGCGCGTGACTCCTTCACCCGCGCGCTGCTCGGGTCATGGGGCGCAGCGACCACCGGCGGCCCGTGGGCGCTGACCGGATCCGCTGGTGCCTTCACCGTCAACGGCCAGGCCGGGGTGCAGAACCTGCTCGCCGGCGCCACGCTGGGCGCAGCGCTGACCACGGTGTCCGCCACCTCGACCGAGGTGCAGGTCATCGTCTCGGCCGACAAGGTCCCGACGGGCAGCGGCGCGTACGTCCGCGTCGAGGGTCGACGGATCTCCCCGACCGACGCCTACGCCGCACGCCTGCGGCTCCAGGCGGACGGTTCGGTGCAGCTGCACGTCACGCGGGGGAACGGCACACCCGTCAGTGGCGGCGTCGTCACCGGGCTGACGTTCGCGGCCGGAGACCGGCTCCAGGTGCGGCTCCAGGTCGACGGCACCGCGCCGACGACCGTCCGGGCCAAGGTCTGGAAGGTCGGGACGCCGGAGCCGGGGGCGTGGCGGGCCACGATGACGGACTCGACCGCCTCCCTGCAGGTGGCCGGCTCCGTGGCACTGGGCAGCTACCTCTTCGGTTCGGTCACCAACGCCCCCGTCGCCGTGTCGTTCGACGACCTGTGGGCAGGGGCGGTCGGCACGACGCCGGGCGGCGTGACGAACATCGCGCCCCTTGTGGTGTTCACGTCCTCGACCGCGAACCTGACGGCGAGCTTCGACGCCTCCGGCTCCAGCGACCCCGACGGCTCGATCGCCGGGTTCGGGTGGGTCTTCGGCGACGGTGCCACCGGCACCGGTGCCACGGCCTCGCGCGCCTACGCAGCTGCCGGGACGTACACCGCCACCCTGACGGTCACCGACAACCTGGGCGCGACGGCGTCAGTCAGCCACCTGGTCACCGTGACGACCGGCACTCCCGGGCCAGGGATCGCCCGTGACGGGTTCGCGCGGATCGCGGCGAACGGCTGGGGGACCGCAGAGATCGGTGGCACCTGGAGCACGAGCGGGGCGATCGGCAGTGCCACGGTCGACGGGTCGGCCGGTCTGCTCACCATCGCTCGCAGCACGACGGTCTCCGCGACCCTCTCGTCCGTCTCCGCGACCTCGACCGACACGGTCGTCGCCGTGACGCCGGACAAGGTCCCGACGGGCAGCGGAGCCTTCGTGTACGTCGCCGGTCGCATCGTCTCGGCGACCGACTTCTACGGGGCGAGGGTGCGGCTCCGGGCGGACGGCGTCGTCGAGGTGCACGCCACCCGCGCGAACGGGACCCCCGTCAGCGGTGGCGTCGTCTCGGGGCTGACCTATGCAGCTGGCGACACCTTGATGGTCCGCGTGCAGGTCGACGGCATCTCGCCGACCACGGTCCGGGTGAAGGTCTGGAAGGCGGGCACCGCAGAGCCCACGACCTGGCGCGGTCTGTTCACCGACTCGAGCGCGACGCTCCAGGTGCCCGGCTCGGTCGGCGTCTCCGCGTACCTCTTCGGTACGGCGACGAACAGCCCGTTGACGGTCCGCTTCGACAACCTCGACGTGAATCCGGTGCTGTGACGACAGCGGCACCGAGGCCGTCGCCGGGCGGTGCGAGCGTCGAGCGTGTGAGTGTCGTCACGCTGACCTTCCGCCGCCCGGCCGACCTGGTTGCCGCGCTGCCTCCCCTCGCGGCGCAGGTCGCTGCGATCGACGGCGCGGAGCTGGTGGTCGTGGACAACGATCCGGAGGCCTCGGCCCGCTCGATCGTGGAGGGCGCCGAGCTCGGCTGTCCGTGGCGGTACGTGTGGGAACCGAGGCCCGGGATCGCTGCCGCGCGCAACCGCGCCCTCGACGAGTGCTCGTCATCTGACGTCCTGATCTTCGTCGACGACGACGAGCGGCCGTCCGACGGATGGTTGCCGGCCCTGCTGGACACCTACCGGCGATACGAGTGCACCGGGGTAGCCGGCCGCGTGGTGTCCAGCTTCGACGGTGCCGTCGACCCGTTCCTCGAGGCCGGTGGCTTCTTCGACCGCCTGCGCCACCCGACAGGAACCCTGGTACCCGTCGTCGCGACGAACAACCTGCTCATCGGGCTCGTCCAGGTCCGGTCGTGGGGGATCCGCTTCGACGAGCAGTTCGGCCTCTCCGGCGGCTCGGACACCGTCTTCGCCCTCGAGGTCGGCCGTCACGGTGGCTCGTTCGTCTGGTGCGACGAGGCGGTCGTGGTCGACGTCGTGCCGGCGTCGAGACTGACCCGGTCCTGGGTGCTGCGCCGGGCATTCCGCTCAGGCAACTCCGGGAGCAGGGCTGCCGTGCACGTCGAGGAGCATCCCCTCCCGCGCTGGAGGGCTCGCGCGGTGCACACCTCGCGGGGCCTCGCGCGTCTGCTCGGTGGAGCCCTGCGTGCCGGGGCCGGCGCCCTGCGCCGCGACGAGCCGACGCGTATCCGTGGGCTGCGCACGGCCGTCCGTGGCGCCGGGATGGTGACCGGGGCGCTGGGCTACGTCTACTCGGAGTACAAGCGGCGCGCGGCGGCGTGATGGGGACGGCGTCGGAGAGGCTCGAGCGTGAGACCGACCGTCAGCATCAAGAGGGTGACCGCGCTGTAGAACGGGCTGAACCCGACGTCCCAGAGTGCCCGCACCGAAAGGAACACGATCAGGGCATGGGCCGAGCGGTGCGCGAGTCGCCCCGAGAGGTCGCGCAGCAGGTTCCACACGATCATCCCCGTGAGCACGACTCCGGCCGCGCCGAACTGCGCCCAGAGGTCGGCGAGAACGGAGTGCAGCTCGATGCCCGTGCCGAGCATGTAGACCTCGACGTACCCGTTGTTCGGGTCGTAGCCGATGGCCGACATCCCGGACTTGGCCGCGAGGACGTCTGCGGTGTTCGCCGAGGTGCCGGGACCGAAGCCGAGCGGCCGTTCCTTGACGAGCGCGATGCTCGCCCCGAGCTCGGGGCGAGCGCCGATCAGGACGGAGCCGCTCGTCCTCACCTGCTGCGCGGTGCGTTGCTGGGTGCCTTCGCCGAGGTACCCGTCGAGGATCAGGCCCTGGCCCACCTGGTACACGACCGCGACCAGGAGCGCGGTGAGCACGACGACGCGCATCCGCGACGTCCGCGCGGAGTGCGACCTCGGGAGTGCCACCCATGCGGTCAGGAGAGCCGCGAGGAGGAGCATCGCGAAGGTCGACCGGCCGTCATTGAGTGCCGAGACCGCGCCGAGAGCGAGAGCGGCCACGACGCCGGTCCATCGTCGGCCGCTCCGCCAGGCGAGCGCGAGGACGAGCACCGTGACGGGGATCGAGAAGCCGAACCGCCACGGGTTCGCACCGAACCGGCCGGAGGTCGAGATGCCGAGCATCAGCCCGGTGCCGTAGAGGATCGCCACGGTGCCGTCCGAGAGCACGGTGCGTGCCCAGGCGACGACGCCGACCCCGAAGAGGAAGCCGACCAGGGTCATGGTCGTCGCGACGAGGAGCTTGGTGGACGTCCGGTGATCGGTGGCCGCGACCTGCGTCAGCCAGACACCGGTCACTCCAGCGACGGCGCCGACGAGGAGCAGGAGTCGCGCGCCGCGGTACCGGGAGAGTGCTGCCAGCCAGAGGGGTGCGAGAAGCGCGGCGACAACGACCCCGGCGGTCACCGTCTGGTAGATCTCCAGCCGCATGCCCGTGACGACGAGGGCGAACGCGGCGACGACGGCGGACGGGGTGACCCGGCGCTCGAGGAGCCTGGTGGGCGGTGCCGTCGGCACCTGACCCGCGGCCAGCGTCTCGCGCATCACTCCACCTCGTGGTGCCCAAGCGGGCGGTCCGGACAGGTCATGGTACTCGGCCTGCACCTACCTACAATGGCGCGGTGCGCATGATCAGGCCGGCTCGTCCCGCAGCGGGCGCGCGCGCGCGGATCGAGTGGATCGACGCCGGCCGCGGCCTCGCCATCGCGATGGTCGCGTGCTTCCACGCGGCGAACTGGCTCAGCACGGCGGGGGCAGGGGTCGACGGCTGGATCCAGGGCAACTTCGTGGTGTCCTCGCTTCGGATGCCGCTCTTCTTCACGCTCTCCGGGCTGTTCGCTGCCAAGTGGGTCCGGGGCTCCTGGCGGGAGCTGGTGGACGCCAAGGTCCGGCTCTACCTCTGGGTGTTCCTGCTCTGGGGCCTCCTCGGAACGGTGGTCTTCATCCTCGGTGTCCGGATGAAGGGCGAGGGCTCCTTCCTCGACTCCGGGGTCGCCTACCTGCTGTCCCCGGTGATGCCGCGCCTCGAGCTCTGGTTCATCTGGGCGCTGGCCCTCTTCTTCCTGGCAGCGAAGGCGACGTCCCGGGTGCGCCCCGTCGTCCAGGTGAGCGTGGCAGCGGTGGCCTCGGCCGTCGCCCTGAGTGGCTGGGAGTCGGTGAACGTCGGTTGGAGCGGCGCCGTGAAGTACTACGTGTTCTTCCTGGTCGGCTTGCACTTCCGCGAGCAGGTGCTGAGGATCGGTGCCACGCGACGGCTTCCCGTCCTGGTCGCCGTGCTCCTCGCCTGGGCCGCCGTCTCCTACAGCCTCTGGTACTTCGGTCTTCGCTCGGTCTTCGGTCTGTACTTCCTCAACTGCGTGATCGGCGTCGTGGGCGGGATCGCGGCGGCCCGGCTGCTCTCCAGGGTGCGGGTGCTGCGGTCGATCGGCGCGCAGACCCTGCCGATCTACCTCGCCCACACACCGATCATCGTGCTGACGGCGATCGCGCTGCACCTGAGCGGCGCCCTCGGGCACCGGGTGACGGACCTGCTCGCACCGCCGACGCTCGTCGTCGTCGCGATCGCGCTCGCCCTGGTGCTGCGACGCGTCGCGGAGCGGAACGGCGCGGGGTTCCTCTACGCCCCACCCGCCTGGTTCCTGCGCCGCGCCCCTGCTGCGTCCCTCGTGAGCGAGTGACGGTGGCGCAGGGGGAGCATGGCGTCGTGCCGGACCCACGAGGTGGCGCGCCGCGCCTCGCGTGGGTCGATGCCACACGGGGCTACTCGGTCGCCGCCGTCGTCCTGTTCCATGTCGTCCTCTGGCACTTCCGAGCGTTCGAGGGGTCGGCCGACGGGTTCGGCTTCTCCGTGTGGAGCTGGGTCAACGGTGTGCTGGGCAGCGTGCGCATGCCCGTCCTGCTGGCGGTATCGGGGCTGGTGCTCGCGCGCCGCGTCAGGAGCGGTCCGCAGGGCGACCCGATGGTCGGGCGCGCCCTCGGCAACTACTACCTGTATCTCGTCTGGCTCGCGGTCTATGTCCTCTTCTACCGCGTGGTCACCACCGAGGGCCTCCCGCACCGGGTCGACGGAGTGCTCGCGACGATCGCGCAGGTCGTCCTTCCGGCGACGACCCTCTGGTACCTGTTCGCGCTCGCGCTCTTCTCCGTCGTGCTCTCGGCGGCGCACCGCGTCGCGCCATGGATCGTGCTCCTCGCCCTCGGGCTGCTGTCCGCCACCGTGCACACCCTCGGGTACCCCGGGCTCCTCTGGCCGCGCATCCCTGAGGTCTTCTTCTTCTTCGCGCTCGGCGTGTACGGCGCCGAGCGCCTGCGCCGACTGGCCGAGGGGGCGTCGTTCCTCAGGGTCGCCGCCTTCGGAGTCCTCGCCGCCGGCGTGACGGCGATGGGTCGTTTCAGCGGCGGGCGGGTCACGGACTCGCTCGTCTTCGTGGCCCGGGGCACGGCGTTCATGGTCTTCGCCGTCGTCACGGTCGGCCTGCTCGTGCGCTGGTCGCCCCTGCGCCGGCTCGGCAGCGCGCTCGGGCGGCAGACGCTCGGCGTGTACGTCCTGCACCCGCTCTGGATCGCGCTCCTCATCGTCGTCACCGACGGCCCGTTCCGCGGCGCCGTCGAGTCGGCGCTCGGCCATCCGGTCGTCTCCCTGCTGTACCCGCCGGTGGTCACCGCGCTGATCATCGCGGTGAGCATGCCTGCCCGCCGCCTGGCCGAGAAGGTGCGGCTCGGACGGCTCTTCCAGATGCCGTCCGAGTGGCGAGGGGCCGTCGATCGCGGCCGGTCGGCGTCGGCGCGACCCGTCGCACGGCAGTCCAGCCCCGATGGCGCGCCATCGCCACGACCCGCAGCAGCCCGTGGCCCCGTCGCTGCGGAGCTCGAGCAGGAGGAGTCCCCATGACCGGCACGACCGGAGCCGACCGCACGCCCCTGGACGGCACCCCGTCACGGGTGCTGGTGTGCATCCCGACGTACAACGAGCGGGAGAACATCGAGTCCGTCATCGGACGCCTGCGGCGGGCCGTTCCCCAGGCGAGCGTCCTGATCATCGACGACGGTTCACCCGACGGCACGGGCGACGTCGCCGACGCCCTCGCTGCGGCGGACCCCGGCGTGCACGTGATGCACCGGACGGCCAAGGGCGGGCTCGGCGCGGCGTACCTCGCCGGTTTCGCCTGGGCCTTCGACCACTCGTTCGACGCGGTCGTGGAGCTGGATGCGGACGGCTCGCACCAGCCCGAGCAGCTCCCCGATCTGCTGGCCGCCCTTGCCGACCCCTCCGTCGCTGCGGTGCTCGGCTCACGATGGGTCCGTGGCGGCATGATCGTCAACTGGCCACGGCACCGGCTCCTGCTCTCTCGCGCAGGAAGCCTCTACGCCCGCCTCGCCCTCGGGCTCCCGGTCAAGGACGTCACCGGCGGCTTCCGGGTCTACCGCAGCGATGTGCTGCGCGAGATCGTCGCCGGGGGGATCGAGAGTCAGGGGTACTGCTTCCAGATCGACCTCACCCGCCGCGTGGTCGCGGCGGGACATCGCCTCGTGGAGGTGCCGATCACGTTCGTCGAGCGGGAGATCGGCGAGTCGAAGATGAGCCGAGGGATCGTCGTGGAGGCCGTCGGGCGGGTCACGGTCTGGGGACTCGAACGTCTGGTCCCGGGTCGTCGTCGGGCGCTGGCGCGCCGGTGAGGACGAGCCCGCGTCGCGCCGGCTCGTCCACCGCGGCCCCCGGCCCCGCACCGTTCACCAGGACGAACGAGGCGAGCTCCCGCGGCGGGTTCGCCGTGCCCCGGCCGGTCGGACGATGGGGATTCACCCCCGATGGCGGTGGCTTCGCCGACGGGCCGTGACCTACCCTCGAACCACGGCCGTACCCGTTCAGGGGTGCTGCGCGACGATGGCGTCCGATGCCGCGAGACCCTGTCGTCGAGCGCGAAGGAGCAGGACGTGAAGATCGGCTACGCCCCCGGGGCCTATGACCTCTTCCACATCGGCCATCTCAACGTCCTGCGCCTCGCCAAGGACCACTGTGACCGGCTCGTCGCGGGAGTGGTGGCGGACGATGTGCTGGAGCTGACGAAGGGGCGGCGACCGGTGATCCCGCTCGCCGAGCGGCTCGAGATCGTCCGGCACATCGATGTCGTCGACGACGTCTACGTCGAGACGCAGCCCGACAAGCTCGTCACCTGGGCCGACGTCCGCTTCGACGTGATCTTCAAGGGCGACGACTGGCGGGGGACCCCCAAGGGGGACAAGCTCGAGAAGGACTTCGCGTCGGTCGGCGTCGACGTGCACTACTTCCCCTACACGGTCCACACGTCGAGCTCGATGCTGCGCAGGGCGCTCGCTGCGCTCGAGAGTGGTGGGCTCGGGGGCGAGGAGCGCGACGGCTCGCTCGGGTGATCCGACTCGCCCGGGTGATCCGGCCCGCCCCCTGAGCGATCGTCCCGCGCAGGCTCGCATGGAGGGCCAGGGCGGTCGAGCGGCCGCTGCGGGTGCGGCCTCGTAGACTCGACCCCGCTTCCCGAACCCTCGGATGCGATGACCCGGGCGCGGTCGGCGCCAGGGCAGGCTCGACCACGAAGGACCCATGGATCTCTCCGGACTGCTGCCCGTCGTCGTGGCCGATCCGGCCGCATCCTCGTGGACCGACGCTGCGGTCGCCGCCCGTCCCGCCGCCCGGCCAGAGCTGCTCGACCTCGTCGCGCCCGCCGGGGTGCG